>NZ_AHZC01000001.1 GCF_000247475.1 Rhizobium sp. PDO1-076 | reverse complement strand
CAGCAGGCGATATTGAGAACTCCGGTTCTTCCGGTTTTCACCGAAGACCGTTCCCTGGATCGGGCAGCCCGCCAGAAATCTTCGTTTGCCATATGACGCTCCACACACGCATGACGCATGAACAGCGATCAGTTTTGCCCGAGGGTTATAAACTTTGTATTAAGAACGCTTGAGAAAATATCCCGCGCTCACAACAGATCCTGAAGGAATGGGATCAGCGGCTCGTCGGCCGGCGGCATGGGATAATCGCGCAGCGCCTTGGCCCGCACCCATTTGATCGCCTGTCCCTCGCGTCCATGCGGAATGCCTTCGTAACGACGGCAGATATAGAGCGGCATCAGCAGATGGAATGTTTCATACGTGTGGCTGGCAAAGCTCAGTGGCGCAAGACACGCAACCTTGGTCTGGATGCCCAGCTCCTCGTCGAGCTCGCGCACCAGCGTCTCCTCCGGCGTCTCGCCGGTCTCGACCTTGCCGCCGGGAAATTCCCACAGACCGGCCAGCGATTTGCCCTCGGGGCGCTGGGCGAGCAGGATTCGGTTGTCGGTATCGACCAGAGCGCAGGCAGCAACCAGGAGGATCGGTCTCGGCGTCGCGCTCATGCCTCGGCCTTTCGCCAGTAATAATACCGATAGGCTTCCTCGAACCCCATCTTGGCATAGAGCGCGAGCGCCGGCGCATTGTCGGCGACCACCTGCAGCCAGGCGGTGCGGGCACCGCCGATGCGCGCCCAGCGCAGCGCAGAGGTCAGAACCTCGATGCCGAGCCCCTGGCCACGCCGGTCTGGTCGAACCGCAAGCGACATGATCCCGGCAAGGTCATTGTCCTGCACGCAGAGCGTTGTCGCGATCGGTCCGTCCTGCGGATCCTCGATGACGAACATGCCGGTCGGCGGCTTGATCGCGCTGATGATTTCGGCCAGCGATGGCTTCAGCGCCAGGTCTTCCCCGTGCACGGAGATATCGGCATCGACATAGCGTCCGATGTCATGGGTCGGGAGATGATCGAGCGTATCCGGCAGATCGATCCGCGACAGGTCGCAGGTCATCGTCAGCACTTCCTCGAAACGCTCCCAGCCGTCGGCCTCGAGGAAGTCGATCATCGGTTTCGGCGATAGCGGCGTCTGGCGGATCAGCAGGGGACGGCCATGCGCTTCGAAGCGGCGCCCGGCCTTCTCGATGCGAAGGCCGATATCGCGGCTGTCGGACGGATCGAGCGCAACGATGCAGTTTAGCCGCTTGGACGGATGGCTGCCGGTCAGGCGGATCTGCCAGCTGCCGTCATAGACGACGCTGGTCGCCGGCCATGCGCGAAAACCGACCGCTTCGAGGCGGCGAACGAGGGGCAGGTTCTGGTCGGGTACAGTTGCAAGCATGCCGGCGATCAGCTCCGGTAATCGCCGTTGATGGCCACGTATTCCTTGGTCAGGTCACAGGTCCACACGGTCGCCGAGCCATTGCCGAGGCCAAGATCGACCCTCACCGGAATGTCCTGTCCCTTCATCACATTCGATGCCGCTTCTTCCGAATAGCCAGCATCGCGTTCGCCATTGACCGCAACGCGCACATCGCCGAACCAGATCGCCAGTCGGTCACGATCGGCCTCTTCGCCGGCCTTGCCCACCGCCATGACGATACGGCCCCAATTGGCGTCTTCGCCGGCAGCCGCGGTCTTGACCAGCGGCGAATTGGCGATCGACAGCGCGATCGTCTTTGCCGCCGCATCGCTTGTCGCACCGGTCACGGTGATTTCCAGCATCTTGGTCGCACCTTCGCCATCGCGCGCCACCTGGATCGCCAGATCCTTGAGCAGCGCGTTCAGCGCATCGCGAAAGCCGGCGAGAGCGGCATCGTCCGCGGTCTCGATCCGGCGCTGTCCGTCTTCGGCAGCAGCCCCCGTGGCAAACAGCATCAGCGTATCGGAGGTCGAGGTATCGCTGTCGACGGTCATCGAGTTGAAGCTCGGCTCGACACCGGCCGACAGCAGGCTCTGCAGCACCGGCGCTGCGATATCGGCATCGGTGACCACAAACGACAGCATCGTCGCCATGTCGGGCGCGATCATGCCGGCGCCCTTGGCTATGCCGTTGATCGTCACGGTGACCCCGCCGATCTCGGCGGTACGGGTGGCAACCTTCGGATAGGTATCCGTGGTCATGATCGCCTTGGCAGCCTCGAGCCAGAAATCACCGGTCCCGTCCTTGGCCATCTGGCCCAGCACGCCGGAAAACTTCGTCGCATCGAGCGGCTCGCCGATGACCCCGGTGGAGGCCAGGAAAATTTCGCTCTCGTCGCAGCCAAGCGCCGCTGCCGCCGATTTTGCGGTCAGTTCGGTCGCAGCCCGGCCTTTGATGCCGGTAAAGGCATTGGCATTGCCGGAATTGACCACGACGCCGCGCGCCACGCCGGCCGCCAGGTTCTTGCGGCAGAAATCCACCGGCGCAGACGGGCATTTCGACCGTGTGAACACGCCGGCCACGCTGGCCGGCTTGTCGAACGCCATCAAAAGCACGTCGGTGCGATTTTTATACTTGATGCCGGCAGCGGCCGTGGCCATGCGCACGCCGCGGATGGCCGGCATGTCGGCATAGGATTTCGGAGCAAGCGGGGAAATGCTGGAAGACATGATCATGGCCTGTAGTGGAAGGCCCGCAATCTGCGGGCCTTTGTCTGGGAAACAAACGATGCGTTACGGCTGCGGCTGGGCCTGCTGCTTGTTCGCGTCTTCATAACCCTTGCGCAGGGTCTCGTCGACGATCTCGATCTTCTGGTCGGCCTTGGCCTTCTCGATCACTTCGAGATACTTGTCGCGCATCACCAGCTGGCGAACCTGCTGAGCCACTTCCTCGTATTTCGGCGGCGCGGCTTCGCGCTTGTCTTCGATCTTGATGACGTGGAAACCGAACTGCGTCTTCACCGGCGTCTTGGAATAGGTGCCCTTTTCCATGCCGAATGCGGCTTCTTCGAATTCCGGAACCATGCGGCCCTTGACGAAGTAGCCGAGGTCGCCGCCTTCCGACTTGTTCGGGTCGGTCGACTTTTCCTTGGCCAGTTCGATGAAGTCCTTGCCGGCATCGAGATCGGCGATGATCGCCTTGGCTTCTTCCTCGGTCTTTACCAGGATGTGGCGGGCACGGATCTCGTCCTGCTTCGGAAGCGCTGCGATTTCCTTCTCGTAGCGCGCCTTGACTTCGTCTTCGGTCACGGCGTCGACGACGTTCTTCTTGAAATAGATGTTGTGCAGCTCGCGGTCGGCGATGAACTGCATGCGGCGGACATATTCCGGATCGGTCTTGAGACCGGCGGCTTCGGCATTGCCGGCCAGAAGCTTGACGTCGATCGCGCCGGAAAGAGCGGCAACCTTCTTCTGTTCGTCCGGCAGCTGGGACAGCTGCGGATCAAGGTTGGCGATGGCCAGATCCAGTTCAGACTGGGTGATCTCGAGCGTGCCGACCTTGGCAACCACGGCATCCTCGGCAAACACCGGGCCGTGGAGGGCAACGAGGGAGACACAGGCAGCAAGCAGAAACTTATTAACGCGAAGCATGAAAGACCTTTCGGATGGTGAACCGTTTGAAGACCGCTCGAATCGGGCAAAAAATTGTCCGATGCCCGTAATTCGCAGGCCTTTCGCACGCGCCTGCGCCGTTGACATCATTCGACCCCCCTCTTATCTGTCACGCAACCTCGCGTCCAGAGTAGTTTCTGGAGGCATGGCGCCTAAATGCTTGGACAGAAGTGAAGCAGTTGGGCGTGTAAACGTTATGACGAAGGTCAGAAAGGACCATCGATATGGTCAGTCTTGGTGGACTTGCGCGCAAAATTTTCGGCTCGTCGAACGAGCGTCGTGTCCGTTCCTACCAGCCGCGCATTGCCCAGATCGCCGCGCTTGAAGAGAGCATGAAGGCACTTTCCGACAGTGAACTGGCCGGCAAGACCGACGAGTTCCGCCAGATGCTGGCCGCCGGCAAGACACTCGACGACATTCTCGTCCCGGCCTTTGCCGTCGCCCGCGAAGGCTCGCGCCGCGCCCTTGGCATGCGACCATTCGACGTACAGCTTGTCGGCGCGATGATCCTCAACGACAATTCGATCGCCGAAATGAAGACCGGCGAAGGCAAGACGCTGGTGGCAACGCTCGCCGTCTACCTCAACGCGCTCGCCGGCAAGGGCGTGCATGTCGTTACCGTCAACGACTACCTCGCCAAGCGCGACAGCCAGACGATGGCCAGGCTTTACGGCTTCCTCGGCCTGTCGACCGGCGTCATCGTGCATGGCATCACCGACGACGAGCGCCGCGCGGCCTATGCCTGCGACATCACCTACGCCACCAACAACGAGCTCGGCTTCGACTATCTGCGCGACAACATGAAGTATGAGCGCGGCCAGATGGTCCAGCGCGGCCACAACTACGCGATCGTCGACGAAGTTGACTCGATCCTCGTCGATGAGGCCCGCACCCCGCTGATCATCTCCGGCCCGCTCGACGACCGTTCGGACCTCTACAACACGATCGACGCCTATATCCCGCTTCTCAGCGACGAAGACTACGAGATCGACGAGAAGCAGCGCTCGGCCAATTTCTCCGAAGTCGGCACAGAGAAGCTCGAGAACCTCCTGCGTGAGGCTGGCCTGCTCAAGGGTGAATCGCTTTACGACGTCGAGAATGTCGCGATCGTCCACCACATCAACAATGCGCTGAAGGCCCACAAGCTGTTCAGCCGCGACAAGGACTATATCGTCCGCAACGACGAAATCGTCATCATCGACGAATTCACCGGCCGCATGATGCCGGGACGCCGCTATTCCGAAGGCCAGCATCAGGCGCTGGAAGCGAAGGAAAAAGTCAAGATCCAGCCGGAAAACCAGACGCTGGCCTCGATCACCTTCCAGAACTATTTCCGCATGTATTCCAAGCTCGCCGGCATGACCGGCACGGCATCGACCGAGGCGGAAGAATTCGCCAACATCTACGGTCTCGAAGTCATCGAAGTCCCGACCAACCTGCCGATCAAGCGCATCGACGAGGACGACGAGGTCTACCGGACCTTCGAGGAAAAATTCAAGGCGATCATCGACGAGATCAAGGCGGCCAGCGAGCGCAACCAGCCGGTTCTGGTCGGCACCACCTCGATCGAAAAGTCCGAACTGCTCGCCGACATGCTGAGCAAGTCCGGCTTCAAGGACTTCAAGGTCCTGAACGCCCGTTACCACGAGCAGGAAGCCTATATCGTGTCGCAGGCCGGTGTTCCCGGTGCGGTCACCATCGCCACCAACATGGCCGGCCGCGGCACCGATATCCAGCTCGGCGGCAATATCGACATGCGTCTCGAGCACGAACTGGCCGACATGGAGCCGGGCGCCGAGCGCGATGCCAAGGAAGCGGCGATCCGTGCCGAAGTGCAGGCGTTGAAGCAGAAGGCGCTGGAAGCCGGCGGCCTCTACGTCATCGCCACCGAACGCCACGAAAGCCGCCGTATCGACAACCAGCTGCGCGGCCGCTCCGGCCGTCAGGGCGACCCGGGCCGCTCCAAGTTCTACCTGTCGCTGCAGGACGACCTGATGCGCATCTTCGGCTCGGACCGCATGGATTCGATGCTGACCAAGCTTGGCCTGAAAGACGGCGAAGCCATCGTGCATCCTTGGATCAACAAGGCGCTCGAACGCGCCCAGAAGAAGGTTGAAGCCCGCAACTTCGACATCCGCAAGAATCTGCTCAAATATGACGACGTGCTGAACGATCAGCGCAAGGTCATCTTCGAGCAGCGCCTCGAGCTGATGGATGCCGCCGACGTCTCCTCGACGATCGCCGACATGCGTCACGAAGTCATCGAGACCATGGTGTCGATTCACATTCCCGAACATGCCTATGTCGAGCAGTGGGATGTCCAGGGCCTGAAGCAGAAGGTCGCGATGACCCTCAATCTCGATCTGCCGATCGAGGAATGGGCCGCCGAAGAAGGCATTGCCGAAGACGATATCCTGACCCGCATTACCGAAGCCGCCGACAAGGCTGCCGCCGACAAGGCTGAGCGTTTCGGCGGCGAACTGATGGCCTATGTCGAACGTTCGGTCATCCTGCAGACCATTGACAACCTGTGGCGCGAGCACATCGTCAACCTCGACCATCTGCGTTCGGTCGTCGGCTTCCGTGGCTATGCCCAGCGTGATCCGCTGCAGGAATACAAGGCCGAAGCCTTCGAACTCTTCCAGGCCCTTCTCGCCAACCTGCGCGATGCAGCGACCATGCAGATGTCGCGCGTCGAGCTGGTTCGTGATGCCCCGCCAGTACCGACGACACCGGCTATGGAAGGTCATCATATCGATGCGACCACCGGCGAGGACGACTTCGGCGAAGGTGCAGACGAAAGCACCGCCGGTTTCGTCGCACCGGAAAACCGCGATCCTGACCAGCCTTCGACCTGGGGTCGTATCGGCCGCAACGAAGCCTGCCCCTGCGGCTCCGGCAAGAAATACAAGCATTGCCACGGCGCGTTCGAAAGCGCCTGACGCGCTTGGGAAGACGACGTTTTTCTCAATGGGGGCGGCTTTCGAGCCGCCCCATTTGTTTGGCATATAGATCAGCCCTTGAACCGTTTCTTAACCGTGTTCTGCCAGTCTGCGGACGTCGCGTCTGACGGCCTGCGGCCTGATCCGTCTCGCTGTTTTTCCCGTCAGACCAATCATTCAGGCTCCCCGCTGCGATCTTCAGCCGCATCGAAAGCCCTGCAACGAGTTGTGCGTATCAGTGATGGCGGTTCTCCAGACAGCGGAAAAATGGCTGCCTTCGGGCCTGCATCCGCTCGTCCGCAAACTCTGCGGCATCCTTGCCCGCAACGACGACACCGGCCGCGCCCAGCGCATGACCCTGATCGCCTTCGCCATCCGCGTCGCCAGCGCCGGCATCGCCTTTGCCTCGCAGATCATCCAGGCCCGCCTGATGGGCGAGTTCGAATACGGCATCTTCGTCTTCGTCTGGGTGCTCGTGGTTCTGTTCGGCAATCTTTCCTGCCTCGGCTTCCACACCGCGATCATCCGCTTTCTGCCGCAGTACCGGGTGGCCAACGCCCATGACGAAATCCGCGGCCTGACCATGACCGCCCGCGTCTTCGCCATGAGCTGCGCCAGCCTGATCGCGCTGGTCGGCCTTGCCGGGCTGCATGTCTTCGGTGCGGTGATCGACCACTATTACATGGTGCCGCTGTTCCTCGCCTTCTTCGCCTTGCCGATGATTGCGCTCGGCGACGTGCTCGACGGCACGGCCCGCGCCAACAGCTGGCCGGTCACGGCGATGAGCCCGACCTATATCATCCGCCCGACGCTGATCCTCGCCTTCATGCTTGCCGCCGTCGCACTGGGCGCGCCGCCGACGGCCACCACCGCCATGCAGGCCGCTTTGGCCGCCACCTATGTCACGACGATCGGTCAGTTCCTCACCATCGACCACCGCATGGTCCAGCGCTTCGACAAGGGCGCCCGCAAGATCGATTTCCTCGCCTGGTTCAGGGTCGCCCTGCCGATCTTCCTGATCGAAGGCTTCGGCTTCCTGCTGACCAATTCCGATGTCGTCGTCGTCGGTCTCTATCTGCCGCCCGACCAGGTCGGCATCTATTTCGCCGCAGCCAAGACCATGGCGCTGGTGCAATTCGTCTATTTTGCCGTCAAGGCCGGCGCCACGCCGCAGTTTTCCGCAATGATGGCGGCGGGCGACAAGGCGTCGCTGGCGAGCTTTGCCGGCACCGCGGCCCGTTGGAGTTTCTGGCCATCGCTTGCCGTGGGCGGCCTTGTGCTCATCCTCGGCAATGTCCTGCTCTCGCTGTTCGGCGCGGCCTTCACCGCCGGCTACCATCTGATGGTGATCCTGTTTGCCGGCAACATGGCCAAGGCGCTGGTCGGCCCTGCCGAAATGCTGCTGACCATGGCCGGCCGGCAAAAACTCTGCGTCCTGCTGTATGTCGCAGCGCTGTCGACGAATATCGGATTGAACGTGACCCTGATCCCCATCTACGGCCTGGCCGGTGCTGCCATTGCAACGGCGGCTGCCACCATGGTCGAAGCCATCCTCCTGCACATCACCGTGCGTCGTGCCCTGGGCATCGTGGTCTTTGCCTTCGCCGACCCCCTGTCGCTGATGAACAAGACGAAAGGGGCTGCCTGACCATGCCGGAAAAGCCCATCTACAACGAGAGCATGAACAGCGATGCCAATCGCCTGATCGGCAGCCTCGCCAACCGCCGCGAGATGCGTGTCGGCGCCGATACCGAGATGGCCGTCGGCCGCCCGGGCCGCCACCTGAGCATCTATCCAGGTCAGATGGGCTACGACCTGCAGGACGAACTCGACCACCTGACCTACCGCGTCATGGAAGCCAACGTCTTCTTCGCGCCGCGTTTCCTTGCGCCGGCCATGCCGCGGCTCGAGGAACGCCAGGTGCGCCTCGCCGTGATCCGCGACGAAGACGAGCGACGCTCGCGTCTGCGCATGCTGTTTCCCTTCTCCGTCGAGAAACCCGGCTTCTCGGTCGGCCCTTCGATCATCCGCGTCTGGGCCAATCCCTTCGGCCCGCTCGGCACGCCGCTGGTCGATGCCGAGGGCGCTGCCGAAACGCTCGACAACCTGTTCGAGGCGATTGCCCGGCCGGAAGCCAAGCTGCCCGGCGTGCTGGTCCTGCCGGACCTCAGGCTGAACGGCCGCTTCGCCCATCTTGCCAAGGCTGTGGCGCTTGGTCGCGAACTGCCGCTGACCATCACCAGCCCCTATGAACGCCCGATGCTGCACAGCGCAGAGGATGGCCAGACCTACCTGCAGAACAGCCTGGCGAAGAACCATCTGCGCGAAATGCGCCGCCAGTTCCGCCTGCTCAGCGAACTGGGGCCTGTCAGCTACAATGTCGCCCGTCAGCCGGAAGAGATCCGCCTGCGCATGGAGGAATTTCTAGCGCTCGAGGCCAGCGGCTGGAAGGGCCGCAAGCGCTCGGCGATGATCACCGACCGTCTGCGTGCGGCCTTTGCCCGCGAGGCCATCACCAATCTGGCCGAAGCAGACCAGGTCCGCATCCACACGCTCGACCTGAACGGCAGCGCGGTCGCCTCCATGGTCGTCTTCATCATGGCCGGCGAGGCCTATACCTGGAAGACCGCCTATGACGAGGACTATGCCCGCTTCTCGCCGGGCAAGCTGCTGATGGCCGACCTGACCGAATGGCATCTCGACGATGCCAATATCGAGCGCACCGACAGCTGCGCGGTCCCCGACCATCCGATCATGAGCCGCTTCTGGCAGGAGCGCGAGGCCATGGGCACGCTGGTGATCGGCCTGAGGTCGAATGCCGATCGTGACGTGCGCCAGGTCGGCACGCAACTACACATGTATCGCAATACCCGCAACATCGCCCGCATCCTGCGCGACAAGATCCTCAGCCGCCGTTTCGGCAGCTGAGCATCAGCCTGGCAATGGCTTCAGCCGGACGAAAGCGCGACCTCGCGGTCGCGCAGCAATCGCCGGATGACCTTGCCGCTGGTGGTCAGCGGCAGTTCCTCTACGAAGGCCACTTCGCGCGGATATTCATGCATCGACAGCCGATGCTTGACCCAATCGCGGACGTCTGACGCCAGCGCCTCGCTGCCGGAAAAACCCGCCTGCAGCACGACGAAAGCCTTGACGATCTCCGTCCTTAGCGCATCCGGCTTGCCAATCACCGCCGCCAGCCGCACGGCCGGATGGCTGATCAGGCAATCCTCGATTTCCGCCGGTCCGATCCGGTAGCCCGACGAGGTGATCACGTCGTCGTCGCGGCCGAAGAATTGCACGTAGCCCTCTTCGTCCTGCCGGCCGAGATCACCCGTCTTCATCCAGTCACCGACGAACTTCGCAGACGTCGCCTCCGGGTTCTGCCAGTAACCGAGCAACATCACCGGATCCGGCCTTGCGATCGCCACCTGCCCGGTCTCGCCCGCCGGCAGTTCATGGCCGGCCTCGTCGATGATCGCCACCCGGTGCCCGGGCACGCTCTTGCCGATGAAGCCGGCTTTCGACACACCGAGATGGGCCGCCGACGACAACACGAAATTGCACTCGGTCTGGCCGTAGAACTCGTTCGGCACGATGCCGAGCGCCGTCTTCACCCATTCATAGGTCTCGCGCCCGAGCGATTCACCGGCCGAACCGATGCTGCGCAGGACCAGATCATAGTGCTGACGCGGCTGCTCCACCGCCGCCAGCAGCCGGAGCGCCGTCGGCGGAATGAAGGCATTGCGCACCTTCATTTCCGCCATGATCCGGAAGGCCATATGCGCATCGAATTTTTGCGCCGGCGACGAGACCACCGGGATGCCAAGCAGCAGCGAAGGCAGCAACGCATTCAAAAGGCCGCCCGCCCAGGCCCAGTCCGACGGCGTCCACATCCGGTCGTCGGGTTGCGGCGGAAAATCATGCGCCAGCTGGAAACCCGGCATATGCCCGGCCAGCACCCGGTGACCATGCAGGGCGCCCTTCGGCGCCCCTGTCGTGCCCGACGTGTAGATCATCAGCGCCGGATCGTCCGGGCCGGAGGCGACGATGTCGAAGCTATCCGGATGCTGCTCGACCAGCGTCGCGAATGACCGCACCGGCGCATCCGCTGGATCGATCGACACGACATGTCGCAGGCCATCCAGTCGGGCGCGGATCGGCGCCAGCCGCGACAGTCCGAATGCGTTCGTCACCACGACCGTGGCGCCGGCATTGCTCAGCCGGTATTCCAGCGCCTCTTCGCCGAACAGCAACGCCAGAGGCAGCGCGATCGCCCCCATCTTGTAGATCGCAAGATGGGCGATCACCGTCTCGAAACATTGCGGCAGGAGCAACGCCACCCGATCGCCAGGCTCGACACCGAGTGAAACCAGCGCATGGGCAAAAGCCGACGATTGCGCCGCAAGCGCGCCGTAGGTCAGCGACAGATGCCGGCCATCGGGGCTGAAATGTTCGAGGCAGATCCGCTGCGGATCGCGCCGGGCCCAGTCGTCGCAGACAGCCCGGCCGATGTTGAAATCAGCCGGAATCTCCCAGCGAAAATCGCGCTGCAACGCCTCGAAGGAGGCGCTAGGCTCTAGCAACATGCCGTCTTTTCCAGGTGTTCATCGCAGAAGTGCTAACATCCATCTCGCACATGCACAATCACCAAGCGGTTGCAGTGCGGGCGCGAAGCAGACGTTGCCCCCCTGAATACGGCGACAGCAAGCCACCTTACGGGATCGCGATCAGGAGCCGGAAAGGCGGCAAGGACCTGCGGTTAAGCCTTGGTTGCCGGCATGGCGGCGCTCAGATGCACGAGCAGCGCCCTGAGTTCACCGGCGCGCACGAGCTGGGCCGGCGTGCGGCCGCCGAAGGCCTCGAGATGCTGGCTGCGATAGAGTTTTTCGGCAACGGCCGAAGTCCCGGCGATCTTGGCCAGATGGGCCAACACCAGCGCCTTGGCTTCCGCCGCCGGCACGCTGCCGGCCTCGATCGCGGCGGTGACCTTGGCAACCTTGGCCTTCGCCGACTGCTGCTTCATCGACTTGCGCATGGCAAGAACCGCCGGCGTAACAGGCGAAACGACGCTGACGCGCGCCTTGCCTTCTGCAGCCTTGCCTTCTGCAGCCTTGCCCCCTGCAGCCTTGCCCCCTGCAGCCTTGGAAGTCGGCGCGCCGGCCACCTTCGGCAGCAGCCCGGCATCGACCGTCACCTGGCGGACCGCCTGGCCCATACGAATTTTCTTGCCACCTGCCTTGATCTTGCCTGCTGCCTTGATCTCGTCTGCCATAGTCGTGCTCTCTCAAGAGAATGGCGGCGCCGCATGACGAACGCCTGAATTCAACAATTGCAGCGATGTCTGGAATTGACCAGCCATCGCGCAGCACAAGCGACTATCATGGTTCGGAGAAATGTGTCCAGCCATGCGACCAGCCCGGGGCCGGCGACGGGAATGAAGGCAGCCTTCAGCCCGGCATCGGTCAGGCGTCGCGGCCGACCACCTCGAATGCGATGCTCACGGCGCGATTGACGGCTGGTCCGAGGACGGACATGTGGGTCTGCCCGGGGAAAATCTCGAACGCCGTGCGAATGCCGTCGCGACGGCGGCTCAGCCTCTCCGCCATTTCCTGCGCCAGTGCAACCGTCCTCTCGACCTTCTTCTTCTCGAGACGAGTGCCGGCATCCGGGTTGCGGGACTGGAATGGCGCAAGCGCATCCCCCTCATGTACGCCGGCCGACAGATGCAGGAAGATCCGGCGGCCCTTCATGTCTGCACGACGCGCCTCGTTGTTGAGGATTTCGCTGCCTTCCCAGTAGATCGTCGGGCTGGCGGCGATCCAGTTGGAAAACAGCCCCGGTCGGTCGAAGAGAGCGTAGAGGGTGAAAAGGCCGCCGAAGGAATGTCCGAACAGCGACCGGCGGCCGGCGTCGATCTTCACGATGCCGTCGAGATGCGGAAGCAGTTGTCTCTCGATGAAGTCGAGCAGTTCTCCGGTGCCGCCGATGCGCACGGGAGGCCCGCCTTCGAAATAGGGCGGATAGGTTTTGATCGGCGGCGGCCCCAGGTCCCATGCCCGTCGCAGGGCATCGTACGGTTCGTCGCCGGGATATCCGATCGCCGCGACAACACCCCACTCGACATTGGTTCCGGTCGGGTACGGCGCCTGCGTCGCCAGGCTGGCGACGGCAAAGGGAAAGGTTGCATTGCCGTCGGTCGTGACCAGCAGCGGCCAACCCTCGGCCGGCGGCTCTCCCTTCGGCGTGAACAGGAAGATCCGATAGGGCTCTCCGCCCGCAGCCGGCTGCATGTCGAAATAGACCGTCCCGGGAAAATGATAGGCATTCTCGGTCATGCTTGCTCCACAATACATTTTAGGTGGCGATTTCGCCCGTTTCCGCATCATCGGCCGCGCCTGAAACGCCTGTTCCGGCATCTCGCATGAGCGCTGGAACAGGAAAGGGACGGCAATTGTCCAGAAGCCGACGCGGGCTTCAGACGGCTACCACTTGTATTTCAGCGAGCCGAGAACCGTACGGCTCTGGCCGGTATAGCAATACCCGTCGGTGCAGACCTCTTCGCGCCTGTCGGCGAGGTTCGTCGCGCTGATCGAGAGCGAGAGGCCTTTCAGGTCCGGTGACTTTGCGCCGAAGTCATAGGACAGCGCCGCATCGAAATAGGCGGCGCCGGCGTTCTTGCCGGTGTTGGCGTCGCTGGTGAAGGAATCGCTCGTGGCACGGATGCCGGCACCGACACTGAGGCCCGCCAGAACGGAGTCATCCGGAACAGCATAGTTCACCCACAGCGATGCGACATGACGCGGAGCCGTGGAAGGCGCATTGCCGATCAGCGTCGGATCGATATTGTCGGTGATTTCGGCATGCGCGTAGGTATAGGCCGCGACCAGGCTGATGCCATTGTCGAATTCGTTGCGTCCTTCGAGTTCAAAGCCCGTATAGGTGTTCTCACCCGAGTTCTCATAATAATAGAAGCTCGAATAGCCGGCATATTGCGGCTTGCCGGTTTCCACCAGCTGGTAGACGGCGGCGTTCAACGAGAAGCTCTCGCCGTCCGGCTGATACTTGACGCCTGCCTCAATCTGCCGGCCCTTCGTCGGGTCAAGCACCTCACCGGTAACGGACAGGTTCGTGGACGGCACGAAGGATGTGCCGTAGCTGACATAGGGCGCGATGCCATTGTCGAAGAGGTAGAGCAGCCCCACCTGGCCGGAGAGGACGCCGTCATCCTTCACATCAGTGGTTCCAGCAACCTTGTCGGTCGATTCCTGATGCGCCCAGTCATAACGGAGACCGCCCACGGCGCGCCAGTTGCCAAATTCCATCTGGTCCTGGGCGTATATGCCGGTCTGGCTGAGGTCGCTGCCGCTAAAGGTCGTGAGCGCCGGGATCGCCACGCTGGAGCCGGGCGCGCCCGCAGCCACGCTGCCGCTGCCCATGGCAAAATCCGAGGTGACATAGGTGTAGTCGAGACCCGTGAGCAGTGTGTGGGCAATGCTGCCGGTATCGAACTGGCCTTCGAACTGGTTATCGATCTGGTAGGTGCGCATGTCGTCCGTCACCGAAGTCGTCGGCCACGTGCCATCGGCATTGACGAGGACTCGGTTGAGGTAGTGCGCTGTGAGATCGACATCGCCGACGCGGGCGTTCTGGCGGAAGGTCAGGCCGTTGTCGAACTCATGCTCGAGCTGATAGCCAAGTTGATACTGCTCGACCTTCTGGCTGTTGAAGTCCGGGTCGGTATAGAGGAAGACGTCATCGCCCTCCAGGTAGCTCCAGGCGCTCGCGCCTGTCTCGCCCTTCTGCGCCAGGCCGTAGACGGTGAATGTCGTGTCATCGCTCGGCTTCCAGGTAAACGACGGCTGCAGGAGATAGCGATCGTCGGCGATGTCATAGCTGCCTTCGCCTTCGCGGGCGACGCCGACCATACGGTAGAACAATTCGTCATTGATCGGGCCGCCAAAGTCGAAGGCGGCCTGCTTGCGACCGACGGTGCCGTATTGCAGTTCAACCTCGTGATGGGCTTCTTCCTGCGGCAGCTTGGAAATGCGGTTGACGATACCGGCAGCGCTCGCCGCACCGTACATCACCGATACCGGACCCTTCAGCACCTCGATCCGGTCCAGCGTATAGACTTCCGTCGCGAACGAGCCATAGGTCATGATCGGCTGGCGCAGACCGTCACGGAAGTCGCCGGCGGTCGTCGTTTCGATGCCGCGGATATAGATCTGGTCGAAACGTGGATCGTAGCCAAACGCACCGGTGGTCACGCCGGAACTGTAGCGCGTTGCCTGGATCATGTCGGTGACCGCGCGCTGTTCCATCTCCTGGCGGGTCACGACGGAAACCGAGCGCGGCGTCTCGACGAGCGGCGTGTCGGTTTTCAATGCGGACGAGGAGCGCTTGGGAACGACGGTATTGTTGTCCTCGCTGGCAGTGTCTGTGCTCGCCCCATTGACGACGATCGGCGCAAGCTGCGTTGTGCCATCCGCCTGGTCCTGCGCAAGAGCCGCAACCGGCATGAATGCAACAGCCATGGCACCCGCCAGTATGGTGGAGCTCAGAAGATGACCATGCGGACGGAGCTGATTGAGAGAAAATGTCATGGCGCGATCCTTTTCGGGAGGCGAGGAATTTCGGAAAGTGACCTGGGAGAGATCACGGATATGGGGAAGCAGTGAACCCGTATCGATGGGCGGCCTGCCGCGCTAAGCGCCGGTATATAAACGGAGTTTCCGACGGGCAACAAAATATGACTAGATTAATCATCTTTAAGGGGAGTGTCGGCAAATTTGCAACAATCGGCACCCGGCCCGGAATTAGGCAGCTGATTTTTCGCCTTTTGCCCAAGCGACAGAAAATCACGAGCTGGCGCAGCCGTCACAGCAAAACCGTGGCCGTGGTGCAGGCGGGTCGACGTGGCCGCACACCCGCACCTTGTTCAGAGCGCGGGGAAATATTCACAACGATCAGCAAAACAAGATCTGGAAGGTAATGTGGTGCCCCATGCCGGCGTCTAGGAGAGACGTTAGGCACAATGTTTTCAATGACTTAAGTTTAAACCTGCGGGGAGCTATGTAGCAGTTTACTGTAGCAGAGGCAATGCATGTTTCAAGCCTTCAAGATACCGCTTCGCACGCACTCAAAATTCATCACCGCCCACCACTTGCATCGGTGCGGCAGCATGGAACAAAACGCTGGCCCCTTCCGGACTATGATGCTAGGGACTTTGTCAACTAAGCCGGGAGTGAGAATTGATTACTCAACCTATAAAATTTCGGATTGTTGGACCTGACGCTTCTCCCGAAGGCAAAGACGAGGTCATACTGATCGAGGACCGCTGGAATGACTGGTTTGAGTGGGTAACGCAGTATTATCTCGCTATACTTCTTAAAGATGGAACCCGCATCGATGTCGGCTCTGTTAAGATCGCGCGAGAGGGAATGAGTCCGAAGGATGGGGTTACCAGTAACTTCATTCCCAAGATATTTCATGAGCTTGGTGACGAATATTTCTCAGTTGGTCAGACAGAAAACTACTACGAGACATTAGCTACGCTGGGTGATGATACTCGTATCGCGATATTATCCGCTTTGAAAGATTGCGCCCTATCGACAGGCCGTTATGAACGATACTACAATGAACCGGTTATGTCTCGGTCACTCATGCGAGAACTGGAGCCTGCTCGCCTTCTTGGGAGGCTGCATGATTTGGCGAGGGGTAGCGCAACGCTGACGGAATACAAGTTTTCCTACCAACTACCAGCCCAAGACCCGCGTTTGCCGACTCCATTGCTTTCCTTTGATGTGGTTCCGGCGTCAATGCCACCTTCCAATGTTCACGTTTTGATTGGCCGTAACGGCGTTGGAAAGACAAGATTATTTGACTTATTGGCTAGAAGCTTTCTTGGCTTGAATTCAAAGACTGGAGGTGAGGTAGGAAGGTTCGAGAACCATTCACTTGAGCGCCTGATGGATGGTGATCGGCACGGGTTCGCCGGCTTGGTCACAGTGTCATTTAGCGCCTTTGATACAAACGGTCCGCTCGTCAAAAAGTCTGGAGCCGTGAAATTTCGATATTCCTATATAGGTCTGCTCCGTTTTCTCACGGACGATGAAGCCTCATTCTTTCAAGCTCAGAACGAGATTTTGGGGAAACCAGGCGCTGAAAAGACACTTCCTGATTTCTTAACAAAAACACGGTCTGATCTGGCCCACGAATTTGTAGAGAGTGTTAGGGATTGCCGGGTAGGCGCCCGGCGCAATAGGTGGGCGAACGCTCTGCTTACCCTTGAAGCAGACCCACTATTTGCTGAGGCAAACATCACCGATATTGCATCAGCAGCTGACGCCGAGTGGGAGGCGAAGGCTCGTTATATCTTCGATCACCTCAGTTCTGGACATAGCGTTGTCCTACTTGCCATTAGTCGCCTGGTCGCTGACGTTGAAGAGCAGTCTTTGGTTCTGCTGGATGAGCCAGAGGCACACCTTCATCCTCCTCTAATATCAGCATTTATCCGAGCGTTGTCCGACTTGCTAACAAACCGGAATGGTGTCGCTATAATTGCGACGCACTCACCAGTCGTATTGCAAGAAGTTCCTGCCTCCTGTGTCTGGGTGGTGAACCGGTCCGGTCTCTCGATCCGAGCGGACAGGCCGGAGATTGAAACGTTCGGGGAAAACGTTGGCGTACTCACGCGGCAAGTTTTCAATCTTGAAGTGACGAACTCTGGCTTTCACAAAATGGTCGCAACAGCTGTCGACCAGCAGCTTCCCTACGAGAGCATTCTAAAACTGTTCAATGGCCAACTGGGTGCAGAAGGTCGCACACTCGCCCGTGCCCTGTCCTCCATTCCACCTGCCCTCTCAGTTGATTGAGTAGATGTAAATGCGGCAAATTCCGTTTCCGAACATTAACGCTGCGGATGTACTTGATCACTGTATAAGCGCTGTGGCTGATCCAGTTTTACAAGGGCGTCTTAATGTGGAGAGGGGAGCAATTTTAGCTGCATC
>NZ_AHZC01000002.1 GCF_000247475.1 Rhizobium sp. PDO1-076 | reverse complement strand
AACANAGGCTGCCAATGCCGTGCCGACTGCGGCTGAGATTTTACAAGACTCCAATGAGGGAAGTGCATGTCGGTCTCTCTGGTTTGTCGCGCCGATGTATTTTCATCGATCTTGGCGACTAACCAGAGCCGTCTTCGGTGAAGTCCGCTATCTCCTTCTCTAGCGTCTGCCGCTCTGCTTTCAGACGATCGAGGGCAGCGATGCGCCCCCCATGCTGGACTACAGAAAAGCAATGGGGGGCGACTTGGACGCAGGCATCTATGGCGGTAACCCGCGCTTACGCGGCCTGTTTCTCCCCGAGGTTTCCGGCTTCGACAAGGGCCGAGACGATCACGCCGGCGACCAGGGCCCAGAAGGGGGCGCTGATGCCGAGGAGCGTGACGTTCGACATGGCGACGGCGAGTGCGACGAAGGCGCCGGTCTGATTGCCAAGCGACTTGCCGAAGGCGTTTTGAAAGGCCGACAGCAGCACGCCGATCATGGCGAGGCCGGCGACCGTGCCGATGAGAGCGGATGGCAGGCTGAGCACGATCGGAACGGCTGCACCCGCGATGAGGCCGAAGGCGGCAAAGAGTAGGCCGTTGACGACCGTCGCGGCATAGCGCCCTTCCTTGTTTTCACCGGCCTGTTCGGAGGAGCATATCGCCGTCATCGGACCGGCGATATTGGCATTGTGGCCGCCGAGGATGCCGGCCGCAACGCCGCCGATGCCGGAAATGATCGTCATCGCGTTGACCGGCGGCTTGTAGCCTTCGGCCATCAGCACCCCGGTCGCCTGCGCGTTCTCGGCGCCGATCACGAGAAGGGCGAGCGGGATGGCGATTGCGAAGAAGGCATCGATGGAAAACACCGGCATCGTGAATTCCGGTGCGGCGAAGGCGATGTTGGCCGCCCCGCCTCCGACCGCACCGGTCGCAAAGGCCGCGATCAGGCCGGCGACGAGAGCGGCCAGCACTGGCGGGATCGTCTTGGTCAGCCGCATCGAGACGAAGAAGGCCAGGATTGCAGCACCCGCGATCAACGGTGCCGTGCCGAGTGCATTGACGGCGCCTGTCGCAAAGCGGATCAATGCACCCGCGATCATCGCCATGACGATCGGCATCGGCAGCCAGCGCATCACCTTGCCGATGAGCCCGGTAACCCCGAGCAATAGCACCAGCAGGCCCGCCAGGATAAATGCGCCGACGGCTTCGTTGAAGGGAATGGTCGCAAGCGAGCCGGCAACGAGGGCTGCACCCGGGATAGAGTAGGCGCCGTTGACCGGCTGCTTGTAGTGGAGCGCGAGCAGCAGGCTGATGATCCCGCCGAGCACGTAGATCGCAAAGAGCCAGGCGACGGTCTGGCCGTTGGTCAGTTGGCCTGCCTCGGCCGCGCCGATGACGATGAGGGCCGGGCCGGAGCAGCCGAAGATGGCGGCGACAAGTCCGGCGCTCATCGTCTTGATGCCAAGATGTTTCGGCAGGTCGCGCAGACCCGACGCAATGCCGGGTCCCCGTTCGACAAGGCGCTTTTCCTGTGTCGTCTGCTGTGTGGTATCCATTCTCAATCCTCCCGAAGCGGATACGAGGCCGCTTCCTCCTCCTGGAAAATGAAGCCGGGTTCCCGCCCGGCCAGTGGTTAGCGTCCGACGAAGGCCGGTGCGCGCTTTTCGTGAAAGGCGAGCACGCCTTCGCGGAAATCCTCCGATGTGCGAAGCCGGCTGTAGCAATGGCCCTCGAGCTCGATGGCAGTTGAAAGCGGAGCGTCGTCGGTATCGTTCAGGAGCTTCTTTGCCGTGCGCTGGGCGAGCGGCGAGAAGCCGATCAGTTCCTCGACCAGCGCATCGACGGCCTTTTCCAGATCGCCATCCGCAACGATCTCCGAGGCGATGCCCCAGTCGTAGGCCTCCTGGCCGGTGACCCGCTTCGAGCGCATCACGATGTTCTTGGTGCGGGTGACGCCGACCATCTTCTGGAGGCGGGCCGAGCCGCCGGAGCCCGGGATCTGGCCGAGCTTCTGCTCGGGCAGCGCGTAGCGCGTGGTCTCGGTCGCGATGCGGAAGTCGCAGGCAAGCGACAGTTCGAAGCCGACGCCGAAGCAAAAGCCGCGATTGGCGGCGATGACCGGCTTCGAACAGCGCGTGGGTGCCGCGATGTTCCAGGCGAGGTGCGAAACATGCTCCGGGCTCGCCTCGAGGAAGCCCTTGATGTTGCCGCCGGACGAGAAGTGCTCGCCCTTGCCGGCAACGACGATGATGCGCACGCGATCGTCCTCGTCGAGGGCCTCGAAAACGAGGCGCAACTGGTCACGGGCCAGCATGGAGACGACGTTGTAAGGCGGACGGTCGAGCGTGATGTCGGCGCGCTGGCGGGCCGCATCGATCGTGACTGTGAAGCCGTCGAGTTCGGCAAGACGCGGGTCCTGGAATGTGGCGTGTTCGGGCATGGAATGTCCTTTCATGGGTCTTGTGGCGTTCTGGCCGCTCACTGGTGTTCGGGAATGCGTTCCTCGGTGTATTCGCCAGCCACCAGAAGGCGGCGTAGCAGCTTGCCGACAGGGGATTTCGGGATCGCTTCGACGAAGACGAAGCGACGCGGGCGGCGGAAATTGGCAAGACCGGAATCGCGGCAATGGCGGTCGAGATCCTCGGCCGTGACATCCCCCCGCCGCTTGACGAAGGCGACGACGATCTTGCCCCAACGTTCGTCGGGCAGGCCGACGACGGCGACTTCGGCGACGCCCTCATGCAGCGACAGGCAGCTTTCCACCTCGACCGGCGACACGTTCTCGCCGCCGGTGATGATCATGTCGTCGGCCCGGCCGGTGACGAAGAGATCACCGTCCCGATCGACGAAGCCTGTGTCGCCGGTGAAGTACCAGCCGCCGTGAAGTGCCTTGGCGTCCGCGTCGGGCCGCTTCCAGTAGCCCTCGAAGGCCTCGTCGCTCTTCATCAGGGCGATGATCTCGCCTTCCTCGCCGACTTCCGCCCGTTCGTCCGGATTGCGGCTGCCGAGCTTCACGACCCTTATCGTCTGGTTGATGCCGGCGCGGCCGGCGGAGCCGGGTTTTGCGGTCGCCGTCTGCTCGATCGTGAAGGTGTAGATTTCCGACGAACCATAGTGGTTGACGAAGAGCTCCGGCCGGAAGGTCTGGTCCAGCCGCTTCAGCAATCCGTCGGTCATCGAGGCGCCGGCATAGCCGAGCTTGGTGACCGAGGCGACGCGCTCGGTCGAAAAAGCCTCGTGATGCACGAGGTCGTGGTACAGCGTCGGCACGAGGTATAGATTGGTGATCTTCTCCTCTTCGATCAGGTCGAGCGCCTTCGCCACGTCGAAGCGCGGCAGGCAGACGAAGGTGCCGCCGATCAGCGAGGATGCGATCAGGGAGCGCACGCCCATCGTGTGGTAGAGCGGCATGACACCGAGCGTGCGCTCCCCATGCCGGTAGAGGTTCTGCGCCACATGGGCGACGGCGCCGGCGCGTTCGGCGCGGTGACGGCGTGGCACGCCCTTTGGTTTCGAGGTCGTGCCTGACGTGTAGAGCATCAGCGACCAGTCTGCAGCGTCGGCGACAGGCACCACATCGGGGGCCTTGCCTCTCATGATATCGGCGAGTGCCTCGGCCGAGAATTGCGGCAAGGCCTGCGCGAGCCGCGAAAGGCGCACGGCCTCTTCCGTCGACGCCTCGTAGAACACGGCCTTCGCGCCGGCATCCTCGATGCCAAAATCGATTTCATCTGCCTTCGCCCGCCAATTGAGCGGGGTGACGACCAGGCCAAGAAACTGGCAGGCCCAGTGCAGCGACGCGTTCTCCCAGCGGTTCTGCATGGCGGTGAGCACATGGTCTCCGCGCTTCAGGCCGGTCCCGCGAAGGGCTGCGGCAAGTGCTGAAACCTTGTCGTACCATTGGAGATAGCTCAGTCGCATCTCCCCATCGACGATCGCAAGCGCGTCCGGGTCGCGCTCCACGCTCGCGAGGAAGCTCGTTCCTAGATCAAGCATTGGGTGTCTCCTCCTTCCGTTGTTCCTCCGCGGCGGCGAGCGCCGCCTCGACGATGGTCGCGTAGCCCGTGCACCGGCAGAGATGGCCGGAGAGGTGTTCGCGTATCTCTTCCCGGCCGGCGTCCGGCTGCTCGCGCAAGAGCGCGTCGAGCGACATCAGGATGCCGGGCGTGCAGAAGCCGCATTGCAGGCCGTGATGGCGGCGAAAGGCTGCCTGAAGCGGAGAAAGCTCGGCCGGGCCGGGAGCCAGCGCTTCCACGGTCCGCACATCGCTGCCGCGCACCTGCTGTGCGAGCGTCAGGCAGGCCCGCGCCGGCTTTCCGTCGATCTGCACGGTGCAGGCGCCGCAGACGCCGTGCTCGCAACCGACATGGGTGCCGGTCAGCCCGACTTCGTGGCGCAGCAGGTCCGAGAGCAGCATGCGGTTTTCCGCCTCTGCGCGGACTTTCTGGCCGTTTAGCGTGAAATCGACCACATGCCTCTTAGCAGCGTTCATGCGCGGCATCGGCTTGCCTCCTTGAGGGTTTCGCGACCGAGATTGCGGACCAGTTCGCGCCGGTAGCGGGCGCTGGCGTGAATGTCGTCGCGGGCGTTCAGCGACCAGGCGATATCGTTGAGGGCATCGTCGAACTGGTCGTCGTCGAGCGCTGGCAGCGCGAAGACGCGCGGGCGGTCATCGACGCCGGCAATGCCGAGCCGCAGTCCCTTATCGTCGGCGACGGCAGCGCAGGCGACGATGGCAAAATCGCCATGCCTCCGGCCAATCTCACGGAAGGCATAACCGTTGCCGGGCCGGGCTTTCGGGAAATGCACGGCCTCGATCATCTCGCCCTCGGCGAGATCGGTCGCCATCATGCCGATGAAGAAGTCGTCCGCCTTGACCTTGCGCTTCTGCTTGCGGCTGCGCAGGCTCACGGCACCGCCAAGCGTCACCAGAGAAAGCGGCAGTTCGGCGCTCGGGTCGGCATGGGCGACAGAGCCGCAGACCGTGCCGCGCGCCCGGGTCTGCACATGGCCGAGCCAGGGGAAGGCGGCCGCCAGCAGCGGCAGGTCGCGCGAAAGGTTTGCCCAGGCTTCCAGTTCGGCCTGCCGCACGCCGGCGCCGACGGTGATCTCGTCGCCCGACGTTTCGATCCGGCGCAGGGCCTCGAGCCGCATGATATCGACCAGCAGGGCGGGACGGGCGAGCCGCATATTGAGCATAGGTACCAGCGACTGCCCGCCGGCGATGACGCGAGCCTCACCGCCGCCCTCGGCGAGCGCGGCAAGCGCTTCCTCCAGCGTGTCCGGGCACAGGAAATCGAAGGATGCGGGCTTCATTTGCGCCTCCTGAAAAGGCTCGAAAGCCGTTGGATGAAGCCGGCGGCGGCGCTGGGAGGCCCTCCGCCGCCGGCATGACGGGCGAGCGCCTGGAAGAACTGTCCGATCACCACGCGCGCCGCGCCGTCGAGAAGTCGGCCGCCCACAGAGGCGACCTTGCCGCCGATCGCGGCCTCATATCGATAGTCTATTCGGGTGCCAGTCGCCGTTTCCGTCAGCGTGACACGGCCCGTGCCGCGGCCGGACCCGAGTGCGCCCTCGGTGCCGCCGGACAGCGTGACCGCTTCCGGCGCAAGCATGTCGGAAAGGCGTATGTCGGCGCGGTATCGGCCCTTGACTGGACCGATGCCGAGCGTGACCTCGGCGCGAAAATGCGTGTCGGAGACCTTTCGGACCTCGTGTGCGCCGGGAATGATGGCCTTCAGCGTGTTCGGGTCGAGCAGCATGGTCCAGACGGACTCGCGGGTGGCGACGACTTCGGCCGAGCCCGAGCCCGTCAGCAACCGTTCGCCCGAAGCGCCGGTGGCAACGGGGATCGAATCCTGAGGTTTCGACGGCGCGCGCTCCTCGCCATAGAGCCACTCGCTGACCCGGCTCGGTGAGAGCGGCAGCCGGATGTCCTCGACCCCGAGCGCATCTGCGACAGCATTGGCGATGCAGACCGGCGTCGACATGCAATTGCCCTCGCCGACGCCCTTTGCGCCAAGCGGCGTGAAGGGCGATGGCGTCTCGTGATGGAGGATCAGCGGCTCCGGCGTCTCCATGACGGTCGGGATGAGGTAGTCGGCGAGCGTGCCGGTCAGGAAACTGCCGTCGCCGCCATAGGCATATTCTTCGTAGAGTGCTGCGCCTATAGCCTGGGCGAAGCCGCCGCGGACCTGGCCGTCGACCATGCCGGGATGCAGGATGCGGCCGCAGTCGTGCATCGTCACGTAGCGGTCGATGCGGACCTGGCCGGTCGCCCGGTCGATTTCCACGCCGCATATGTCGAAGATGAAGCCATGGCAAAGCGACGAGTTGATCCCGTCAGCAGCGGTCGGCGCCTCGAGTTGCGCCGGCGTCCAGAAAACCGTCTCGGTGATCGTCTGGCCGGTTCCGTCCGGCAGGGTGCCGGGCGCCCAGTGGCTTGCAGCCGCGACACGTCCGAAGGAGATGGCATTTTTCGGATTGTCGCGATCGAAGAGCTTTCCAGCCCTGAAGTCTATGCGATCTGCCGTGACATTGAGTTGGCTGGCGGCGATTGCTGCGAGACGGTCCCTGATACGGTCGGCGGCAAGGGCCGCGGCACCGGCGACGGCAGCGGCAAACCGGCTTGCGTAATTGCCGGACGCGATCGACCAGGCGTCGCGCGCCGTGTCGAGTTCGGTGTTGACGCGCACGGTCTCCAGGGGAAGGCCGAGCCGCTCGGCGACCACCTGCGCCAGAACAGTGCGATGGCCCTGGCCCTGCGGTACTGACGCAACCTTGACGGTGACGGAGCCGAGTGGATCGATGGCCACCGTGGCAACGGACTGGGCGCCGTTCTTCGGACCCGCCTTTGCCCGTTCCTCCGGCGTGAGGACCGTCGTGATATAGCCCATGTTAGAGACGCTCGGCTCGACAACCGTCGCATAACCGATGCCGTAGAGGCGCCCTTCGGCACGCGCTTGATCCCTTCGCAGCCTCAGAGCCTCCAGGCCGCCTTCGGCACAGGCGCGGTCGATTGCGGTTTGATAGTCGCCCGAATCCAAAAGCCCGCCGGTCGCTGTGCGATAGGGAAAGGCGTCGGCCGGCACGAGGTTGCGGCGGATGACTTGAAGCCTGTCGAGGCCAAGTTCGTCGGCGATTTTGTGGACGAGCCGTTCGAGCGCGAAGTAGACCTGCGGTCCGCCGAAGCCGCGATTGAGCCCGGTCGGCGTCTTGTTGGTCAGCACGACGCGGTTGCGGATGGCGACGTTTTCGATTGCATAGGCTCCGGTCATGTTGCCATGCATGCGATAGAGGGTCGCCGGCTCCGGAGCGCGGAGATGGGCGCCGCAATCCTCCAGTTGATCCCAACAGAGTGCTGTGATGCGGCCGTCGGCGGCAACGGCTGCCTCGAGCGTCGTCACGCGGTTGGTCGCCGAAACGGAGGCCGTCAGGTGTTCGAGCCGGTCCTCGATCCATTTCACCGGCCGTCCTGCAACGCGGGCGGCGACGGCGGCGAGGATGACGTAGGGAAAGACGCCCTGCTTGATGCCGAAGGAGCCGCCGGAATCGGGCGGCGTGCGCAGCCGCATGCGGTTGCCGGGTACGTTCAGCGCGCGGGAAATCACGGCATGGATCGAGAACGGTCCCTGAAAATTCGCCGTGACGTCATAGGCGTCCTCTCCGGGATCGTATTCAGCGATGACACCGTAGGTCTCGATCGGCGTGCAGGAATTGCGGGGATAGGCTATACGGATGGAAATGCGGTGGTCGGCAGTCGCAAGCGCTGCTTCAGGGTCCCCGTAACGAAAGCTGCGCTCGTTGATGAGGTTGGTGCCGAGCGACGGATGCAAGACCGGTGCGTCTGTTGCGAGTGCCTTCTCGGGATCAACAATGGCGGCCAGGGTCTCGTACTCGACCTCGATCAGATCGAGCGCATCCTCTGCAACATAGCGGTTCTCGGCAACGACGAGGGCCACGGGTTCGCCGACATAGCGTACCCGGTCCCGGGCGATCGGCCAGCATTCGACATTCGCCTTGACCCCCACGGTCATGCTGCGGGTGAGCCGCGCAACATCGTCCCCGGTCAGCACAGCGGAGACGCCGGGCAGTGCCCGGGCAGCAGTCGTATTGATCGCACGGATTTCGGCATGGCCATGCGGCGAGCGCAGGATTGCCAGATGGGCGGTGTCGCGCCGGACGGGCAGGTCGTCGATGTAGCGGCCGCGGCCGGTCAAAAGTCCGGCATCCTCGACACGTTCCACGGTCCGGCCGATCAGGCCGCCCGGTGTCTCCAAGCTCTTCATGTGCTCCTCCCGCACCCGTTTGTGTCGGGGTGCCCTGGGGAGAAGGTGAAGGAGGGGACACAATCGGGCGATACCGCCGCGTATCAGACCTTACCGAGGAGTCTCAAAATCGTCAGCAGAGAGCCGGCTGACCGTGCGGAAGATGCTCGGCGAGGAGCCGGCATGATCATGGAAGAAGCGCGAAAAATGAGCCGGCACGGAAAAGCCGAGCTGGTCGCCGATCGCCGCGAAGCTCTCGGTTCCATCGGCAACGGAGGACACCGCCCGTTCCAGGCGCTGCACATTGAGGAAGACCCGGGGCGTCACACCCATCGAGGTCTCGAACAGCCGGAAGAAATGCGCTCGCGACAGGCCGATATCGGTCGCGAGAAGATCGAGATCGGCGATCTCGCCAGGCGTCGCCTTCATACGCTCGACGGCCTTGCGGATACGAAAGTCGAGCAGCGGGCGTGATGCGAGATCGCGGATCGAGTTCGGCACGGCCCGCCAGTCGGCGAAGCGCTCGATGACGGCGACCATCAGTTCGCCGAGAAGCACTTCGTGCATGTCGGCACTGTTCGGCTCCTGCACCATGGCCTCTGCAAGAGTGCGTGTACGCCAGCGGATGTCCGGGGTGATCGAGCCGACATTGGAAGCGAAGAAATCGGGCGCGTGGCTCGCCGCCCAGTTCGGGCGGAAATGACCGAGCCATTGCGGCTCGATGTAGAGCGCAAGGATCACAGTCTTCGGTCGCGCCTGGTCATGCGCATAGGCATGCGGTTCCCAGGCATTGATGAGAACAGCGCTTTCGTCGGTGAGCGGCACGAGTTTGTCGCGCACCGAAAACTGCGTGTCGGCGCCCTCGACCTTCAACAGCACATGGCAATGCGGGTGCGCGTGCCGTACCAGGGGCCGATCCATATCCAGCAGTGCCACTCTCCCGAAGCGGCCACGTGCGATGCGCAAAGCATTCGACATTGCTTACATATTGGTGGTTTCGCAGAAACTACAAGTTCGAAAGCGCTTTAGCCCTCAAGAAGGCTATTGGCCGGAAGTCTTCAGGCCGACGAGCCTGAGCCTTCGGAGAACTTCTTGGGGGGCGGGCGCCCGCCACACGGTCTGGAAACACTCCACCACATTGCTTGCGGTGACCGCAAGTCCGGGAAGTGCCACCCAGTCGGGGGCGGGCCTGCCGAGCAGTGCGGTGACGGTGATGGATGCAGCGGTCTCACCCTGGCGGAACGGCTGCTGGGCGGCAATTGCGACGAGGGGGTCGTTGGCAGCAAGCCCAATCGCCGCCGCATTGCCGAGATCCACGGTCGTCATCGGAATCTTGCGCCCGAGCGTTTTGAGAACGCCGGCGGCCATCATTGCCGGCGTGTCCCAGACGACAAAGAGGCCGGCGAGATCCGGATGGGCTTCGGCAAGAGCGCGCGTGGTTGCGGCAACTGCCGACAGGGATGGAAACCGCTGGACGCGCAGAGACACGTCCGGACGGTTGACCTGCATCCATTTGACAAAGGCGATTTCCCGCTCGTTGGTCGCGAAGAAATCGGCGTCATAGCCGAGGACGCCGACCTCCGCGCCATCAGGCAGATGCGGCGACAAGCCTTCCGCGGCGATCTTGCCGAGGCCGAAATTGTCCGCCGAGACGAGGGAGATGTAGTCCTTTCCCGGAAGAAGCCCGGTCGGTGCGTTGTCGAGCAGGATGAGCTTTATGCCGGCCGCAGACACGCGCGCATGCGCCGCTGCCACTTTCGAATTGGCGACGGGCAGGGATATGATTGCATCCGGGGCTTCCTCGATCAGTCGCCCTAGCGCCTCGATCTGGACCTCCGGCGTGAAGGCGCAATCGATCACGTCAATGACCGCGACCCCGCAATTGCCGAGCATGCCAATAATGCCGGAAAGCTGCTGTTTGGCCCAGTCGCTTTCGAGCGTGTGCAGCACGACCGCGACCCGCAAGCCACTGGCCCGCGCCCGCTCCATGTCCTCCGGCAGCAGCAAAACCCGCTCGGGCGCCGATGCCCGCTCCCCATGAGGGCCGAGACCCGCAATCGTCATTCAATCCTCCTCACATATCCGGCGGCCGGACAATATCCCCCTCGATGACCTTTCGCCGGGCAATTTCTTTTTTCATCTCCTGGAAAAGCGGATGCGCCTGAGGCTGCCCGGCCATGATCCAGTCTTTCAGCATCGATGGTGCAAATAGCCCTTCGGACGCAACGATTGCGGCCCCGACAAGACCGGAAGAGCTGCCCATCTGGGAGCGGATGATCTGCATGTCGCGGCTGACGAGGGGGTGGCAGGCACCGTAGATGGCCTCCCGTGCGGAGGCGAGAAGAATGTCATTGGTCTGCGCGATCGAGCCGGACAGCACGATGAGCGCGGGGTTCAGCATGTTGGCGAGCGTCGCAACCACTTGGCCGATCAGCCGGCCGCTCTGGGCCAGGATATCGATGGCGGCGGCATCGCCCATCTGGGCGGCCTGGGCGACTTCCAGTGCCGTGATGTCGGCGCCACGCCGAACGAGATCGGCGAGAACCGGGCTGGTGCCGTTCTCTGCCGCAAGCCTACCATCCTGGGCGATGCGATCCGATCCCGCCATCGCCTCAAGAGTGCCTGTCCTTTCGCCGACGGTGACCGGAACAGAACCGATGAGGCCGACGGCCCCCTGCGCGCCACGAAAGAGAATTCCGTCGCTTGCCAGCCCGGCCCCGATGCGTTTGCCGACCTTGACGAACATCATGGTGCGCTGATTGCGCCCGGCTCCGGCATGCAGTTCGCCCATCGTCATGGTCTCGACGCTGGAACGGAGCCAGACGGGCGCATCGAAGGCCGCAACGAGTGTCTCGACAAGCGGGAAGCTCTCCCAGCCCGGCAGAACGCCGGGAGTGGCGCGTTGGAACAGCGTCTCGGCACCGTCGGAGACGGCGCCTGGAACCGAGATGGAGATGCCGTAGAGCTGGATGTCCGAATGCCGTTCCAGGATCCAGCGAAAAAGCGTGACCAGACGATCGGCGAGGGCGGACACAGGTTGGCTGAGCTCGGTCGCCTCGTGATGCTCCATGAGCAGGGAGCCGCCGAGATCGGCAATCCCGACGCCGAGCGCGGTTTGGTCGAGCGTGGCAACGAGGATGCGGCCACGATCTGTGGCAAATCGCACAAGGCGCGGCGCCCGCCCACCGGATGCGGTCGCAAGTTCGCTTTCGTCGACCAGACCGAGTTCGCCGAGCGTACCCAAGCGGTCTGCGACGACCGCGCGGCCGAGTTCACTCTGCCGCTCGATTTCCTGGCGTGTGGTGGCCTGTTCTGTCCGCACCAGATTGAGAATTTCGACAAGGCTCGGCGCCGCGGTCTCGGTGACGCGGGGCCGGCCTTTGCGGCGGGGAGCGGCGTCATTTGCCGCGGTTGCCGTCGTCGGCATGACTTCTTCCTTCCGGCGGATTCGCCCTCTCCATCCTTCTTAAAGCGGAGGCTTCCGACTGGCAACATCGATCTTTTGCATTAAATCAGCAAAAGTATGCTTAGTTGTGCAGGTAAATAATTGACATGCACTTTTTATGGACGTAAGGTAGCTCGCACATCAACACGGTCACTGGGAGGAGGCGCCGATGTCGAACTTCAAGCTCGCCTATCATGCGAATTGCTGGGGCAGTCTTGGCGGAGACGCAGTCGGCGTCACGTCAATCACCAATCTCGCCTACCGCACCTTTGGCGACATGCGTCGCGCCTTTGCCGACATCGCGTCGGCGGGTTATGAGGGCGTCGAGCTCTTCGACGGCAACCTTCTCGATTTCGGCGTGGACGAGATGCGGGCTCTGCTTGCCGACAACGGGCTGACGCTCGTGGCAACCTATGCCGGCGGCAACTTCATCTTCGACGATATCCTGCCGGAGGAGCTGGCCCGGGTGACCCGTGCGGCGGATCGTGCTGCCGAGCTTGGTGCTCCGCATCTGGTCGTCGGTGGTGGCGCCAAGCGCTTCGACGGTATCCGCGAGGCTGACTATCACAAGCTGGCAGCCGCACTTGACCGTGTGAAGGAAATCGCCGAGGCACGCGGCCTCACCGCCCACTACCACCCGCATCTTTCGACCATCGTCGAGGGGCCGGCTGAGGTGCGCAAGATCTTTGCACTCACCGGCATTCATTTCTGCCCGGACACGGCCCATCTCGCCGCTGCCGGCGGGGATCCTGCCGCGCTCATTCGCGAGCATGCGGCACGCATCTCCTATGTCCATCTCAAGGGGTTCCAGAAGGAGCCATTCGCCTTCACACCGATCGACCGCGGCGACGTGCCGACGGACGACATCATCGCGGCCCTTCGGGAGGTTGGCTTCGATGGCTGGGTCTGCACGGAGCTCGATTCGTGGTCTGACCCACTCGAAGGTGCGAAGGCGAGCATGACCTATCTCAAATCGGCCTGACGGCCGCGACCGGGGCGCATGCCCCACTTTCGGGAGGAGAAAGTGATGATGAAGAGAAGAACCCTGTTGGGCACTGCCGCCGTGTTGGCGCTTGCCTGCACCTATGCAGCGCCGGCCTTCGCCGATCCTGACAGCGCCCTGGCCGCGCTCCAGCAGACGGTCCTGTCCAAGGGACCGTCGGGCGAAGATCCCTCGCCAGCCGCCGATGTTACTCTGTCCGACGAGGAGCTGGCGAAGATCAAGGCCATGAATGCGACGGCCGCGATCGTCATGCACTACGGTGGCAACGACTGGTCACGCGCCCAGATCAACGGCCTTCAGGCCCAATTCGCCGCGATGGGCATCAAGGTGCTTGCGGTGACCGATGCCGGCTTCAAGCCGGAAAAACAGGTCTCCGACCTTGAGACCATCATGGCGCAGAAGCCAAATGTCATCGTCTCGATCCCGACGGATCCGACAGCGACGGCCGCGGCTTACAAGGCAGCCGCAGAGGCTGGCACCAAACTCGTCTTCATGGACAATGTGCCGACAGGCTTTGAAGCCGGCAAGGACTATGTGTCGGTCGTATCTGCCGACAACTATGGCAATGGCGTGGCCTCTGCGCACCTGATGGCCAAGGCGCTGAACGGGGAGGGCGATATCGGGCTCGTGTTCCATGCCGCCGATTTCTTCGTCACCAAGCAGCGTTACGATGCCTTCAAGGCGACCATCGCCTCCGACTATCCCAATATCAAGATCGTGGCCGAGCAGGGCATCGGCGGACCTGATTTCTCGGGCGATGCGGAAAAGGCGGCGTCTGCGATCCTCACGTCCAACCCCACCATCAAGGGCATCTGGGCGGTCTGGGACGTGCCGGCCGAAGGCGTGATTTCGGCGGCCCGTGTCGCGGGTCGCGACGATCTCGTCATCACCACGATCGACCTCGGGGAAAACGTGGCGATCTCGATGGCCCAGGGCGGCTTCGTCAAGGGGCTCGGCGCGCAGCGGCCTTTTGATGCCGGCGTCGTCGAAGCCAAGCTGGCCGGCTATGCGCTGCTCGGCAAGGAAGCGCCGGCCTTCGTCGCATTGCCCGCCCTTCCGGTGACCCGGGACACGCTGCTCGACGGCTGGAAGGCGGTCTATTCCACCGAGGCGACCGACAACATCAAGACGAGCCTCGGACAGTGATCCGCAGGACACGGGGTGCTTCTCGCGCCCCGTGTCCGACACGATCCGGCCTTTGCCGGCAGTCGAACTTGGCGCCCAAAGGGCGAGCTTTTTCAGGAGAAAACCGATGACCAAAGTGATGAACGTCGCCATGATCGGTGGCGGCTTCATGGGCAAGGCGCATGCCATGGCCTATGCCTCCATGCCAATGTTCTTCTGGCCCGCACCGGCCATTCCCCACCGCAAGGTCGTCGTCGACGTGACCGACGGCATGGCCGAGGAAGCGCGCCAGCGCTACGGTTTCGAGGAAGCGTCGTCTGACTGGCGCGCTGTCGTCAACCGGCCGGATATCGACGTCGTCGATATCTGCACGCCGAACAACGTGCATGCCGAGATCGCCATTGCGGCCGCCAAGGCCGGCAAGCACATCATCTGCGAAAAGCCGCTTGCCCGCACCGTCGAAGAGGCGAGGGCGATGCATGACGCGGTGAAAGCCGCCGGCGTCATTCACATGGTGGCCTTCAATTATCGCCGCACGCCGGCCGTGGCGCTCGCGAAGAAGTACATCGACGAGGGGCGCATAGGCCGGATCCTGAATTTCCGCGGCACCTATCTGCAGGACTGGTCGGCCGACCCGGATTCGCCCCTCTCCTGGCGCTTCCAGAAGAAGATCGCCGGCTCCGGCACCGTCGGCGACATCGCAACGCATGTCGTCGATCTCGCCCACTATCTCGTCGGCCCGATCGCCGAGGTGAACGCGATCACCACCACTTACAACAAGACGCGACCGCTGCAGCAGGGCGGTGTCGATAAACTCGGCGCGGCGGAAAAGGCCGCGGATGCCGAACGCGGCGAAGTCGATGTCGACGACGAGGTGGTCTCGATGCTGAAATTCGAGGGCGGCGCGATCGGAAGCCTGGAGGCAACTCGCAACGCCTACGGCCGCAACAACTTCATCACGCTGGAAATCCACGGCACCAAGGGCTCGATCCACTTCAACTACGAGCGCCGCGACGAGCTTCAGGTGATGTTCGCCGACGACCCGGCGGATGCGCGCGGTTTCCGCACCGTCTATACAGGTCCGGCCCATCCCTATGGCATCGGCCTCTGGCCGATCCCCGGCCTCGGCATCGGGTATTCGGAAACGAAGATCGTCGAATGCTATGATTTCTTCTCGGCCATCGCGAAGAACCGGCAGCCGAGCCCCAATTTCGAGGACGGCCTGTTGACGGAACTCGTCGCCGACGCCCTCATTCGCTCCGGTGAGACCGGGCTGTGGGAGAAGGTGGGATGAGTGCGAGCGTCGCTGCGGTCCGCATGAGCGGCATATCCAAGACCTTCGGCGGCGTGCGTGCGCTGGACGACGTGTCCTTCGAGGTCATGCCCGGCGAGGTCCATGCGCTGCTGGGCGGCAACGGGGCCGGCAAGTCGACGATCCTCAAGGTGCTGAATGGGGTTCACCGTCCGGACAAGGGCGCCATCGAGGTCGGTGGTATGCCCCTGTCCACCCATTCACCGGAGGCATCCCGGGCTGCCGGCATCGCGATGAACTACCAGGAAATGAGCCTTGTCCCGACGCTGACGGTGGCTCAGAACATCTTCCTGACGCGGGAATACCGCGCCGGCACGGGGCTCATCGACGACCATGAGGCAGAGAAGCGCGCGGCGGACATTTTTGCCATGCTCGACGTCTTTGTCGATCCGAAGGCCCTGGTCGGCGATCTCGGTGCTGGCCAGAAGCAACTGACGGAGATCGCCAAGGCAATCTCACAGGATGCCAGGGTGCTGGTGCTGGACGAACCGTCGACGGCGCTCGCCGTTTCCGATGTCGAGCGGCTCTTCGTCTTCCTGCGCAAGTTGAAGGCAAAGGGCGTGGCCATCATCTATGTCAGCCATCGCATGGACGAGATCGCCCGCATTGCCGACCGCGCGACGATCCTGCGGGACGGTCGTCATGTCATCACGGCGCCGCTCAGTGAATTGCCGATCGATACGATGATCGAGCACATCGTCGGCCGGCGCTCCAAGGGACTGTCGGACGTCGAGCGCGGTGTGGCCGTGAAGGGTGACGTGCTGCTGGAACTCGATAATGTCAGCGGTCGCCACAAGCCGGAGAACGTGTCCCTGACGCTCCACCGTGGCGAAGTGCTGGGGCTCGCGGGCCTGCTGGGGTCGGGCCGTTCGTCGCTGGCGCGGGTCATGGCCGGCATCGACCCGGTGGCCAAGGGCGAAATCCGGATCCAGGGCCGCGCCGTCGCGATCCGCAAGCCGGGCGATGCGATTGCCGCCGGTGTCGCGCTGGTGCCGGAAGCCCGCGCCACGCAGGGCATCATTCCCGACCATTCGGTCGCCTCCAACATGATCCTGGCCGTCATCGACAGGCTGTCCAAGGGTGGCCTCGTCGATGCCAAGGCGGCAAACGATCTGACGGACACGCAAATCGAGCGCCTGCGCGTGAAGACGGCGAGCCGTGACCATGCGGTCTCTACGCTTTCGGGCGGAAACCAGCAAAAAGTCGTCATCGGCAAGTGGCTCGCCACCAACCCCGACATCCTCATCCTCGACGAGCCGACAGCAGGCATCGATATCGGATCCAAGTCCGAAATCATCCGCCTCGTGCGGGAACTCGCAGCCTCTGGCAAAGGCATCATCATGATCTCGTCCGAGCTGTCAGAGCTTTTGACCGCCTGCGACCGCATCCTCGTCATGGCTGACGGGCGCGTACACCAGAATCTGCCGCGCGAGGCGCTGGAAGATCCGTCCGTGCCCGCCGATGACCTTGCCCACCGTCTCCAGGCCGCCGAACAGCGGCTCCAGATCGAAATTCAGAAGGCCCTTGCGGTCCAGGAGGTTTCCCATGGCTAACGCCTTCTTCGCCAACTGGCGCCAGAACATCATCTATATCGGCTTCGTCGTCATCTTCCTCGTCTTCGCGGTGACACTGGCAGACAAGGGGTTCCTCAACCCCAACAACCTGCTCAACATCGTGCGGCAGACCGCGATGATCGCCGTTATGGCGATCGCCATGACCTTCGTGCTCTCGGCGGGCGAAATCGACCTTTCGGTCGGTGCGGTCGCGGGCCTTGCGACGGTTACGGTCGCGATGGGCATCGCCGCAGGCGGGCCGATCGTCGGCGTCGGTGCCGGCATCGCCACGGGTCTTGCCGTCGGCATGTTCAACGGCTGGCTCACCACCCGCATCGGCATTCCGTCGTTCCTGACCACACTGGCCATGATGGGCATCGCCAAGGGCGTCGCCATGTGGATATCGGCGACAGCCGCCGTGCCGATCCTGTCGTCGGGCTATTCCTGGCTCTTCGGCGGCGGCAATCTCGGGCCGGTGCCGGTGCTTATGCTCTGGATGGCGGTCCTCGGCGGCATCGGCCATATCGTGCTGCGCCGCTCGGGCTTCGGTCGGCGGGTGCTGGCGACCGGCGG
>NZ_AHZC01000003.1 GCF_000247475.1 Rhizobium sp. PDO1-076 | reverse complement strand
CTGTCATTGCCGTAGTCACTGAGCTCGGCCGCCTCTATCACACGCCCTGGCTCGATACGTTCCGCCTGACATTGGCCGGTGCGCTCCTGCTTGGCCGGATCTTCTCGGTCTGGAATATCCTCGCCTATCTGCTTGGCATTGCCGCGGCCGCGCTGATCGAACGACAACTGCTGGCGCGAACGCAACGGACCAACTGATGCAGGTGCGCCGACGCGCCGATCGCTTAGCTACGCCTACCGGTTGCCCTGGACTGCCATCGCCCGTTTCGCCCGCTTGCGCTCCATTAGCTTCGGCCGCACCAGCCGATACCCCAGCAGCACGGTCACCACGGCGATATAAAACGCCGGCTCGCCGGTGATCGCCTTCAGTGACAGCGCATAATGCAGGATTGCCACGAACAGGATTGGATAGGCCAGCTTGTGCAGCTGGTTCCAGCGCGGCCCGAGCCGCTTGATCGACCACTTGTTCGAGGTGGCGGCCAGCGGGATCAGCATGATCAGTCCGGCCATGCCGAGCATGATATAGGGCCGCTTGAGGATGTCGCCGGCGATCGACGACAGGATCAGGCCGCGGTCGAGCGTCAGGTAGACGGTGAAATGCGCCAGCACATAGTAGAATGCGAGAAGGCCGAGCGCACGCCTGTAGCTAATAAGGTTATAGCCTAAAAGATCTCGGATCGGCGTGACCGCCAGCCCGAGACAGAGGAATCTCAGCGCCCAGAGGCCGAGCAGGTGCTCGAATGTGCGCACCGGATCGGCGCCGAGCCCGCCGAAAATGCCCAGATAGAACGCATAGAGGCCCGGCATCAGCCCGAGCGCATAGAGCGCCCAGACCGAAGCCGGCTTGAAGCGGGCGGGAAGTGCAAGGCTTGCCATGGTCAGTAGAACTTCGTCAGATCCATGCCGGCATAGAGGCTGGCGACCTCGTCGGCATAGCCGTTGAAGGGCAGGGTATCGACGCGCGCGCCGCCGAACAGGCCATCGGCCTCGCCGATCCGCCGCTCGGTCGCCTGGCTCCAGCGCGGATGATCGACCGCCGGATTGACGTTGGCATAAAAGCCGTATTCCGAGGCCTGCAACCGGTTCCAGGTCGATGGCGGTTCTTGCTCGGTGAGCGTGATCTTGACGATCGACTTGATGCCCTTGAAGCCGTATTTCCACGGGGTCACCAGGCGGATCGGCGCGCCGTTCTGGTTCGGCAGAGTTTCGCCGTAAAGGCCGGTCGCCAGCAGCGTCAGCGGGTGGCGTGCCTCATCGAGGCGCAGGCCCTCGACATAGGGCCAGTCGAGCGCCTGGAAAATACCGGCCTGGCCCTGCATTTCCTCAGGCCGGACCAGCGTTTCGAAGGCGACATATTTCGCCGAGCCGAGTGGCTCGACCTTGTCGAGAAGGGCAGACAGCGGAAAACCGGCCCATGGGATCACCATCGACCAGGCCTCGACGCAGCGCATCCGGTAGACGCGCTCTTCCATCGTGTAGTCGCGCATGATCGTCTCGATGTCGATCACCTGCGGCTTGGCCACCAGCCCGCCGACCTCAATCGTCCAGGGGCGCGTGTTCAGCGAGCCGGCATTGCGCGACGGATCTTCCTTGCCGGTCCCGAATTCGTAGAAATTGTTGTAGGTCGTCACGTCTTCCTTCGAGGTCAGCTTGGCATCGACCTTGTAGGCGCTTGGCACAACCTTCAGCGCCGCGGCAAAGGCACCGGGCGCGGCAGCCGCTGCAATCCCGCCGGCCGCCAGCCCCATCAGGCTGCGGCGGTTGAGATAGAGCCCCTTGGGGGTGATCTCGCTTGAGGCGATTTTCGGCGGATGGTAGCGCGACATGGTAACCTCTTTTCGCTCCTGATCGGCATATCCGATGACATAGGAGACGCAGGATAGGAAAACAGAGTTTCACGCTTTGGAAAAGCGGATGGCCGAAAACAATTTTGTGTACGGAATTGTTTGATCTAGCTGTAAGAAATTGGCGGCGCCAGAAACATCGGCTTTCTCAATGCTTTCGGCCCGCCCATCTTTCCTCACCCATGTCCTCCCTGCCGATATCTACTCGCATATGCGGCACCGCGTCGCATCGACCCGGTTGATCCGCATGCAGAGCAGCCGCCAGATTGTCCGCTCGGCACGCCAGGCACGGTGCGGTCAGTCGAGGCAAAGTCAGTGGTTGTATTCCCCGGCATAATCGACTGTCGCAGGCTTCGCCTTGTATATTTCCCGTTTGTCGCGCCTCTGCGATAGGCGTAAAATCCAGCCGTCCGCCCGATCGGTTTGCCAATCGGTCTCACGGACCTTGCTAGGGAGGCAAAGATGACACGCAAATTTATCGATTGCCGGGAGTTTCCAAGCGAAATGAAATGCACCATCGCCATATCCGCGGACAGCACCGATGAGTTGGTCAATGCCGCGGTCGCGCATGCAGTATCCGTTCACGGCGAACATGACAGTCCGGCTTTCCGGGCCGAACTCAGGAAGGCTGTCCATGAGATGGCAGCCGCCCGCAACGTCGCCTGACGGGATGCGCATCGGCAGGCAGCGGTCAGTGCAGAGAGATCAGGGCGGGCGAGGGTGGGCGGCACTTTCCCGCCTGAGAAAGCCGCGCCAAGAGATCGGCCAAAGCATCGCCTGACCTGTCGGGCGCGGTCATCCGACAGGCGGCCCGATATCGCCGGCACTTGCTCGGCTGGCGCAGCGACTGCCGAGCTGTTATCCTCGACCGTACCGAATTGCCGGTTGCCGATAGTGACAGCCCTTGGCCGATCCTTTACGAACGGTGTCAAAAGCGGGCGTGTTGCGGCCTTTTTACCGGACGCGTTCAAGGGCCTGCCCGCGCGAAAGAAGAAATCCGAGGTAACACCGATGCCAGTCTATCGTTCGAGAACCACGACCCACGGCCGCAACATGGCGGGCGCGCGCGGCCTATGGCGCGCCACCGGCATGAAGGACAGCGATTTCGGCAAGCCGATCATCGCCGTGGTCAATTCCTTCACCCAGTTCGTTCCGGGCCATGTGCACCTGAAGGATCTCGGTCAGCTGGTTGCCCGCGAAATCGAAGCGGCCGGCGGCGTCGCCAAGGAATTCAACACGATCGCCGTCGATGACGGCATCGCCATGGGCCATGACGGCATGCTCTATTCGCTGCCCTCGCGCGAGATCATCTCCGACTCGGTCGAATACATGGTCAATGCCCACTGCGCCGACGCCATGGTCTGCATCTCCAACTGCGACAAGATCACCCCCGGCATGTTGTCGGCCGCCATGCGCCTCAACATTCCGGCCGTCTTTGTCTCCGGCGGCCCGATGGAGGCCGGCAAGGTCGTTATGCATGGCAAGACCGTCGCGCTCGACCTCGTCGATGCCATGGTCGCTGCCGCCGACGACAAGATCTCCGACGAGGACGTCGCCGTCATCGAGCGCTCGGCCTGTCCGACCTGCGGTTCCTGCTCCGGCATGTTCACCGCAAACTCGATGAACTGCCTGACCGAGGCGCTCGGCCTGTCGCTGCCCGGCAACGGCTCGACGCTCGCCACCCATTCCGACCGCAAGCGCCTGTTCGTCGAGGCCGGCCACCTGATCGTCGATCTCGCCCGCCGCTATTATGAGCAGGATGACGACAGCGTTCTGCCGCGCAACATTGCGACGAAGGAAGCCTTCGAGAACGCCATGGCGCTCGATATCGCCATGGGCGGCTCGACCAACACGGTCCTGCACATCCTCGCTGCCGCCTACGAAGGTGGCGTCGATTTCACCATGGACGACATCGACCGCCTGTCGCGCCGCGTGCCGTGCCTGTCCAAGGTGGCACCCGCCAAGCAGGACGTGCATATGGAAGACGTGCACCGCGCCGGCGGCATCATGCGCATCCTCGGCGAACTCGAGCGCGGCGGCCTGCTCAACACCGATTGCAAGACGGTGCATGAGCCGACGCTCGGCGATGCCATCAACCGCTGGGACATCACCCGCACCAATTCCGAGACGGTCCGCACCTTCTTCAAGGCCGCCCCCGGTGGCGTGCCGACCCAGGTCGCCTTCTCTCAGTCATCGCGCTGGGACGACCTCGATACCGACAGCGACAACGGCGTCATCCGCTCGGTCGCCAAGCCCTTCTCGAAGGATGGCGGTCTTGCCGTGCTTTACGGCAACATCGCGCTCGACGGCTGCATCGTGAAGACCGCCGGCGTCGATGAATCGATCCTGAAGTTTGCCGGCCCCGCCCGCGTCTTCGAAAGCCAGGACGCCTCGGTCAAGGCGATCCTGTCGAACGAGGTCAAGGCCGGCGACGTCGTGGTCATCCGCTACGAAGGCCCGAAGGGCGGCCCGGGTATGCAGGAAATGCTCTATCCGACCAGCTATCTGAAGTCGAAAGGCCTCGGCAAGGCCTGCGCGCTGATCACCGACGGCCGCTTCTCCGGCGGCACGTCCGGTCTCTCCATCGGCCATGCCTCGCCGGAAGCGGCACAAGGTGGTGCCATCGGTCTGGTGCGCGAAGGCGACCGGATCGAGATCGACATTCCCAATCGCACGATCAACCTCGCCGTCGATCCGGCAGAACTGGAGCGTCGCCGCATCGAGCAGGACGCCAAGGGCTGGTTCCCGGCCGAAAAGCGCAAGCGCAACGTCACCACCGCGCTGAAGGCCTACGCCGCCTTCGCCTCGTCGGCCGACAAGGGCGCCGTGCGCATCCTTCCGGAATAAGACATCGCTGATCACGCGGGTGGTGGTTTGCCGCCGCCCGCCACGCATCTCCCGCCTTCGCCAACCCGCGTGCCGTTCGGTCGTCCCTGAAAGATCGCGGTGGCTGGAGCCGCTGAATTCCCCGTCCAGTCCCTCGATCAGCCGGACCCGCCATGACCGTTCCCTTCAGCCTCGTCGGCATCGACCACGTCGTCTTTATCATCGACGACATGGAACGGGCGCTTGCCTTCTATCACGACGTCCTCGGCTGCCGGCCCGGCTATACCTATCCGGCGCTGGGCATGGAGCAGGTTTGGTGCGGAAACGCCCTGATCGTTCTCTGGGATATCACTCATCCCGGCGGCCACAAGGCCGCTCCGCCGGTCGCAGGCGGCCGCAATGTCGATCATGTCTGCATCGCAACCGGTCCCTTCGACCACGACGAACTGCGCGCCCATCTCGCCCGCCACGGCGTCACAATCGACCGCGAAGCCATGCATGGCGGTGCCCGCGGCATGGGCCATTCCTTTTATGTCCGCGATCCTTTTGGAAACACCATCGAGATCAAGGGGCCGGCCGAATATCCGGACGGGCGTGCTTGATCCGATCTGCTCTCAATCCCGCCAGGACATATCCTCCCGGTCGAGGCAGGATTTCAGATAGTCGAAATGTCGCTCCGCCATGCCGCGATAGGGGATCCAGCCGTCCGACGTTGCCTGGGCGATCTCGTCGGACAGGATAGCCAGCGGCTTGCCGGTCGAAAGCGCCAGCACCATCGTCTGCGCCGCCTTCTCGAAAAAGTAGAGATCCTCGAACGCATCCGCCACGGTTTCGCCGGCAATTGTCACGCCGTGATTGCCCATGACCAGCACCGACTTACCCTTGATCATCCGCGCCAGCCTCTCGCCTTCCTCTTGCGCGTCGGCAATGCCGCCGAATTCGAGGTCGTAGCCGATCCGGCCGAAGAACCGCGCGGTATTGTTGTCGAGCGGCAGCAGGGTAGGGTCCTTGAGGCATGACAGCGCCACCGCATGCGGCGAATGGCAATGCAGGATGACGCGCGCCTCCGGCAGCATCCGGTGCAGCGTGCCATGCACGGTCCATGCTGAAGGGTCCGGGGCGTTCGCGCCCGTCATCACATCCGGATCATCGGCATCGAGCAACAAGAGGTCGCTGGCCTTGATCGTTGCGAAATGCTGCCAGCGCGGATTTAGCAGGAACTGTTTTCCGCTTGCAGAAACAGCCGCGCTGAAATGGTTGCCGACGGATTCGCTCCAGCCGAAGCGATGGCAGATGCGAAAAGCCGCGGCGAGATCCTGCCTGAGCGCCATCAGCGCCTTGGCCTCCATCAGGTCTGGAATGGATGGCGTGATGTTCATGCCTTGAACCTCCCTTCGCTGACCAGCGCCCGATAGGTCGAGCGCATCTCCTCGCGATCGGCATAACAGCCGCGCAGGTAACGATCGCCGCTGGTCGCCGAATAGGCCAAACGGCCATGCACGATGCGGTGGTTGTCGAACACCATGCACTCGCCGGCCTTCATCAGGAAGCGCATCATGAACTTGTCGTCCTGCAGCATTTTGCCAAAACGGCAGAAGGCCGGGTAATAATCGTCGAGCACGGTCTGCGGCAGGTCGAAAATGTCTGCCATGTGCTGGCTGATCGTGAGCCCCGAGACTTCGCCATGTTTGTCCAGTTCGATCACCCGCTGGCGCGAGCGCATGTCGTATGTGTCGTGTTCGCAGAAGAACGGAATGTCGATCTCCGACAACAGCTTGAACCCTTCCGGATCGATCTCCCGGAACGCATTCGCCACCGCCACGCCGTCCGAATAGATGCTCATGCCGCCCTCGACGGAATTGGCCCGGCAATGCAGGAACTGGATGCCCGGCGCATGCTCTTCGGCCGGCGTATCGGTATGCAGTTCCAGCGCTTTGGCGGTATAGGCGGTGTTGGTCGGATTGATATGCGTGCGCACATTGAAGAATTCGCCGAAGAATGTCGGCCGCACATGGCCCATCAGTTTGACCGTCTCGGTCAGGCCTTCGTCGCTGTCCGGCATCTCGGTGACAATCGTCAGTCCGTCGACGATCATCGCCCTGATCCACGCCGCCACCTTGGCCGGGTCGGCTTTCAACTCCGCCTGTGAAAAGCGTGCGATCGTTGGATAGTGATCGCTGAACCAGGCCTTGCGCGGCAGGTCGGCCGGATCGGCGCGGTGCCGGCCGTCGGCATAAAGCGAAAGCATCGCTATCGGATAGCGCGACACATGATCCTCTCCGGCCCATTCGATCACCAGCGTCTCACCGTCCACGACGGCGGTTTCGACGCGCGGCGGCTGGTCGAGATGGAAGATGTCGAAGCTGCGCTCGCGCGTCGCACTGTCGAAGGAGGTGGGGCAATTGTCGCGCAGCCAGTAGTAGTTGAAGTATGCGATCCGGCCCTCGGCCAGCGGCACATGAAGCCCCTTGTCAGCAAGCGTGACGGCCTCGGTTGCAACATGCATGTTCATCGCGGTTTCCTTAATCTGGATCGTCAGGGCTTTGGCTCTATTTGACGATCATCATCCGCCTTTCCTTGGGAAACCAGAGGGATTATGCTTATTGTAAATTAAGCTGGAGATTAACTTGAGCCGCCTGCCGCCCCTGCGTCTTCTCACCACGTTCGAGACGGTTTCGCGCCTCGGCTCGATGCGTGAGGCCGCAACCCGCCTGAATGTCACCCAGCCGGCCGTGACCCAGGCTCTGAAAGCACTGGAGGAGCATGTCGGTGCTCCGTTGATCGACCGCACGACACGGCCTGCGCGTCTGACCGAAGCCGGCCAACAACTCGCCCGCGCCACCCGTGACGGCCTCGATCTGATCGCCGACACGATCGAGGAGATCCGCATCAGCGCCGGCCTTGAGGAACAGCGCCTGACGGTCGCCTGCACGATCGGCATGGCGACCTACTGGCTGATGCCGCGGCTCACCGATTTTTATGCCCGCTATCCGGATGTCATGGTCAATGTCCAGGTGCCGCCCACCGACCTGCCGGCGATTTCGCAAGGCACCGATCTCGTCCTGCGTTATGGCGCTGGCAACTGGAACGATGGCGAGACCACCAAGCTGTTCGACGAGACCGTCTGCCCGGTCGGGCGCCCGGCGCTGGTCGAGCGGCTGCTGGCCTCGGGCGAGGGGCTGGCGCAGGCGCCCCTCATCCATGTCCGCTCGACCGAGACGCGCCACTGGGCCGGCTGGAGCGACTACCTTACCCTGCGCGGCCTCGGCAAACCCGGCAGCGCCGGCCAGACCTTCGACAACTATGTCCAGGCGGTGCAGGCGACCCTCGATACCCGCGGCCTGATGCTCGGCTGGTACTCGATCACCGATGGCCTCGTCACCGACGGATCGCTGGTTCATTGGCCTGAGGGCGCTCTGGATCTCGGCACCGGCTATTATGCGACGGTCAATCCGAACGGCGCGCAAAAGGCGGCGGTCAAGGCCTTTGTGCGCTGGCTCGGAGATATGAGGCTCGCACTTGAGACCCCCTGATGAAGGGTCTCCTTCTCTAGCCAATCAGCGGTTCACCCGCTTTTCAACAGGGATACAAGGCGATCGCGCCAGAGCAAATCACGCCCTCGCGTCACGCCGTAAACCGCAAGCGGCCAACCCCCTCTTGTCCCGAGAAAGGAAATTCCTTACTTTCTTCGCAGAGGTGACGTGATGATCTCCAGCAAACTCACAAGCAAGGCGCAGACAACCGTTCCCCAGGCGGTGCGGGCGGCCCTTCGGCTGAAGGAAGGCGATGCGATCCTGTATACGATCGAACCCGATGGCCGGGTTATGATTTCCCGCGCGCTAGCCGATCAACCGTCGGATGATCCGTTCGCGACATTTTCGGAATGGGACAGCGAAGCGGACCGCAAGGCCTATGCCGATCTTTAAACAGGGCGATATCGTCCGCGTTCCCTTTCCCTACACGGATCGCGACACCCGCCAGCGAAGGCCGGCATTTGTCGTTTCGAATGGCGGGATTGGCGAGCAAGAGGGTCTTTTGTGGGTTGTCATGATCACCTCTGCCGAGAACCGTTCCTGGCCGGAGGACGTGCCGATCCCGGACCATGCCGCTGCGGGCCTGCCGGCCCCATCGGTCGTGCGACCGGTCAAACTGGCAACGGTAGAGGCTAGGCATGTCGAGCCTCTGGGCGCAGCGGACGCGTCGACAAATGATGCTGTGCTGCTGCGTGTCTTGAATGCCTTGGGCAAGGCTTGACCTAGAGCAGTTCCAGCAAAAATGGGAACCGGTTTTGCGTCCGGAATTGCGTAAAACCAAAGAGATAGAGCATTGAAGGCGACTCCGTTTTCGCCGGAAATGCTCTAGTCACCAAGGTGAACGTTTCACCATGATGTCCAGGCCGTTCAGCGCTGAATGTGCCGAGCGCAACACGTCTCAGCTGTCCGGAACAGGGTCGAGCATTCTGGCATTTCAAAGATGTAGAGGTTTAGGAAATAAGCTAATTTCTGAAATTACAACCTGCCGCCACTTCACTTCGGCCGCTGCACACCCTCATAGACGCTGGTCAGTTGCGCCATCCGCGCGGCATAGGCGGCCGTCAGGCAATCGACATCGGCCTTGCATTCGCCGCGCTTGGTCAGCCAGGCGATCTGCTGGTCCTGCAATTCGCCGCGACTTCCCATGGCCAGCAGGCCGGACAGAAGCTCGAATGTGGTGACCATCTTCACATCCATGTCGTTCAGAGACAGGGTTTGGCAAATGGTGCTCTCATCGGCCGCCAGATCCGGTTTGCTGCAATCGAAGCTCGCCGCATGCGCAGGCAGGGCACCGGCCAGCAAGGGTGCTGCGAGTAGCGCAAAGACGACGGCGCGGGCGGCGGCATCAGGATTGGTCATGGTCACCTCGATTTTCGACGACGGGATTTATTTTATCAATGACTGATCAACGTCTTGAGCGCAGACATCGTTCCATGCACCTTGCGCATGACAGCTTCTCACGATCAGGTGAGATCGTGTCAGCCAGCCTTTGTTTGGTCGGCGTTTTTCCTAAATGGTAGGTCATGAACAGAAGAACGCTCCTCGCCCTCATCGCGACCCTTCCGGCCGTTTCCGTCACCCGCAGCTTCGCCCAGTCGGCAAGGGGTGGCGATGTGTCAAACGAGCGCATTGCCGGCTTGCTGGAGGCCGCGCGTCGGCTGGACAGCCTGGAAACGGTCATCGTCACGCGAGACGGTAACGTGCTTGCCGAACGCGCCTTTGGCAACAACGCCCTGACCGGCTCGACCAATATCAAGTCCGCATCGAAATCGGTCGTCTCGGCCCTGGTCGGCATTGCCATCGACAAGGGGCTGCTCAAGGGTGTCGATCAACCGATCGAAACCGTCCTGCGCACCGATTTCCCCGCCAATCCCGATCCGCGCCTGTCGAGGATCACCATCGGCCATCTTCTGTCGATGCGCTCCGGCCTCGACCGCATGTCGGGGCCGAACTACGGCCGCTGGGTCGCCAGCCGTAACTGGGTCCGCACAGCGCTTGCCGCCGATTTCATCGACGAGCCGGGCGGCGGCATGCTCTATTCCACCGCCTCCACCCATCTGCTCTCGGTCATCCTCACCAAGGTCTCTGGCAAGCCGACCCTGGCGCTCGCCCGCGACTGGCTCGGTCCGCTCGAAGGCTTCCGCATCGGCGCCTGGGACCGTGATCCGCAGGGCTATTATCTCGGCGGCAACCAGATGGCCATGACGCCGCGCTCGCTGCATGCCTTCGGTGAGCTTTATCGCCGCGGCGGCGTCACCTCAGACGGAACGCGGCTGATTTCCGCGGCATGGATCCGCGAAAGCTGGGTCCAGCGCACCAATTCGGTGTTCAACGGCGATGGCTACGGCTACGCTTGGTTCCTGAAAGACATGGCCGGCGAGCGGGTGAACTATGCCTGGGGTTATGGCGGCCAGATGCTCTATATCGTGCCGAGCCTCGATCTCACCGTCACCATGACCTCGAACGAGGCCGCACCGTCTGCCCGCACCGGTTACCGTGACGAACTGCATGGCCTGGTCGCCCGCATGATCGAAACCGCAAAGGCTTGAGCGGGAGGGCATTTATCCCCATCTGCAATGTCTTGACCTTGGTTCCGCCTATTTCGGTTTGCAGGAACGAGGTCTAGAACTTCTGCCAATGCCTTGAAGGGGATTCGCATGCTTCGTCTGAAACTCTGCCTGCCTTTTGTTCTGCCGTTTATCGCTGCGCTCGCTGTGCCGATGGCCGCCACGGCGCAGGAAAAGGTCGTGCCGCAATCCAAGATCGACGTCCAGCTTTCCTATGCGCCGCTGGTCAAGCAGACCCGGGGTGCGGTGGTCAATGTCTATGCCGAGCGCATGGTCCAGCGCCGCGCCAGCCCGTTTGCCGGCGATCCCTTCTTCGAACAGTTCTTCGGCCAGCGCATGCCGAACCGGACCGAAAAGCAGTCCTCGCTCGGGTCCGGCGTGATCGTCGAATCGAATGGCACTGTCATCACCAACAACCATGTCATCGAAGGTGCCGATGATATCAAGGTGGCGCTCGCCGACGGTCGCGAGTTCCCGGTCAAGGTGGTGCTGAAGGACGATCGCCTCGATCTCGCCGTGCTGCGCTTCGAGACCAAGGAGACTTTGCCGTTCCTGCCGATCGCCGATTCCGACAAGACCGAGGTCGGCGATCTGGTTCTCGCCATCGGCAACCCGTTCGGCGTCGGCCAGACGGTGACATCAGGCATCGTCTCGGCGCTGGCCCGCAACCAGGTCACCGAAGGTGATTTTGGCTTCTTCATCCAGACCGATGCCGCGATCAATCCCGGCAATTCCGGTGGCGCGCTCGTCGACATGAACGGCGAACTGATCGGCATCAACACGGCGATCTTTTCCAAGGGCGGCGGCTCCAACGGTGTCGGATTTGCCATTCCGGCCAATCTCGTGCGGGTCTTCCTGGAGGCCGCCGACCGCGGCGATGCAAGCTTCGAGCGCCCCTATATCGGCGCCATCTTCGAACCGGTAACGTCTGAAGTTGCGGAGGCTCTGGGTCTGGAAACCGTGCGCGGCGCGCTTGTCGTGCGGGTGGTCGAGGATGGCCCGGCCGCAAAGGCCGGTCTGAAACCGGGCGAGGTGATTACCGCCGTCAATGGCATTCCCGTCGAGCACCCCGACGCCCTCGGTTACCGCCTGACCACGGCTGGCCTCGGCAAGACGGTCAAGCTCTCCGTCAGCGACAATGGCAAGAGCGGCGAAATCAACCTGCAACTGGCATCGGCACCGGAAACCCGGCCGCGCGATATCAAGCTGATCGAGGGCCGCAGCCCGTTTGCCGGGATCAGGGCCGCCAATCTCTCGCCGCGTCTCGCCTACGAATTGCGCATGGCCTCCGAAGTGACCGGCGTCGTCGTCACCGAAGTGGTGAAGGGTTCTCCCGCAGCCCGGCTTGGTTTTGCCCAGCGCGACATCGTCGTGGCGATCAATGGCGCCAACGTCAATTCGGTGGACGATCTCGCCGCTGCCGCCGACAGCGATGCCAGCTTCTGGCGGGTCGAGATCGAGCGCGACGGCCAGCGCATCCGGCAGATCTTCCGATGAGCGACCTCTTCGCCTCGCATGTTCCCAAGGACATCGCCGAGCGCCGGCCGCTGGCTGATCGCCTGCGGCCGAAAAACCTGTCGGAAGTGACGGGCCAGGAGCATCTGACCGGCGAAGACGGCGTGCTGGCGCGGATGATCGCGGCCGGCTCGCTCGGCTCGATGATCTTCTGGGGCCCGCCCGGCACCGGCAAGACCACGGTCGCCCGGCTGCTGTCGGGCGAGGCGGGGCTGGCGTTTGAACAGATCTCGGCGATCTTTTCCGGCGTCGCCGATCTGAAGAAGGTCTTCGAAGGCGCCCGCATGCGCCGGATGGAGGGCCGCCAGACGCTGCTTTTTGTAGACGAAATCCACCGTTTCAACCGCGCCCAGCAGGACAGTTTCCTGCCGGTCATGGAAGACGGAACCGTGATCCTCGTCGGTGCGACGACGGAAAACCCGAGCTTCGAGCTCAATGCAGCGCTTCTGTCGCGTGCCCGGGTGCTGACCTTCAAGAGCCATGACGAGACCAGCATCGAGACGCTGTTGAAGCGCGCCGAAGACACCGAAGCCAAGCCGCTGCCGCTCGACGAAAACGCCCGCGCCGCGCTGATCCGCATGGCCGATGGCGATGGCCGCGCCGCGCTGACGCTGGCCGAGGAAGTCTGGCGGGCGGCAAGGGCCGGCGAGGTCTTCGACACCGAGGGGCTTGCCCGCATCGTCCAGCGCCGTGCCCCTGTCTATGACAAGGGGCAGGATGGTCACTACAACCTGATCTCGGCGCTGCACAAGTCGGTACGCGGTTCGGATCCCGATGCGGCGCTCTACTATCTTTGCCGCATGTTCGATGCCGGCGAGGACCCGCTGTATCTCGGTCGCCGGCTGGTGCGCATGGCGGTCGAGGATATCGGCCTCGCCGACCCGCAGGCGCTGGTGATCTGCAATGCCGCCAAGGATGCCTACGACTATCTCGGCTCGCCGGAAGGGGAACTCGCGCTCGCCCAGGCCTGCGTCTATCTCGCCACCGCGCCGAAGTCGAACGGCGTCTATGTCGCCTACAAGGCGGCGATGCGCGCAGCCAAGGAGCATGGCTCGCTGCTGCCGCCCAAGCATATCCTCAATGCGCCGACCAAGCTGATGAAGGCGGAGGGCTATAACGAAGGCTACCGCTACGACCACGACGAGCCCGATGCCTTTTCCGGGCAGAACTATTTTCCCGAGAAGATGGGCCGCCAGCAGTATTACGATCCGCCCGAACGCGGCTTCGAACGCGACATCAAGAAGCGCCTCGACTGGTGGTCGAAGCTGCGTCGCGAGCGCGGCGAGCCGTAAGGGTCATGATGGGGAGTGCGCTGTAGGGAAAACGCCGCTCAGGAGGCCTTTTGTTTCGGTTGCACGGCCGGTGCCGCGAGCATCTTGACCTTGGATTCGGCAAGCCCGTGATGACCTTCCATATCGACGATCAGGTGCCAGTGGGCGCTGTCGGGAATGACCAGCTTGATCGGCGATTTTTTCGCCACGCCGCCGATATACTTGAAATCGAGCGTCTCCTTAAAACGCTGGAAATTCGCCGGCGTCATCAGGCGCACATTGTTGACCGCCGACAGCGTCACCTCGATGATCGTTCCGGCGCGCTGTTCCTTCAGGTCGTAATGGGTAAAGCGGAAACTCGGCTTGGACACGCTGATGCTCGTCTGGCTGGTGTTTTGACTGGGGCTAATTTACAGGTGACCGGTTAAGGAAAAGTTTGCCATGCGGTGCATGGTTTTGCGGAGGTGGGTATGGGGGCAATGCGGCTTTGGTGACCCTTGTGCTCCTGTGCTCCTGTGCTCCTGTGCTCCTGTGCTCCTGTGCTCGGCGATACCCCCTCTGCCCTGCCGGCCGTTCGACCAACCGGATGCCTCTCTGCAGCCGAAAGGTCGGAGCGGAGCGGAGCATTATTATCGCCCGATGTCTTTGCCTGTGCACTGCGGTCACCATTCCCGCCCTTGCGCCGAGGTCTCGGTGATCTCCCCCCGTGAGGGGGAGATGTCGGCGGAGCCGACAGAGGGGGGTGAACGGCGCTGACGGCGATGGTGCGATCCTCCATTCTCCTCTTTGTCATCATTTCAAACCTTCAAAAGTCCCATGCCAAAACACCGGTCGGAATGTCCTCCTCCGGGGATAGCTTGTCAGTCTCGGACAGGGCGCCAGAAGCAACCTGTTGAATAATTTATAATGGCTCCTTCCGGCGCCCCGTTCGGCGATTTTTGCCGGTTGCATGCGTCTCTCTGGCAAGGCGGCTCTGGCCGGCGAAACTTGACGTCTCGCCGTCAACCGGGCTGGGGTCCGGAACGTCTCGTTGAGACGTCCTGGCCGGGTGCCCGGGAGGTTCTCGGCGGATGTGCGCACATCCCGACCTGACCCTCGCCCGGGGAGCGGGTCATTGACGACCACAGCTCCCGCCGTCTTTGTCACCGGACCCGATCAATCAATCACTCAATCAATCAGCCAGGTCCGGCGCCTTGTTTGTGTGCCGCTGAGGCACGTCCGATGGCTGTGGGGATGTCGACACGAGCCAACCCATCCGGGGTCTTCGCCGTGCTCCATCCCCTCCACCAGAGGGAGACCGTTGCATCCGGCCCGGAGGGTCTGGCCTGCGACAGCCGCGCCCTCCGGCGCCGGTTCCGCTTCGCCGGGCTCGCAATCCCCGGTGTATCCGAAAGCGGAACGGGGCATTATGGCACGGCTCAAAACGAGGGGGATGAAAGTGGGTGCGTTTTGTTGAAAACGCTCAGGAATTTGGAAAAGTCATCCCCCTTGCGCTGTGTTTTCAAGCCCGTGTGGCAGGGGCAGGGCAAGCGCCGGTTTCGTGCAAGTGGCGCGATGGACGCCGGCCCGGGCCCGGCCTATGCTGTCGGCGCGGCCGATCGCCCGGTTGCGGTGCGCCAGCGGTGGCCGTTTGGCGGAACTGATCGGCGCGCCAGGCATTGATCCCGTTCCATGATGCATGTGCAGACAGCATCCACAGCCAACACTCACTCTCACCGAAGGAGAAGACGCAATGGCCATTCAGAAATTTGGTTCGGCCCACTGGACAGGCGGCCTGAAGGACGGACGCGGCAAGGTTTCCACCGAAAGCGGCGCGCTGAAGGATCAGCCCTATGGTTTCAAGACCCGCTTCGAGGGCGTGGCCGGCAGCAATCCGGAAGAGCTGATCGGGGCGGCCCATGCCGCCTGCTTCACCATGGCGCTGTCGCTGCAGCTCGAACAGGAAGGCCTGAAAGCCGACAGCCTCGAGACCAAGGCGATTGTCTCGCTCGACAAGGTCGGCGACGGCTTCGAGATCACCGCCATCGAACTTAACCTCGCCGGCACGGTTCCGGGCACGGACGCTGCGACCTTCAAGTCGATCGCCGAAAAGGCCAAGGTCGGCTGCCCGGTGTCGAAGGCGCTGAAGGCGGTGCCGATCTCGTTGAATGTGACGTTCGGCTGATTGGTCGGCCGGCGATTGCCGACATGATGGCCGGCATGATGCATTGACGCGGCGTCCGCCAATTCTGGTCGGACGCCGTTTTTCTGTCAGAACGTCACCTTGACGGAGGCGGCACTGCGGGTTGACGGGCCGTGAAAGACGGCCTCGATATTGTTGCCGTCCGGATCGAGCAGGAAGGCGGCATAGTAGCCCGGATGATAGGGTCGCTCTCCGGGGGCGCCATTGTCCATTCCGCCGGCACGGAGCCCGGCCGCGTGCGCGGCATCGACCATGGCGGCATCGGCGGCCTGAAAGGCGAGATGATGGCGGCCGGTCAGCTTGCCAAGTGCGGCATCGCTGTCGGCAGTCGAGACGAACAGTTCGTCGGCCCAGAAATAATCCTCTGTCTCGCCGCCGATCGGCACGCCCAGCACCTCAAAGATCGCTGCGTAAAACCGCCGGCTGGCCGGCAGGTCGCGGACCACGAGCTGGATATGATCGATCAACCGGCCGCGATGCAATTCCTGGGTTTCCATGGGTGCCTCCTCCTGGCGCTTGCTCCTGGCGCTTGCATGAATCTAGGCGCGTATGGCGGGGGCTTCAATGGGGGCGGCGCGCTGTACGGTCAGGCATTGTCGATGGCGCGAGACGCGGCTTTTTCCTGTCACCACAGCTCGTAGTACAGGTCCCGCCACTCCGGATTGATGCTCTCGATCAGTGTGATCTTCCATTTGCGGTACCATCGCTTCAGGGATTTTTCCCGCTGGATGGCGGTGCCGATGCGTTGATGTTCTTCACACCAGACGAGCTGCTTGCAGCCATATTTCGTCGCAAATCCGGGCGTCAGGCCTTCCCGGTGCTCGTAGATGCGCCGCTCCAGATCGGACGTGACGCCGATATAGAGCGTGCCGTTCTTGTGATTGGTAACGATGTAGACGTAGCCGGCCATGGTCAAATGTTTGGCGTCGCGGGCAGGGCCGTCAATCCTGGGTTTTTAGGGGGATTGCGTGTGGATCCTCGCCTCAAGGGCGAGGATGACGGAGTGAGGGGAGATGCGAGGCCGAGGGGCGGGGCCGATGGGCGATCAAGGATGGGGAGGGCGCAGGTGGGAGATGGATGGGCGCGAAGGTTGGCTTGGACCAATGTCGCTCCCAAGACCACTGTCATCCTCGCCCTTGAGGCGAGGATCCAT
>NZ_AHZC01000004.1 GCF_000247475.1 Rhizobium sp. PDO1-076 | reverse complement strand
TCTTTCCATCATCTTCAGACACAAGCACACCCGCCGTATCGGCATCGCCGGTCCAGCGTTGGCCGGGCAGCGAGCGGCAAAGAAATACCGGCAACAGCCAGTCTCCGGCGGCATTCACGATCACAGGCTGGCGCACGAATGTGCCGGGCAGATCGCAAAGAATACGTGGCTCACCGAAGTGTTTGCCGCCATCCGAAGAGATCCGACATTTTACAACTGCTCCATCCTGATTGCCAGAAACCTGGGACGTGTAAATCAGCCAGGCCTTGCCATCTGGAGCATTGAAAACAATCGGGTTTTGTTCAGACTTTGTGACATCCTCGGTCATTTTTTCAGGGACGGACCAGGCGGTCGCGCCAGGGGCTAGTCGCGACATGTAAATAGAAATATCGCCCATGCCTTCCATGGTTCCGCCAAACCAGACACAAGTCAGGGTCCCGTCGGCGAGAAATGCCAGATTGGCAGCATGGTTCTGCACCGTCGGCGATGCAAGGAATGCCTCCTGCCAACCCTCGTGATGGAGATGCGCCGTCAACATTCCGGTCATGCGAGCCGGAACATCCTCGGGTGCCAGTTCCGTCGGTGCGGTCAAGGTGGTCATGCTATCCATCCTCACGGCAAATCGTTGAAACTCTTGGACAGACTGGCAAAGTCGACATCGCTGAGCGGCATCAAGGGTGCCCGCGTGCGGCGCCAGCCCGCTTCTTTGGTCTTCAGCTCGACCATCGCCTTGATCGTCGGGATCTGGACATAGGAATTGGAGAGCGTGCGATAGGCATTGATGCGCGCCTGCGCCGCCTCGACCGTGTCAGTCTCTCTGTGATCCCCCACCTTATCATAGATCGTGCGCAGTGACCCAGCGACGAGGTTCGACGTCGCGGTAATGCAGCCGGCGCCACCCGCCTTGAGCAGGGGCAACATCAACGGGTCGGCTCCCGCGAGCACCGAAAAGCCGGGAAACCGCTCGACAAGCTTCTGCATGTTGTTGAAATCACCGGCGGAATCCTTGATGCCGACGATCTGTTCGGGAAACGCCTCGATCAGTTGACCGATCAGATCCTGGCTCAGCGGCACACCGGAGACCTGGGGAATGTGATAGAGGATCACCTGAAGGTCAGGATTGGATATACCCTCGATGATCCGGGCATAAGCGGCAAATAGCCCGTCATCCGAAACACCCTTGTAGTAAAAGGGCGGCAGCATGACGACCTTGCGCACGCCATTGGACAGCGCATGTCTGGTCAATTCGATCGTATCGGGCGAGGCCACCACACCGGTGCCCGGCAATAGCGCATCGGCTGGTACGCCAGCCGCCAACGCCGCTTCCAGAATGGCAAACCGCTCACGCATCGAAAAGGAATTGGCTTCGCCGGTCGTGCCCAGCAAAGCCACGCCGTGGCACCCTTCGGAAAGCAGGCGCTGGCAATGACCCGTGAACCGGGCAAGATCCGGCTCACCCTGCTCGGTGATCGGGGTGGTCGCTGCGCAAAATACGCCTGTAATCTTGTGAACCGTCATCTCCGCCCTCCTCCGGCGAAAAACTGGCGCTGATCCGCAATCGGCGCGCCTTAAAAAGCGTCGGTTGGCAAAATTTGTCAACACAAGTTTCCAGTTTCAAACTTCGATTTCAAACTATCACACTGATTATGTTTATACATTTTCTCTCTCTCTGGAAAGCGCGACAAGAAAACGATGTTGATGATTGACATATTTACAATATCGTCGCAGTGTCTGTCATCCCGGCGATGGCTCGAACAGCCTTGCCCCTCGGAGGAGGCTGCCGGTGATGGGAGATCAAAGGGAGGAGACGGTATGACTGACGGTAACGTTGGAACACTCGGCGCGGGTCTGTCGCGTCGCGAGGCATTGAAACTGAGCTTGGCGGCCGGTGTGAGCTTCACGCTTCTGGGCGCCAGCGCAAAGATAGTCCAGGCAGCGGGAGAGCAGATCCTCAAGATCGCGCATCCGACCTTCAGCCAGGACTGGTCGCCGCTACGCGGTGGTGGACCGCCCTTCCGCTGGAATTCCCTGTGGTGGGCGTCGCCGATGTATTTCGACGGCGACGGCAAGATCAATCCCTATGTCTTCACCAGCTGGGAGACCACGGACAACAAGGTCTGGACCTTCAAGCTCGATCCGAAGGCAACCTTTTCCGATGGCAGCAAGATCACCTCGGCCGACGTGCAGGCATCCTGGAACGTGGCCGCCATGCCCAATACCAAGAACCAGCGCGCCGACCAGGTTCTGTCGAAGGTCGCGGGCTTTGCCGATCTGACCGGCGGCACGGCCAAGGAACTGTCGGGCGTGGCCGTGCCGGACGAAGGCACCGTTGTCGTCACGCTGTCGGACGTCGATCCGATCTTCTTCATGCGTCTCGCCAATCACATCGTCCCAATCGCCAAGGCATCGCAGGTGCGCGGCGAAGACGGCGAGGAAGTTGCCGACTGGTACATGCCGGCCAATGACACGGTCTATTCCGGGCCATTCAAGCTGGTCGAAATCGATCTCGATGCTGGCACGCTTGCCTTTGAACCGAACGAGAACTTTTTCGGGCCGAAGCCGAAACTCGCTCGCATCGAACTGTCGTCGATCGAAGACAATGTCACGGCGACATCGCTTTTGAACTCCGGCGAATACAATGCCCATACCGAACTGATCACCTCGACGATCATCAAGGATCTAGGTGCGGACTTCTCGTCCGGTCCGACCATCCCAACCAGCCAGCACTTCTGGTTCAACACGGCGCGTGCGCCGATGGACGACCCGAAGGTGCGCCAGGCGCTGATCATGGCCGTCGACCGCGAGGGACTGATCAAGGCGTCCTATCCGGATGGTCCGCACAAGAAAACCGATCAGGTGCTGAACTCGGTTCCCGGTGCGGATGGGTCCGGCTTCGAGCCGTTCCCCTATGATCCTGAAGCCGCCAAGAAACTTTTGTCGGAATCCAGCTATGGCGGGCCGGAACGTTTGCCGAAACTGCTATTCGTTGGCGTATCGGGTCCGGCCATCGAGGCTGCGGCCCAGTATATCGCCGAGCAGTGGCGCCAGAATCTCGGCATCACCGCCGTGGATATGAAGCCGCAGCAGGACGCCTATGCCGGTCCCGACCAGAATGCCGTGCAGATCTTCCGTGATGACGTCGGCACCCGCGTTCCCGATGCCGTGTCCTATCTCGCCGGCTCGATCGCTTCGACCTCCTCGAACGCCCAGAACAAGATGGGTGGCTACAAGAATGACAAGGTCGACAGCCTGCTGACGGAGGCCGCCTCCAAGGCGGCGGACGACCCGCAGCGTGTCGCCCTTGCGCAGGAAGCCCAGAAAGCCTTCCGAGAGGATTGGGCCTTTATCCCCTGGTATGCCCAGACAATGTCGCGCTGGGCCGTCGCAGAAGTCAAGGGCATCGACAAGAACCTCGACTGGCAGGTTGTCGCTCCCTGGGAGATCTCCATCGGCTGACGGTTCTGGCGGACCGCTGTCACCGACAGATCCGACGCGTGCCGGGGCCGTCAGGCCCCGGTGCATTCTGGAGGAATAAAGGGCAGTCGGCAGCCTTGGCTGGCGGCCATGAGACCCGAACAAGAGGTGGGAGGCACCGTTGCTTCGCTACGTGCTCACGCGTTTCGCCATCTGGATCCCGTCCGTGCTGCTTGTCATGCTGGCGGTTTATGCTCTGGCCTTTTATGGCGCAGGCGATCCGATCAAGCTGATCTTTTTGCGGGCGCCCGGCGATGTCGCCTACAACCCGGCCAAGATCGAGGCCATTCGTGAAAGTGCCGGTCTCAACCGGCCGTTTCTCGAGCAATTTGCGAGCTATGTGCTCAACCTACTGCAGGGCAAGTTCGGCAATTCGCTGACGTCTGGCCGTTCGGTCTGGGCCATGGTGTCGGCCGCCGCCCCCGTCTCGTTCAAGCTTGCGCTCTGTTCCATCGCGCTGACCGCCATCGTTGCCATTCCGCTTGGCATGATCGCGGCGCTGAAGCAGAATTCCCGTCTCGACTATATCATTCTCGGCACGGCGCTGTTTCTCTGGGCAATTCCAGCCTATGTCGCCGGTCCCCTGCTGATGGTCGGCCTGATCGTGCTCTTTCCTGATGCGAATGTGCCTTATGGATGGGGTGGCATCTTCGACGTGCGCATCCTCCTGCCCTTGCTGGTCCTCTCCTTCCAGCCGATCGCGCTGATCGTGCGCCAGACGCGTGCCGCCGTGATCGAAGTTCTCTCGGAAGATTTCGTTCGCACCGCCCGTGCCAAAGGTGTTCCCGAAGTCATCGTTGCGATCCGTCATATCCTGCGGCCTGTCCTGACACCGGTCGTCACCCAGCTCGGCCTGATCATGATCACCATCGTCAACGGGGCGATTTTCGTCGAACTGGTCTTTGGCCTTCCCGGCCTTGGCCGTCTGACCGTGCAAGCGCTGATCAATTCCGATTATCCGGTGATCCTCGCCATCACCTTGATCGGCTCCTTCCTGGTGATGATCTCCAATCTCCTGGTCGATGTTCTCTATCCGATGCTCGACCCGCGCGCCCACGATAGCAAAAGGAGCCGCTGACATGTCGACCCTATCGTCCCCGCCGCTGGCACCCTCTTATGATGATCAGACCGTCAGCCTGTGGCGCGACGCCTGGTACCGGCTGAAGCGCAACAAGCTTGCTGTCTTTGGCCTCGCCATGGTCATCCTGCTTGCCTTCACCGCACTCTTCGGGCCGCTGCTGACGCCCTTCGATTATCTCAGCCAGAATCTCGACAGCCGGAACCTGGCGCCGTCGCTGTCTCACCTGTTTGGCACGGATGATCTGGGGCGCGACGTCTTCAGCCGCGTCGTCTATGGCACACGCACCGCCTTTCTCGTCGCCGTCATCGTTACATTCATTGCCGTCGTGATCGGGGTCACGCTCGGTGCCATCGCCGGTTTCTTCGGCGGCGCCTGGGACCGGATCATTATGTGGCTCACCGACATGACAATGTCCGTGCCCAATCTCCTGCTTGTCGTCGTCATCAATGCCTCGCTCAAGACACCGATCGCGACCTGGATGGAAAGCCGCTACATGGCGACGCTCAATCCGTTCTACCGCGAAACGGTGTGGATCGATTTCCTGCTTGTCTTCGGCTCGATGGCACTGATTTCCTGGCCACCCTATGCCCGCCTGGTGCGCGCTCAGGTTCTGTCGATCCGCTCGCGCCCCTATGTGACCGCCGCCCAGGCGCTGGGCCTGACCAACTGGATCATCATCCGCCGCTATATCGTGCCGAACTCGCTCGGACCGCTGATCGTCTCGGTCAGCGCCGGCCTCGGAACCGCCATGGTGCTGGAAAGCGCGTTCTCGTTCCTCGGCGTCGGCGTCAACCCGCCCACACCCAGCTGGGGCAACATGATCTCCGATGGCCTGCGCGTCTGGCAACATTATCCGCATCTTCTGGCCGCGCCTGCAGCCGTTCTCGGTCTGGCATCCGTCGCCTTCAGCTTCCTCGGCGACGGCCTGAACGATGCGCTCAATCCGCGAGGCAACAAATGACCGAGCTCAAAAGCATGATCCCACTTCTCGATGTTCGTGGCCTGACGATCGATATCGATGGCCGCAATGGTCCGGCAACCGTGGTCGATGGCATCGACCTGCATGTCAACCGCGGCGAAACGCTGGGTGTGGTCGGTGAATCCGGCTGCGGCAAGAGCCTGACAATGCTCTCCCTGATGCGGTTGCTGCCAAACAAGATCAAGGTCACCCAAGGCACTGCCGTGTTTGACGGCCGCGACCTGCAGACCATGTCGAACAGAGAGCTTCGCAAGGTTCGCGGCGGCGATATCGGTTTCGTTTTCCAGGATCCGATGACCTCGCTCAATCCGGTCATGCGCATCGGCGAACAGATCTGCGAGCCGTTGCGCTATCACAGCGGCATGAACAAGCATGAGGCAAAAACCCGCGCCATCGAGCTTTTGCGCCTCGTCGGTATCCCCGGCCCGGAACAGCGCCTGCAGGCCTACCCGCATGAGTTGTCCGGCGGCATGCGCCAGCGCGTGATGATCGCGATCGGCCTTGCCTGCAATCCGAAGCTCTTGATTGCCGACGAGCCAACCACCGCGCTCGACGTCACCATTCAGGCCCAGATTGTCGACCTGGTCAAGGATCTGCGTACCAAGCTCGGCATGTCGATCGTCTGGATCACGCACGATTTGGCGCTGATTGCCGGTCTCGCCGATCGTGTCGTCGTGCTTTATGCCGGTACCGTCGTCGAGGATGCGCCGGTCGACACGCTCTACAGCAAGCCGCTGCATCCCTATACCCAAGGGCTGCTCGCCTCAATCCCGCAGATCGGCCATGCCGCCACCACCCGACTGAGCTCGATTGGCGGAACACCTCCAGAACCCGGTCGAAGACCAGCCGGTTGCCCCTTTGCACCCCGCTGTCCGCAGGCCATGGCCATTTGCCGCGAACGGGTTCCCCGTCTCGAATATGCCAACGAAACCGATGGCCACCGCGTTGCCTGTTTCGCGGCCCAGACCGCAAAGGAGGCCGCGTGATGACTGGCGAACCCCTGCTCAGAATTGAAAACCTGGTCAAACATTTCCATGTGAGGCTCGGTGCTTTCGGCGAGCGCGAAGCGACCGTGCATGCGCTGGACGACATCGATCTCGACATCATGGAAGGCGAGACCCTGAGCCTTGTCGGCGAATCCGGCTGCGGCAAGTCTACGACCGGTTTCACCATCCTCAATCTCTACCGCGCAACCAGCGGCAGAATTCTCTACAAGGGCCAGGATCTTTCCAAGCTCAACGAAGATCAGATGCGACCATTCCGTCGCGACCTTCAGATCGTTTTCCAGGATCCCTATTCAACGCTCAACCCACGCATGACCGTTGGCGAAGCGATCAGCGAACCGATGCTGTTCCACAAGCTGGCAACCAAGGCCCAGTTGAAGGACAAGCTGGATTCGCTCCTGTCCGATGTCGGACTGCCGACCCGATTTGCCCAACGCTATCCGCATGAGCTGTCCGGCGGTCAACGCCAGAGGGTCGTCATAGCCAGGGCCCTCGCCTGCCAGCCGAAGTTCATCGTTTGCGACGAGGCGATTTCTGCGCTCGACGTCTCGATCCAGGCACAGATCATCAACCTGCTGCTCGATCTTCAGGACAAATACCGCCTGACCTATCTGTTCATCGCCCACGACCTTGCCGTTGTCCGCCATATCTCGACCCGCGTCGGCGTGATGTATCTCGGCCGCCTCGCAGAACTTGCGCCGCGCGACGAGATTTTCACCAATCCCTTGCATCCCTATACCCGCGCGCTCCTCTCGGCCGTGCCGGAAATCGATCCGGCCCATGAACGCACCCGCCAGCGTCAGATCCTCCAGGGCGATGTGCCAAGCCCGCTCGATCCACCAACCGGCTGTCGTTTCCACACGCGCTGCCCGATCGCCATGGATGTCTGCCGCATTGATGTTCCAGCCTGGCGCGAAGCCCGGCCCGGCCACAAGGTCGCGTGCCACGCCGTACCCATCGAGGCCCAGGCATGACGCTCAAGGCCGCAATCCTCGCCGATGATCTGACGGGTGCCCTCGATACCGGCACACCGTTCGTGCAAAACGGCTTGATGGTTGCGGTCGCGGTTACTGGCGAAAGCCTGGAGAAGGCGCTTGCGGCGAACCCGGATGTGCTGGTGGTCAATACCGCTTCGCGCGCCCTGTCGCCGCAAGAGGCATCGGAGCGCGTTGCGGCTATTGCAAACCGGCTCAAGGCAATTGCGCCGGACCTGGTGATGAAGAAGATCGATTCCCGGCTCAAGGGCAATGTCGCCGCCGAGACACTGGCGCTTGCAGATGGTCTTGGCCGTCACCGCATTGTCATTTGCCCGGCAATCCCCGACCAGCAACGCCTGACCCGCAATGGCCATGTCATCGGCCGCGGCGTCGATCAGCCGATATCGATCGCTGCTCTGTTCGGTCAGAGTACAGTCTCCGTCTGTGATGCCGACACAGACGCCGATCTCGACTGCATCGCCAATGCACACGACTGGCAAAATGGACTGGCCGTCGGCGCTCGCGGCCTCGGCCTCGCCTTGGCCAGACGGATCGGCAATGGCTCCAGCAGTTCCGCGCAGGCATCGTCCCTGACGCTCACCGATCGCACACTTTTCGCCCTTGGTTCCCGTGACCCCATCACCGTCTCGCAGATGCACCGGCTTGACCGGCAGGATCGTCTCGCGGTGCTTGCGGATGCACCACATGGTCAACTTGACGATCTTGACACGCCGCTGCGTCTGCCCGCATTGCTGCGTTGCACCGGTGATATCCGCGAGGACGGCACCATGGTCGCAAGGCGTTTTGCAGCCGGCGTAGCCCAAGTGGTCGCCACCAGCGACATCGAGATGCTGATGATGGGCGGCGGCGATACGGCCCTTGCCGTTCTTACCGCGCTCGGCATAGATGTGCTCTTCCCGATGGGAGAAGTCGAACCGGGAATTCCCTGGTTCGAGGTGACATTGCAGAACGGCAAGGGCCTGCGATGTGCCGTCAAATCGGGAGGGTTCGGGACCGTCGACAGCCTGGTTGCAGTGTTGCCGACCGAAGCGGATCAGAAATCGACGGACAGCAAGGAGACCTCCATTGGCCGAAGCTAGCGATGCTGTACTCAATACAGCTGTGACACCGGCAAAGCCCGAACGTGTCAAACCGGTCAAGCTTGTCGACCGTGTCTTCGACCAGTTGATGGAGCGCATCCGCGCCGGCAATTATCCAGCGGATTCACGCCTTCCCGGCGAACATGAATTGTCATCGATGCTGGGCGTATCCCGGCCTGTCGTGCGTGACGCACTTGCGCGCCTGCGCGAACAGGGCATTGTCTACGCCCGTCAGGGCGCCGGCACATTTGTCAGCGCCCAAGGCTCGTCTTCAGCCCAGTTGTCTTACTCCCCGGTCAAGACGATCGCCGACATCCAGCGGTGCTACGAATTTCGTCTGACCATCGAGCCTGCGGCTGCCTACTTCGCCGCAAAACGCCGCGACGAGGCAGCAATCCTGAAAATCGCAGCCGCACTGGCCGAATTGCGCGAAGCGACCAGCCACCAGCTTCATCGCACCGATGCTGACTTCGTCTTCCATCGTGCGGTCACGGAAGCTGCAAACAATCACTATTACACAGCCTCGCTTGATGCATTGAAGGCCCATATCGCCGTCGGCATGCATTTGCACGGCCTGTCCCTGCTCGGTCCCAAACTCGGCCTCGAAAAGGTCTATGAAGAACACAACACGATCTACCGCGCGATTGCCGAAGGGCGGGCCGATGATGCCAAGAGCGCCATGCTCAAACATCTGGAAGGCTCTCGTGATCGTCTGTTCGAAGGCCGAGCGCTCGATCTCTCTATCTAGGCTACGCGATACCTGCCCGATGACCTTGGATTTGCGGTCATCAACTGCCGCTCTACCATGAAGGACATGGTAGCGCCCATGCTCAAGGATTGGCGTAGAGGATTTCCTCGGCTTCCTCGAGCTCCATCTGCATGACCCGCCGGCCCAGTTCGAAACCGAAACCATTGCGAGCGAACGAGGAAAATTCCTTGGCGCGCTGCTTCTCGTCGGCCTCACTTTTGCGAAACGGACCGAAGGCGCGCTTGCGGGCAAGAACGACGGCTGCCCGCAGATCGTCCGCCTCATCGAGTACCGTCGCGACGATTTCCCGGTCGACGCCTTTTTCACTGAGCTTGCGAGCGATTGCCCGCTTCGACTTGCCACTGCGCGCCGCCGAACTGGAGCGGATTTCCGCATAGGCCTGATCGTCAAGCACTTTCATGGCACGGCCGAACCCGACCGCAAAGGCACCGAGCGCCCGGAGTTGCGCCTCGGAAATCCCTTCAAACTTCTGTTTGGCCTTGCGGATGATCGCGTCGGACAATTCACGCTCTGTCATCATCCGCTTTGCCAATCGATAGGCGGCGGAATTGCGGGCCCAGGACAGCATCCTCGCCGTGGGCACCTCAATTTCATCCGCCGGACTCGTCATCGCATCCATCAAATCATCCTACCGAAACGCTTCGCCGACGAAAAGGCCGCCACACATGCCCGTCAACTTTCGTTGACAGCTGTCAACGTTTGCATGCCATCGGCCGCCACTACACTATCCGCCCGGCGTTCATTCCGTTTGTCGCTCAAGCGCCTGCAGCATCGGATAGACACTGAATGCCGATTTCTCGGCCTTGCGGGTCAGGTCGCGCAGGTAACCGCCCGGCGAGCGGATCTCATCGGCACGCTCCAGCATGATCGCCACTACGATGGATGCAGCCTGTTCGCCCATCGCCGCCTTGGCTTTCTGCCAGGCATCCGGCGAAACGCCGAGCATGGACCGAACGAGATCGGCCGCGCGGATCAGATCCTGCCATCCGCTCATGCCCCCGCGGGCATAATCGGCGATTTGCGGGCAAATCCGCTTCATCCGTTCGAGGCTTATCGCCATCTTGCGGTTTGGTGCCAATGTCGTATCGCCTGGCTTTGCCTTTTCTGTGACTCTTTGGCCTTTTAATTCAAATGGTAGGTCTGTATTTGAATTCTGTATATGACGCTCGTTATGGTCGTCATTGCCGCTCATTTCTTGTTCAGAAAGCGATGAAAGATAAGCGTTTTCCACCTTAATCCGGAATGCTGTCAAGCGTTCGCGAAGGGCGTTCAAAAGTGCCGGGTCGTAGCCGCGCGGGAGGCTGCCGAAGGACATCTCCTGAAACTCTGCCGCAATCTCTGCCCAGCCGCCGTCACGACCCTCTTCCAGGGCGGTGGTGATGATCTTGGAGATGTCGCGCAGGTGCAGTGTCACCTCCGAGCGCTGTGCACGGATCATGCGCGCCTGGGCGCGGGCCTGTTCCGCCAGAGACAGGATCTCGGACGACTTCAGCGCCAGCGGAGCGAGGTCAAAGCCGAAAGCATCCTCGACAACACCATTATCGTCCCGGCGGCAGAAGCGCTTGCCATTGGCGCTGTCGCGTCGAAACAGAAGGCCAGCCTCGACCAGGGCCGTCAGATGCCGGCGGATCGTCGCTGGAGCCATTCCCCGTGCCCTCAGTGACAGTTCGCGATTGGAGGGAAAGACGATGATCGGATTGGCACCATCGAGCACGCGGTCGGTGGTGAAGCTGACCAGAGCTTCGAGAAGCCCGATCGCCCTGTCGCTTAGACCGAAATGGTCTCGCGCTTCGGTCAATGCCCGAATGAGCTGCCATTTGTCGCTGGCGCCCTTGTCATTGCCGCCGTCGCCGGCGCGCAGTTTCTCTTGCCTCTCAGCGACGGATGCCTGGCGGGCAAAAAGCCGCGCAGTCATCCGGCCGCCGCCAAAAGGCGTCGTTGCCAGTCTCTCCACCATGATCAGGTCCTCTGTGAGGAGACAAGACGGACCCAAACACCATGAAATTTGGCAATAGATTCAATATTCGGGCTCGACATCGCTGTCGCCGACTCTTGACTTTGCCTGCTGGAAGTGATTCTCTCGGATTGCTACATAGGAGAGGGGCTTCCGGAACGTCAGGTTTTGGGGGCCTTTTTTCTTGTCTCCGCGCTTCCTTTCTTGGGTTTCGCGATGTTTCATTGAGCATCCGACGGGGTTATGAGATCCCGCTTCCGACACTCATCCTTGCAAACCAGCTGGCCACCGAAGCGGCCGACGCGTCATTTGCCTGTTTCCTTCGCCTTCAGATGTGCCGCATAGGCCTCGCTCACATGCGCCGAAAGCGCATCGATGAAGGCCTGCTCCACATCCTTGGCAAAATCGATCTTGACCGCCCTACCCTGGCGTTTGTAGGCGGCAAAAACACGACCTCCCGGCGCCAGTAACTGGTCCGGCTCCGGCTTATGCGCACCTGTATTGCGGGCCAGGCGGGCAAACAGCTGCTCAAAACGGCGATCAGTCTCGGCTTCCTTGAACGCCGCGACCTTGATCTCGTCCTGGGCTTTCTCATTGCCAGCCGGGCGAGCATAGAGCTCGACAAGTTTCATCCAGCGATCCCGGCCGGCTTTCGGAGCCGGTCCAATGGCGCGAACGATGTGCTCCGGAATGCCTTCGGCAACCTGGATGAGGCGCGACAGTTCGGATTTCTGCACCGAAAGCGCGTCGCCGATCAGCTTGCGGTCAAACCCTCTGGTCACCAGCGTCTGAGCGAACACGGCGCGCTCGATAAACGATAGATTGCGCCGTTCGGCATTTTCCTTGCCCTGGGCCAGTACCAGCTCATCGTCGGACAGTGCGCGAACCAGCGCCTTGACCTCGATGCCCAGGGATTGAGCCGCCCGCATGCGCCGATGGCCATAGGCGACCTGATAGCGACCTTCATCATCGGGATGCGGTCGCACCAGAATGGGAACCTGCTGGCCGCTTTCGCGCATGCTCTCGACCAGCTCGATAAATTGCGGGTCGTTGACTTCGCCCTGGCTCAGGCGGTCGGAGATAAAGGAAGCATCCACACGCGCGGTGTCGAGCGAAATCACACGCTCGCCCTCTTCAAGAGCCTGGCGCAGCTGGCGCGCCTCTTCGGCCTCCCGCGCGATCGACGAGAGCGAAAGCCCCATGGCCTTGACCGCTCCGGACGCACTGCGCGCAGGCGCTGCATTGGTTTCGGTCTGTCCTGACGGCGCTTGATGTGCCTGACCGGCCGCGGGTGATACGTCTGCGGCCGGCATGGATTTGGTTTCTGGCGCCGGAGTCAGCGCCTCGCCAAACAGGGCCTTGATCGAATTCTTGCGGTCGCGTCCTGTCGTCATGCCGGTCGCCCCCAGGCTGTGTGGATCAGGGCTTCCACTTCCGAATTCACCGCGTCGAGCGATTCCATTGCCCGGTCATAGGTGCCGCGGGAGAAATTCTCCCTTCCGACCTCGTACAGCGTCTGCTTGGTCAGGCCGGCATCCGAGACGGCGGTCGACTTCAGCATCGGTGCAGTCAGAACCCGCTCCCCGAACAGCGAGCGCAGGAAGCCGACAATCTGCGTCTGCGGCCCGTCATGCGGTTCGACGCGCGTGACGAGATAGCGCAGGAAGTCGAAATTCAGCTGGCCACCGGCCTCGCGCACAACGGCCAGCAGATCTGACGTCATGAACAGGAACTGGCTCATCGACGCGACATCGAGCATCTGCGGATGCACGGTGACCAGAACCGAGGTCGAGGCACAAAGCGCCGACAGGGTCAGGTAACCAAGCTGTGGCGGGCAGTCGATGATCACGACATCATAGTCATCGGCGACCGTGGCAAGTGCCGCCTGGACGCGGGTGAAGAACAGCGAATGTGTGTCGCCTGCCCGACGCTCGGCGAGCGCCCGCGGCGTTGCGTGTTCGAATTCCTGCAACTCGAGATTGCCAGGCAACAGGTCGAGATTGTGGAAATAGGTCTTGCGGATGATGTCCTTCAGCGGCCGTACTTCGCCATCATAGCGAATTGCCCCATAGATCGTGTCATTGCCGACGAGATCGAGTTCCGGCTGATAACCGAAAAGTGCCGAAAGCGAAGCCTGCGGATCGAGGTCAACAGCCAGCACGCGGTGACCGGTCATGGCAAGATATTGCGCCAGGTGCACGGACGAGGTTGTCTTGCCCGAGCCGCCCTTGAAGTTGGTCACCGAGATGATTTGCAGATGTTCGCCACGGGCCGGATCGCGCCATTTCACGTAGGAGCGTGCCTTGGCCTCATTGCCCTTGGCACGGGCCTGGTCTGCCAGGAAATGGCGAAGGGCATCGATATCGGAGAGCGTGTAAAAACGTCGTCCGCCAGAGCCGACTTTCGGCTGCGGACCTTCTCCTGCCAGGGACAGCTGGCGCAGATAGCCATCCGACACGCCGATCAGGCGCGCGGCCTCGCCCGAGGTGAACGAGCGCAGTGTCTTTTGCGATGTCGGCGGAAACAACCGCTCGCGCATCGCTTTCAATTGAGCCGAAAGCGCCTGGGCGTCTTCGGCAATGGTCTCGTCGGCAGGGCGCAATGAAATTGCCTCTTCCTGTGTTGCCGTGATCGATGGACTGCCCATCAGACCTTCTCCATTCTCATTCAGCTCATCCGACAACGTCGCGGCCCTCATGGTGCGCTGCTGTCGAAACGGGCAAACTGATTCTACATCTGTGATTCTCCTCGCCTTGGAAATACGCGATTGTGAGAAAAAACAGACTTTGTAGTAATTTACGGCAAATCCTCACTGTTGCGGCTTCTATCCGTAACAGCGTGTTGCATCAACCGAGTCGCGTCAAGAGATTTTTGGTTGTCGAGCCGACAACTGCACGCATGGCGGTTCTCCGCAGCGATATTTGCATCACCCACAGCCAAAAACGATCCCTACACCCAGGCGGCGAGACTATCGCGCGGGTTGAATTGCATATCGTTCAGCGTGCTGTCAGCCAATTCACGCATTGCCGATGCTACGCCGCCTGCCCTCAGGCCGGCTCAGCATGCCTGGCCTGATGGAACGCGGAGACACGCGTTTCCACCCCGTCCCCGTGCTGGCGCTGGTGGGTAGGTTTCCTGCTTTCGTTCAAGACAGGTCCAAACCTTGCACAGTGTAACCCACCCCAATGACAATGCAGCGCTGCTGCGCCCGCAAATCAGAAGCCTGACGCTCAGCACGCTCACCGCGCTGTTTTTACTGTTTGCCACCAATCATACCTTCTGGGCGAAAGCGGCCGCGAATTATGCAAACCAGCCCTTTGCCTTTGCCTCATTGGTCATCGGACTGTCTGGTGCCTATCTGGCCGCCTGTGTCACGCCATCGGTAAAATACCTGACAAAGCCAGTCTTTATCCTGCTGATCATCGCCGCTGCATCCGCCTCCTGGTTCATGGACAGCTACGGCGTCATCATCGATGTCAACATGATCCGCAATGCTGCGGAGACCAACACGGCAGAGGCCGGCCATCTGATCACCGCCGGCTTCGTCCTGCATATGGCGCTCTACGGCATTTTACCCGCCGCCATGATTGCCTGGGTGCGGATAGAACATGACGGCTTTCCGAGAAAGTTTGTCCGCAATATCGCAACCATAGTTGCAGGGCTTGGACTTTTTGCGCTGGCTGGGATCTCCTTTGCCGGCACCCATGCCTCCCTGACCCGCGAGCATCGCGACATGTTCGCAACGCTCAATCCGTTTGTGCCGATCGGCAAGGTCGTCGACTATGTGATCGCCAGCAATACGGAACGCAACCTGGTTGCCGCTCCACTGGGCATGGATGCGAGGCTGCTCGGGCTACCTGCCGCCAAGAGAAAACCGCGCCTGACGATCATCGTCACCGGCGAAACCGCGCGTGCCGAGAATTTCTCGCTCGGCGGCTACAGCCGGACAACAAATCCCGAACTGCAGGCACGCGACATCTTCTATTTCAAGAATGCGACCAGTTGCGGCACCGCGACCGCGACCTCCGTACCCTGCATGTTTTCCAACCTGACCCGGGACAACTATTCACACAGCAAGGCGCTTGCGACTGAAAACCTGCTCGACGTCCTGTCGCATGCCGGCGTGCATGTCGAATGGTGGGACAACAATACCGGCAGCAAGAACGTGGCGAACCGGGTCAAGGAAGTCACCCTGTCCAATTATACGGACAAGCGCTTCTGCGCAGACGGCGAATGCCAGGACGGCGTGTTGCTTGACGGGCTGGATGCCTGGCTCGATGGCATTTCCCAGGACACTGTCCTGGTTCTGCACCAGATGGGCAGCCACGGACCTGCCTACTATCTGCGTTATCCCGAAGCATTCCGCCATTTCACACCGGAATGCCAGACAGCCGAATTCTCCGAATGCAGCCGCGAGCAGATCGTCAATTCGTATGACAACACCATTCTCTTCACCGATCACGTGCTCGCGACCATCATCGACAAGCTCAAGGCGCGCGAGGACAAGTTTTCACCATCGCTGTTCTATGCTTCGGACCACGGTGAATCCCTGGGTGAATACGGGCTCTATCTGCATGGTGCACCCTATATGCTGGCACCATCGCAACAAACCCATGTGCCCATGCTTGTCTGGTTCGGTTCTGAGCAAAAGGCCCAGATGAACCTCGACTGCCTGCGCAAAGAGACCGAAGGTCCGGCCTCCCACGACAACCTGTTTCATACAGCACTCGGCATGATGCAGGTGGACACGGCGGCAAGGGATCCGGCGCTTGATCTTGCCTCGGCATGCCGCAATCCAGTCGCTACACAATAGGGCACACAGACGATGTGGACACCGAAGGCTTCGGCCTTGGTGTCCATATCGTCCCAGCAGCAGCCATTGTACTAAACCTGCCCATCATGGGGCGATGTTGATGTCGAGGATGGCAAAGCTCTTTGGATCGAATTGCGCATTCACCGGCTCGCCCTTTTCGTTCACGGCATTGACCAGGTAACAACCGTCACTGGACCTGATCGAGCGAAGCGTCCAGCCGGCGCCCTCCAGTTTCACCTGCAGTGCCTTCCTCGGCTTCCATTCCTCAAGGGGTACATTGCACTTGCCGGAGGCGCTCGCCACCCCGGCGAAGACGAGGCAGCCAAAGACCATGACCAGAAACGATTTCATCTCGGCTCTCCTTTACACAAACAACGAGCACGCTATGGAATCTCTGCCTGACGGTGACCTGAAGAGCGCTTGTCTCTGACGACCCGCGCATGGAGCTTGCGGCTCACGTTCAGTTACAATGACAAGCAGTCGATGGGTCTACCGCCAACACGAACCCATTTGACGAACACGCTGGCGCGACAACTGACAGGGAAATGGCCTTGAGAATCCTTCTGGTCGAAGATGATGC
>NZ_AHZC01000005.1 GCF_000247475.1 Rhizobium sp. PDO1-076 | reverse complement strand
AGATCATTTCGGCTAACGGGGCATCAACTCATCCTTGAGATGGGCCGCCGCCCGATCAAGCGTGATCGACTCGATCCCCCGATGGGCGGCGAGCAGGATCGTCCCGCCCGGCGTTTCGTAAACACCGCGTGATTTCATTCCGACAAACCGGTTTTCGACGAGATCCACCCGCCCGACACCATGTCTGCAACCGAGCAGGTTCAATTGCTCCAGCAAAGTCGCCGGCGACAGGACTTCGCCGTCGAGGGAAATCGCATCCCCGCGCGCGAAACTGATCCTGATGATTTCCGGCTCATCCGGCGCATCAACCGGATCGAGTGTGCGCTGATGAACATAGGCGGGAGCCACAATGGCGGGATCTTCCAGCATCTTGCCTTCCGTTGATGTGTGCAGAAGATTGGCATCGGTCGAGAACGGCGCTTCTCCGCGCTTGTCTTTCGGGATCGCGATCTGGTGGCGCTCGGCGTAGGCAATCAGTTCGAGACGGGAGCGGATAGGCCACTGCCGCCACGGCGCGATGACCGTGATCGATGGATCAAGGGCGTTCACCGCCAGTTCGAACCGAACTTGATCGTTGCCCTTGCCCGTCGCCCCATGGGAAATGGCATCCGCTCCAACTTCTTGTGCGATCTTGACAAGATGCCGGGCGATCAGCGGTCTCGCGATCGAACTTCCCAGCATATATTGCCCCTCATACAGTGCATTGGCGCGCAGCATGGGGAAGACGAAGTCCCGGGCAAACTCTTCCCGCAAGTCGAGGACTCGGATGTCCTTGACGCCGAGCATTTCCGCATTCCTGCGCGCCGGTTCCAGTTCCTCGCCTTGGCCGAGATCGGCGGTAAAGGTGACGACCTCGCACCCATATGCCTCCTGCAGCCATTTCAGGATCACCGACGTATCCAGTCCGCCGGAATAAGAGAGTACGATTTTCTTCAATTTCTCGTTCATGGAAATGCCTCCGAATTTGCACATGTACGGTAGGTCAAATCGCGGCAGCAGAAATTTCAAAGATTGTAGGAATTCGATCTATTCTGACATAATCTGCCAAGAATTTCTGACTATGGAGTGTGAAGTGCCATTTCTATTGGATCGCATAGATCGACGCATTTTGAGCGTTCTGCAGCGCGATGGACGCATCTCCAATGTGGAACTCGCAAAGAAGGTCGGTCTTTCGCCTTCGCCCTGCCTGCGTCGGGTCCGTCTTCTGGAGGAGGCCGGCGTGATCGATCGATACATCGCGGTGGTTAACCCGGCAAAAGTGGGGGCCAGCCTTACGGTGTTTGCCCGGGTCTGGTTCACGACCCAGGATGCTCAAGTCACCCTGCAGTTCGGGGAGGCCATCCGGCGGTTCCCCGAGGTGACCGAGTGTTATCTGACCACGGGCGAATGTGATGCGATCCTTCGCGTGGTCACGGCCGACCTACACAGCTACTGGCGCTTCCAGGCCGATCACCTCACGCGGATTCCAAGCGTCTTGAGCGTCAAGACAGATGTCCCTATGGAGACATTGAAACAGAGCTTCGAAATCCCGATCGCATGAAAACGATTGGATCAGGGCAGTTCCATTGCCCTCGGCTCCCGCTTCCGGTGCGGAGGTTCTTGCGCTATGATCCGCCATTGACCGGAGAACCGTGCATGTCGACGCAGGCCCGCAAGCCCACTGAACTGCCCCTGGACGAGACGCTTATTGCGGAAGCCCATGAACTTGGGCTCGACGTGGCGGATGCCGCCGAGGCCGGGATCGCCCGTGCGGTGAAGGCGGAAAAAGAACGGCGCTGGAAAATCGAGAATGCGGACGCAATTCGGGCCGATAACGACTACGTCGCCAAGCACGGCTTGCCGCTGGCAAAGTACCGGATCTGGTAGAGCGTGGGACGGTTTTGGGTCCATCGCCTAAAATCCGAAGACCAGTTGGTCGTCGATCTGCAGTCCGATTTTTTGCAGGATCTCCCATCTAGGGTAGTTGCCCCACTTCACCCGATTGAAGAGGTCTCTTGGACAATCGCGCGGCTGACGCCTCGCTTCGCGATAGGCGGCCGCACCTATGTCCTCGCCACGCATCGGCTTTCTGCACTGCCTCTTTCTGAAATCGGCCCCGCCATCGCCGATCTCTCGCCCAGAGCAGACGAAATCACTGCGGCCACGGACTTCCTGTTCCAGGGATTCTGAGGCTTCATCTGCAAGCCCTTCCCCCGGCTTGCGGCCCTTCAAAATCCTCGTTATTTAGTTGTGCAGGCAATTCGAATAAACCGCGACGCGATCGCTTCCAAGGGGGAATAGCCAATGCACAAGTTCAAGATCGTCAAGACCGAGAAGGGCGAATACCGCGTCCAGTTCGTCTACAATGCCGAAGTGATGGTGTGGTCGGAAAACTATGCCTCGAAGGCAAGCGCGAAGAATTGCGTCGAATCGATCAAGAAAAATGCGCCTGAGGCCGCGATCGTCGACCTGACCAAGCAGGAGACCGGCAGCGGCTATCGCTTCGAGATCGACGAGGCGAAGAACGGCGAGACTTTCGTCCGTTTCCGCGCCGCCAATGGCGAGATCATGGTGCGCTCGGAAACCTACAAGGCGAAATCCAGCGCCAAGAACTGCGCCACCTCGGTGCAGAAGAATGCGCCCGAGGCCGAGGTGGTCGAGGAGGGCTAGCAACCCTTTCGCCCCAAGGCTTCGCCGGACGCCATCTCCATCAACCAGTCCTGGAACAGCCGCATGCCTGTGGTGGGTGGGCGCGATTTCAGCCGCGTCAGCCAGTAGCTGCCCATGCCGGTCTCGATGGCAAACGGCTGCACGAGCTGGCCCGATGTCAAGAGCCGCGGGAACATCCGCGGTGGCGCCAGCGCCACGCCGGCGCCCTGCTGGGCGGCCTCGATCATCGCCAGCGAAGTGTCAAAGACCATGCCCTTCAGCGGGGCGGATGCCGCAACGCCAGCCGCCGTAAACCACGACGCCCATTCCGACGCGCGGTAGGAGCGCAGCAGCGTCTCACCGAGCAGGTCATCGGGTACCTTCAGCCGGGCGGCCAGCTGCGGCAGGCAGAGCGGCGACAAAGGCGCCTCGAACAATTCCTCCGCCTCCGTGCTGTGCCAGGCACCATTGCCGAAACGAATGGCGAAATCCAGGCCCTCGGCAGCCATGTCGACGCGGTTGTTGTTGGTCGAGAGCCTGAGTTCGACAAAGGGAAAACGCCGGGCGAAATCGCCGAGCCGCGGCAATAGCCAGCCGACGGCAAAGGTGCCGACGGCACCGACCTTGACCACCTCGCTCAGATGACCATGCTCGAACCGGTCGAGCGTTCCGGCAATCCGGTCGAAGCTCTCGCGCAGCACCGGCAAAAGCGCCTCGCCCTCCTCGGTGATCATCAACCCGCGCGGCAGGCGCTTGAACAGGGCCGTGCCCAGCCGGTCCTCCAACTGCTTGACCTGCTGGCTGACGGCCGCCTGGGTGACGCAGAGCTCGATCGCGGCCCGGGTGAACGACAGATGCCGGGCCGAGGCCTCGAAAGCCCGCAACGCATTGAGCGGAAGATAGGGTCGAACCATGATAGCCCCAGGTTTTCTAATGCGAGATGCCAGATAAGGTGGTTTGCGATGCAATTGCGATAAATTTAGCGATGGGGACGCGCCAATCGTCAAGCGGCAATGCCAATAGGTCCTGCCTGACGACGCCCTGCAAACCTGCACCCGTCCCGTGCCCAAGGAGCCGCCATGCCCACCTCGCCCGCAACCTCGCCTGCCCTCGCCCCGTCCCTTTCTCTGTCGCGCCGCCACTTCACCCGGCTTGCCGGCGCGCTGATCGGCGCGTCTCTTGCCGCGCCGCGCCTGTCGTTTGCGGCAGGCAATGGCGACAGCCAGTTCGCCCAGGCGCTCGAAGCGATCGAGGCGCGCATCCAGGCGCGGCTTGGCGCCTTCGTGCTCGACACCGAAACCGGCACCACGCTCGGCTACCGCGCCGACGAGCGTTTTCCGATGTGCAGCACCTTCAAGGCGATCGCCGCCGCTGCGGTGCTTTCGCGGGTCGATGCCGGCAAGGAGGATCTGTCGCGCCGGCTGCACTGGAAGAAGGCCGACCTGATCGCCCATTCGCCGGTCACCGAAAAACACGTGAAAGATGGCCTGACGCTCACTGAGCTCTGCCATGCGGCGACCACCGTTAGCGACAACACGGCCGCAAACCTGATGCTGGAGGCGATCGGCGGCCCGTCAGGGTTTACCGCCTTCGTCCGCTCCGTGGGCGACCCGGTCACCCGCATCGACCGGATGGAGCCGGCGCTCAACAGCGCAAAACCGGGCGACAAGCGCGACACGACAAGCCCGGCCGCGATGGCCGCCCTCTTGAAAACGCTGGTGCTCGACGATGCGCTTTCGCCGGCCTCGCGCGATCAGCTCGGCCAGTGGATGGTCGCCAACACCACCGGCGGCACCAAACTGCGCGCCGGCCTGCCGCGCGGTTTCACGGTCGGCGACCGCACCGGGGCCGGGGCCAATGGCACGAACAATGTGGTTGCGGTCATCTGGCCGCCGCAGCGCAAGCCGCTGGTGGCGACCGTGTTCATCACCGAAACCCAGACACCGCGCCCGGAAACGGATCCGGCCATGGCCGAAATCGGCCGGCTGTTGACCCGCATCCTCGAAATCTGACCGCACAGCCGCAGCCGTCCCCGCCCCCACACTGCAGGAGACGGCTGCGGCACGCCTTTTGCGAACACGGTCGCGTCCCGGTCGTTCAGCCGGACTTGGTCAGCAATTGATAAAGCGCAATCGGATTGGTCGAGAGATAGCGCACCAGCAGCCGGCGCGGTTCGCGAAACAGGCGATAGGCCCATTCGAGCCCGGCCTTCTGCATCCATTCCGGCGCGCGCGGCAATTTGCCGGCGAGGAAATCGAACAGGCCGCCGGAGGTCTTGATGACGCCGACGCCGCGAAGGCGCTCGAGATTGCGCGCGACAAACTGCTGTTCATAGGGCACGCCCATGCCGATCCACAGGATGTCCGGCTTCAGCCGGGCAATCTCGGCGACCACCGCCTCTTCCCGGTCGGCGATATAGCCGTTCGATGATCCGGCAAAGACGAGGTTGGGATATTGTGCGCGCATCTGCGCCACCGCACGCTGATTGCTGTCTTCGGTTGCGCCAAGAAAATAGAAGCTGACGCCGGCCTGTTCGGCCAGTTCTGCGACCGCATGGACCAAGTCGGTGGTCGCCACCCGTTCGGGCAGCGGCGTGCGGCAGAGCACGCGCGACAACAGCACCATCGGCATGCCGTCGGCGTGGATCTGCCCGGCCTTGAGCAGGGTGTCTCTGAACTGCGCGTCGCGCGCCGCCAGCGCGATGACCTGGCCATTGGCCGAGGTCGAATAGAAGGGCAGAGCGTCCCTGTTGCGTGCTTCCAGCGCCGTGCGAACGAACGCCTGGGCGGATGTGTGCATGTCGATCAAGGCAATGGGGAGACCGCCGAGCCGGACGGTGTTTGCACCATCGTCCGTCTGGCGTTCTGTCAGGTCTGCATTGTGCATACGAAAGGGACGTCCAGTTGGTCGTTTGGTCCTGCAAGTTACGACCGCAACGTTAACGGTTCGCTACGAACTGACCACCAACGGACAGGCGCTTCAGCGCGCCGCCTGCTAGCCGTCGTCGACCACCGCGACGATCTCCGACCACAGCCTTTGCAGTTCGGTGCCAGCCTCTATCCGGGGCGCGGCTGCATGCCAGGCTTTGAGCACCGCGTCCGCCATGCTTGCCGCATCGGCATCGGTGTCGACGAGGTGGATCGCCTTGTGCTCGATCAGCCGGCGAAACAGGCCGTGATGGGCAAGCGCGTCCGCCCGCTGCGGCGCGTTGACGATCACCGGCTTGCCGGAAAGGCCGGCCGCCAGCACACTGCCGCGACGCGCGGTCAATCCCTCGGGAAACAGGTAGCAGAACGCGTCGACCTGCTCGAAAATCGCAAAGAGTTCGGCGTCGGTCGCGACATAGCCGGTGACCGTGACACGGTCACCGATGCCAAGGCGGCGCGCAAGCTCGAAGAAATCGCGCTCGATATTGTCCATGCCCTTGATGAAGGAGCCGACAAAGACAATGCCGACATCATGACCGCGCGCCAGCAGGTCTGCGGCGATGGCGAGCACTTCGGTCGACTGTTTTTTCGGATAGATCGAGCCGAACTGGCCGATGATCAGGCGGCCGGCCTGCTTCTGCCGTTCCAGCGCCTGCGATCGTGATCCGGGCTGCAATGTCGCCGGCGGCACGAGATTGGGCGGCACGGGCACGATGGCGCGATGCTTCGTCTTGACTTTGGACACCGGGCTTGCGGCGAACTCGTCTGCAATTTCCGGCGCCGAGAAACAGACGCGGCTGGCCAGCAGCATGACCGGCATCAGCACAAAGCGGCGTTTCCAGTCGAGCGCCTGCCATTCATGCAGCACGACGACCAGTTCGCGCCGCATGAGCCAGGCGGCCAGCGCTGCAAGCGTCGGCTCGACAAGCTTCTTCTTCCAGCCTACGACCGGAAAGTTGAAAATGACCGCATCCACGCCGGACAGCGCCTTCACCAGGCCGAAAAGGTCGAAGCCGAGTTTGTGCCGGCGGGCGCGAGGATCCATTCGATCGGCCAGGAGCCTGGCAAAACTCTCGACGCCACAGGTCTCCGTCGCGCTGGAGACAAAAACGAGATAGGTCTTTTCTGTCATATCGGTCTGTCCAATGTCCGCGGTGGACAGTTCGGCGCCGCGAAACGACGTGACGGCCTGCATCGGTGATCGCAAAATCGGCCTTTAGTCTAAAAATTCCGTGAAGCCGGACCCCGTCGGTTTCACTGCTTGTCGTGGCACCGGCCCCGCGCCTCGCGCTGACTACGGATTTGGCATCAGCCGTTAAGCTATTCTAGGGGAATGCCGCCTAGATTTGGCAGCCAATTGCGCCACGAAGGAAGAGACATGACGGCATCCATTTCGCTGGTCACGCCGAGCTATAGCGGTGACTTCGACTGCTGCAAGCTGCTTTGCCTGTCGATCGATCGCCATGTCACCGGCCATGACATGCACTATATCGTCGTCGGCGATGAGGACGCGGCGCTGTTTGCGCCGCTGAACGGCCCCAGACGCCGGGTGGTCTCTTCCTCGAGCCTGCTGCCGAAATTCTGGGCCCTGCCGAAATGGCGCGGCCGGCGTTACTGGTGGTCGCCGGCTATCCACCTGCCGGTTTATGGCTGGCATCTGCAGCAATTGCGCAAGATCGCCATGACGCTCGCCCAGTCGAGCGAGCGGGTGATGTGCGTCGATTCCGACAATGTCTTCTGCCATCCGCTCGACCTGTCAGAGATAGCGGCCGCGCCAAGGCTGCCACACTATGTCGAGCCCGGCCAGATCAACCCGTCGCGTCCCAATCACGTCCGCTGGTGGCAGAATGCCCATCGCGCGCTCGGCCTGCCGGATCCGGTCCTGCCCGGCGACGATTTCATCGGCCCGATGACGCTGTGGGAGCGCGAGACCGTCAAGGTGATGACCGCGCGGATCGAAAATACATCCGGCCTGCCCTGGTGGCAGGCGCTCGCACGCCAGCGGCATTTCTCAGAATATCTCGTCTATGGTGCTGCCGTCGCCGGCGATCCGACGCTTGCCGCCCGGCATGAGCGGGTCTCGGAAAGCCGCTGCGTCACCTATTGGGTGGGTCCGCCGCTCGATCGCGCCGGCCTTCAGGCGCTCGTCGACAGCCTGCTGCCGCACCAATGCGCCATCACCATCCAGTCGCATACCCATACGCCGATCGAGATCATTCGAGAGGTCGCCATCGGCAAGGCCTGAGGCCTGGTTTATCCGTCAGCCCTTGTAGGGCTTGGGCAGGAAGCCGAGGCTTGCGATCGTGCGGCCAAGCGAGACAAGCAACGGATGGCTTGCCGGCAACAGGCGTCGGGTCTTTGTGAACAAGCGCACCGATCGGCCGAGCCCAAGCCATAGGCTCACGGCGTTCTTGGCCACCGGCTTCAGCGCCGAGCCGCTATGGATGCGGTCGATGACATAGTTGATGCTGCCGGTGCGGATCGAGCGTTTCATCAGGAAGCGCGCCGTGACACGCTCTCCGGCCACGAATTCGTGGATCATCGCCTCGGCGCACCACCAGGTCCGGAAGCCCGCCTTGCGGCAGCGGGTGAAAAATTCCATGTCGCCGCCGCCGAGAAAATTGAAGCGCACGTCGAACAATGGCGATTGGAGACCCTCGAAGACGCGGCGGCGGATGAGGCAATTGCCCGAACCATGGATCTGGTCGATCTCGCGGCTTTCGCCTTCGATCGAGCCGAACAGCGGATGCTGCATGACGGCTGTGGTCGCCGGCACCTCGAATTCCCGGTCGACCGGGCCGCCGACGATATCGGCATTCTCGCGCCGCGCCGTTTTGACGATTGCCGCCAGCCAGCCGGGCATGGCCATTTCGTCATCGTCGATCATCAGCAGGAATTCGGCCCTGGGAAAGGCCTGCATCGCCTCGGCAAAGGCACGGTTGATCGCGTGGCAATTGCCCTGCTTGCCCTCGGTGAAGACCGCATACGGCAGGCCAGCCGGGCCGAGCAGGTCTTCGGCGCAGACTGCGCCGACCGGATTGGCGGCATCGTTGTCGACGACAACGATCGCGAAGGGAAAATCGGTTTCCTGCGCGATGACGGATGCCAGCGTGCGCGCCAGCCAGGCCGGCCGACGAAAGGTCGGAATGCACACGACCGCCTGGATCGAACTCGCATCCTGCATTGGCATTTCAGAAGCTTTTGTCACCGGCGACTGCAATCTGGCTGATTTCAGCCTCTCTGATCCTGCGGCGAAACCTACAAACTGCAGGTAAGCATGACGTTAACGCGCATTGGCCAGACGTTGTGCCAGACGCTGTGTTGGACCCTGTGCCAGACCCTGTGTTTGACGCTGTGGCCTCGGCCAGTTCCGGCGCGCGGGCCGGGCCTTTGTCGTGGCAATCGGTTTTGCCTCGGCAAGGCTGGCATAGGCCTGGAACCTGAGACCGAAGACCGAGATCAGGGTGGTGAACCAGAGCGGCCCGGTATTGCCGAAGAACGGACTTTCCAGGCAGGCAAAGAACAGCGAAAACAGCCAGATGCGGATGAACAGCCGCGTCAGCGCCTTGTCCTTGCCGCTCCTCAAGGCCCGTCCGGCATCGCGAATCGGCAGGAATACCAGCCAGACCACCACCAGAATCAGCATCGGGACGCCGCCATTGATCAGCTGCTCGACATAGCCATTGTGCGAATTGGCGGCCGTGACCGCCCATGAACTGATCGCCTCGCCGCGCGAAAACAGCGCTTCCGTCTGCCAGAACGACTGGAAGCCATAGCCGAAGAACGGCCGGTCGGCGATGGCCGACAGCGCCAGTTCCCAGATCGAACTGCGGTCGGTGAAGGTCGGATCGACGCCGAGGGAAACCAGGAAGCCGCTGACCGCCGGAGAGACCGCTGCCGACATCAGGATCGCGTTGACGACCAGAAGGCCAAAAACCGGGATCAGCCAGCGCGAGGCCCGCACATGCTCGAACACCCAGGCCAGGACAAGCACGGCCGGCAACATGCCCGCGGACGTCTTGCCGCCCGATTTCAGCACGAAGAAGCCTGCCGCCGCGACGATTGCAAGGCCAATGAATGTGGAGCGAACCTGGCGCAGATAGAGGCCGAAAAACACCGCAAAGACCATGGCACCGGCCGCGACGTTCTTGTGGCCGAAATGACCGCGCCAGTCGCCCGCCAGCAATTGCTCAAGTGCATCGGTCGGCTGGTGGATCGCCCGCTGCGGCAAGGCGATGACACCGAAATAGGACAGGCAGATCACCGCCACCATGATGCCGCAGACCAGCTTGGCGAACTGCTGCTCGTTGCGCGGCAACAGCAGAACGGCGCTGCTGCACAGGCAGACCAGGATGGCAAAGACGATGCGGCGGAAGGCGGTGGCCGGATCGTCCGACAAAAGCCCGGTGAAGCAGACCCAGAGCAGCAGCACCGCCAGCAGACCATGCGGTCTGAGCAGCATGCCGGCCGAGCGATAGCGAAACATCGTGACCAGAACGATGCCGGACAGACTGACGACGATCAGCTGGTTGATGAGGTTCGAGCTCTTGCCATAGGCGGTCAGCAAAGCTGCGGCATTCGGATCCGGGAAAGGCGCGAGACCGATCCAGAAATAGCAGAAAATGGTCAAAAAGAGCAGGCTGGAGAACAGGCCGTTCTTCGCGCTCGCTCCATTCTGACGCCCGTCAGGCATGGGCTTCGTCCCCGAATTCGCTGAGGTAGCGATAGTCGCGCCACAGGCCGAGCGCCACGGCGACGAAAAGGCCGAGGAAAAGTCCGGCCATGCCGCCGGCTGCCGCCAGCAGGTAACCTCTGGGCGGGAAGCTGCGATTGGCCGGCGCCACCGCCGGCGTGACGATGCGGACATTGGTGGCATCGATCTGCTGGCGCTGGGCAGCTTCGCCGGCCCGCGCCATGAAGGCTTCATAGACGGCGGCCTTGGCGCGCGCCTCGCGCTCGAGTTCGCGCAACTGGATCTGCGAGGCGCTGTCGTCGAACACCGAGGACGCCATCTGGTTGGCCTGCGAATTGAGCAGCTTCAACGCGGTGCGCGCCTGGTCGAGTTCGGTCTTGGCGGCCTGGACGATGCGGCCGGTCTCGGCGTTGATCTGGTCTTCGAGTGCCTTGACCTGCGGCGTCAGCGTCAGGATCACCGGATGATTGGGGCCAAGCACCGCCGACTGTGAGGTCATGCGCTGCTTCAGGGTCGAATACTGGGTGCGCAGCATGGTCATCGTTTCCGACTGCAGGCTTGCGGCATTGATCTGGTTGCGCGGGTCGGTGGCGACCAGCTCATTGTAGCGGGTTTCGGCCTGGATCAGCCGCGCCCGCGCCTCGATCAGCTGGGTATTGGTCTGCTGCGACATCAGCGTGCTGGTCAGTTCGCCCGACACCGATTGCAGGCCGCGCTCGCGCTTGAACTGCTCGACATTCGATTCCGCCTTGGTCACCTCGACCTTCAGGTCGTCGAGACGCGCGATCAGCGCGCTTGCCGCCCGGCCCGCCCCTTCGGATTCCGCCTTGGCCAGTTCTTCCTGGAAGCTGGTGACGACGGCATTGGTGATATCGACCGACTTGCTCGGATTGTTCGACCAGACCGCGACATTGACGATGAAGGAACGCTCGTCGCGGCGTGCGACGACGCGCTTGGCAAGCGTCGTCAGGGCGTCATTGGCCGGATCCTTGGATGACGCGCCGGCAAATTCCGGATCGGCATAAAGTCTCAGGTCCTGGACCACGCGGCCGAGAACATTGCCCGAGGTGATGACGCGCAGCTTGCTGTCGACATCGAGCAGCTTGGTGTCACGTTGCATGTTCTCGGAAAAGATGTCGTTGCTGACGACCCGCAGATTGGCCGGATCCAGCAGGATGTCGATGCCGGCGATAAAGCGCGGCTTGACAAAAATCGTCACGCTATAGCCGGCAACAGCACCCAGTATCGCCAGCGCCACGATCCAGAGCGCACCACCGCGCAACCAGTTCAGGACCCGGAAGAGATCGATCTGGAACAGCTGCTGCAGCCTCGAATAGGTTTCCGCGTCGCTGTTCGCATCGCTTCGCGCAGCCCTTGCGCCGTCCTGTTCCAAAGCGGGAACAACCGTATCGGTCTCATACATATGCGGCGCAGGCACATGCAATGCTGGCACATCCGATCTCGGCCCATGCGATACCGGCTCGGGCAGCGCATCGGCCCGATGATGCACTCTGTCGATCCAGCCGCGTGTACTGACCACGGGCTTCTTCAGTCGAGAGTTGGCTTCATACATGTGGTCGGGACCCAGTCGCTAATCGGCTTTGCGCGCGCAATCATGGTTAACAAACCCTGTTTTCATTAAGTATCCATTAATGCCGTTTCCGAATGGTGCGTGCGCCTGCGTCACTCCTGATATAAAAGGGGCCGAATTGCGTCGTCTTGTGACACGCGCCACTGACCATGTTCCATTTTGGGCGTAGCCGAGGGAAGCACCGTGATGCGCAGGCGAGAGTTCGTGGTCGGCGCCCTCGGGGCAGGCCTTGCAGCATCCAGCATGCCGTCTGGCGCGCTTGACGGCGTCGTGGGCGCGGGCGGCACGGCCAGCGCCAGCCAGCTCGGAACCGCCATCCCGTTTGGCGCAGCCGTGCGCGTCGATTATCTCGCCGACCAGTTCGACTACAAGACCGCCATTCTCGAGCACTGCCAGATCGTCGTCGGCGAAGGCGGGTTGAAATGGATCGACCTGCGCCCGACGCGCGACGATTTCGTCTTCGACCAGCCCGACCGCCTGATCGCATTCGCCGAGGCCAATGGCATGAAGATGCGCGGCCATACCCTTGCCTGGTACGGCGCCATGCCGGACTGGACACAGCAGATCGCCAGCGAAGCCGAGGCGGAAGGCGAACTTGTGCGCCATATCGAGACCGTGGTCGGCCGCTACAAGGGCCGCATTCCGAGCTGGGACGTGATCAACGAGGCGATCGCCGACCATCCGACCGCCGATACCCCGTACCGCGATTCGATCTGGCAGCAACGCCTCGGCAAGCGCTTCGTCGAACTGTCGCTGCGCACGGCAGCCGCCGTCGATCCCGACGTGCAGCTGGTGATCAACGACTACGCCATCGAAAACCCGACCGACCAGTGCCGGGCCAAGCGCGAAGCGCTGCTCAACCTGTTGCGCGACCTCAAAGACCGCGACGTGCCGCTGCATGCCGTCGGCATCCAGGGCCATCTGCTCGGCGACCAGGAGATCGACAAGGACGGGCTGTCGCGTTTCGTCGAGGCGGTCGCCGCCATGGACCTTGAAGTGCTGGTCACCGAACTCGACGTGATCGACAACAAGCTGCCCGCCTCGACCTATGACCGCGACCAGATCGCGGCGGCCACCGCGCGGGATTTCCTCAGCGCTATCTGCGACGTCAAGCGTCCGGGCGCCATCCTCACCTGGGGCATCACCGACCGCTATACCTGGGTGCCGATCTGGTTCAGCCGCGATGACGGCAAGCCGAACCGGCCCTTGCCGCTCGATGTCAATTACCGTCCGAAAGCCCTGCTGCAGGTGATCGAAGACTTTACGCGTGTGCCTGCCTGATGCTCCGTCAAATCTCGTCCTACATGATCGCCAATGTCGTCACCGTCGTGATCGGTGGCGCCTCGGTCGTGCTGTTCACCCATATTCTCAGCCCGCATGAATACGGCATCTATGTCCTGGGCATCAGCGTCGCCGGCCTGATCTCGACGCTTCTGTTCGGCTGGATCAAGACATCAGTCCTGCGCTTCACCTCTGAAGAGGGCGGCGCGGATGTACGCATGTCGGCGCTGATCGCCTATGGCGTCATCGTCATGGCCATCCCGTTGATGGTGATCGCGGCCCTCTTCCTGCCCGATGGTTCGGCGCAATATGTGGTGCCGGCGATCTTCGTCGCCTATACCGTCGGCCTGTTCGAATTCGTGCTGGAAATCTTCCGCGCCCGCCAGGAAACCGGCTCCTACATGCGCTCGACGATCCTGCGTGCGCTGCTCGGCATCACGCTGTCCTGCCTGCTGGTGATGGTGTTCGATCTCGGCGGCCAGGGCTTGCTGATCAGCGTTGCCGGCTCCTATCTGGTCACCATCCTGGTCTATGCGCCAATGGTCTGGCGCCGTCCCCTGCATGGCTTCGACCGCGCCATTCTCACCGAAATGCTGCGCTTCGGCCTGCCGATGACCGTATCGGGCGGCATTTTCATGCTTCATACGATCATCGACCGGCTGATCATCGTCTCCTTCCTCGGCGAAAATGCCGCCGGCAATTATGGCGCGGCCGCCGATCTGGTGCGCCAGATCATCCTGTTTCCCGGCGTGGCGATCGGCTCGGCCATCGTGCCGATCGCCATCCGCCTGCTGTCCCAGGACGGACCTGCCGCGACCAACCGGCATCTGCTGCACAGCCTGGAACTGCTGCTGGCGATCCTCATTCCCGCCTGCGTCGGCATGGCGCTGACGGCTGCCAATTTCTCCGGCCTGATCCTCGGCCCGGAATTCGAGGTCGCGGCGTCGCAGCTGATACCGGTGATCGTGTTTGCCTGGCTGTTCCGCTCGATCTCCTACCAGTTCATCCATGTCAGCTTCCAGCTCGCCAAGACGGCCCGGCTGGTGTCGATCCAGGGCATGGTCATTCTGACCATCAATGTCATCGGCATGCTCGTGCTGGTGCCGCGTCTCGGGCTGATGGGGGCCGCCTGGTCGCTGCTGTTTTCCGAGATCTGCGGCGTGATCGTCGGCTATTTCCTGTCGTTCAAGGCGCATCCCCTGCCGCTGGAAATCTGGCCGACGGTGAAGATCTGCATCGCGACGGTGATCATGGCGGTGCCGACCTGGTTCGTCGAAGGCTTTTTCCCCAACAAGGGACTGATCGATCTGATCGTGCCGGTGCTCACCGGGATCGTCGCCTATACGGTCGCCGCGCTCTGCCTCGATGTCGCTGGCATCCGGCAGATGCTGCGGGACCGCTTTTCAAAAGCAGCCCAGTTGCCCGTCTGAGCATTCCCGAATTCGCCCGACAATCAAAGTCTATTAAGGTCTTGGGCTTTTAATCGCGGCGGGAAAATGGACGCGTCTCGCCGACGCGCCCGGCATGAGGAAGAGAGCGTGGACGGAGCGGGAAATACATCCGTGCGGCGGACGAAAAACGGCTTGTCGGCCGCACAACCGACCGTGTTCGGATCACATGTCGGCCTGTTTTCGGCGCCAGACGAAGGTCTGCCCCGCCGCGACCTCGCCGTGCTTTTCCTCAGCCCCTGGGGCATGGAGGAAATGTGCACCCGCAAGCTCTACCGGATCCTCTCCGAACATTTCGCAGCGCTCGGCGTGGCGAGCCTGCGTTTCGACTATCCCGGTGCAGCAAACGCGTTCGACGCGCAGGAAGACGGCCAAGGGCCCGTCACATCGGGGCCAGTCGTATCGGGGCCCGTCACATCGGGACCTGTCGCATCCGGCCTGGCCGGCTGGATCTCGACCATCGGCGAGGCTATCGCCGAACTCCAGGCGCTATCGGGTAGCCACCAGATCGTCCTGCTCGGCCAGGGGCTGGGCGGCAGCCTTGCCTATCTGCGCGCGCCGATGGAAACCGAGCTTGCCGCCCTGATGCTGCTCGGGCCGGTCCTCAAAGGTCGCAACTATCTGCGCGAACTGTCGCTCTGGTCGAAGATGATCGACGAGCCGATGCACATCAAGGCCGAGCTTCGCGACACCTCACCCGGCGCCATCGCCGGCCTGCGCATGCCCGAGACCGTCGCCACCGACCTGAAAAGCCTCGATCTTTCCACCGCCCCACCGCTCGATCCGTCGCTCGGCACCGCGCTCGATCCGGCCCTGCCGGTGTTTCTCGGCCAGCGCCCGGGCAATCATGGCGACATCGCCTTCGGCGAGATCCTGCGCAAGTCCTGCGGCCGCCTGACGACAGTCGATTTCACCGGCTATGACCAGCTTGTCTCCGGTCCCCTGTCGCAGGTGATGCCGGACGCGTTTATCGAGACGGTGCTGTCCTTCGTTAAGGCATTGCCGCAATTCCACAGCCTGGCCGGACAGGTCGCCCGGCCTGCCATGATCCGGCCGATCACATACCGCCACAGCCGCGAAACGCCGGTGCGCTTCGGCGACGGCGACCGGTTCTACGGCACCCTGTGTGAGCCGGTGGGCGCATCGATCGGGGTGACTGCGGTTATCCTGTCGACCTCCTACGATCATCAGGCCGGCTGGGCCGGCTCATCAGCGGAGATGGCGCGGCGGCTGGCGGCAATCGGCGTCTCGTCGCTGCGCTATGATGCAGCCGGCGTCGGCGACAGCCCGCCGATCCCGGGACGCCGCAAACAGATCCTCTACGACGATGCCCAGCTTGCCGATGTCGCGGCCGCCTGTGATTTCCTGCAAACGCTGGGCCTCACCGACCGGACGCTGATTGTCGGACGCTGCAGCGGCGCCTATATCGCGCTGCGCGCCGCCATCGCCGACCCGCGCTGGAACGGTCTGGTTGCCGTCAATCCGGATTCCCTGCTCTGGCGCTTCAAGGGCCTGCCGCGCACGCTGACCGCCTATTCCACCGAACTTCTCAAACGCGAGACGATCAGGCGCGTGCTAGCCGGGGACGTCGATATTGCCGCGGTCACGCGTAATATCGCCGTCCGGCTGATCGACCGCGCTGCCAAATCCGCATCGCGTTTCGTCAAGGCGGCCGTGCCGATCACCCGGCTGAGCGGCCGGGTCCACAGCGAATTCCTCGAGCTTCAGGCGCGCAGCACCCGGGTCGTGCTCGTCTATGCCGAGGGCGACGAGGGGCTCGAGCGTTTCCACGCCCATTTCGGCACCCGTGCCGAAAAGCTCGCGGCCTATGGCAATGTGGCGTTTCACATGATCCCCGATGCCGACCACAACCTGACCCCGCTGCCGGCGCGCGAAAGATTGTTTGCTATCGTCGAGTCAACCGCCCGAGAACTGGCCGTAAACCGCGCGATCTGAGCCATCCAAGGGGGATGACTTTTCCAAATCCCCCAACGTCTTCAACAAAACGCACCCCATTTCATCCCCCTTGTTTTGCGCCATGCCATAATGCCCCC
>NZ_AHZC01000006.1 GCF_000247475.1 Rhizobium sp. PDO1-076 | reverse complement strand
GTTGCCGGACGTCGCAAAGATGTCGCCTGTGGTCGTCTGGCTCCCGTTCGAGAAGATCTCGGTCTTGGTCGGCCATTTGGTATCCAGCAAGGTGGCTGTGCCGCCCAGCCAGTATGCGCCTGTGTCGTAGTTGCCTTCCAGTTCGATGCCCTTCATGCGGGTCGTGCCGTCGACATTGACGAAGCTTCTGTATGTCCGGCTGCTGACTTCGGAAGTGTAGATGTCACCCATCACGATGAAATCCTCGATCTCGCGATAAAAGACTGCGGCTTTCACGCGAAGCGAGTCTCCTCCGGTCAGAACATCATCCAGGCTGATATTGGTGCCGATCTCATAGGTCTTCGCGGTCTCGGAGCGGAGATGTTCGTTCGGAGCGAAGGTAATGCCAACGTTGTCACCGGGCGTGCCGCCGGTGAGAAAGGCTTCGAGAATGGTCGGTGGGCGGTAGCTTTCGGAATAGCTGGCATAGGGCCGGAACCAGTCCACCGGCTTGAATTCTACGGTAGCCGATGGCAGCCAGGCACTGTCGATGCGGTCGATGTCGACTTCGTATTCCGGAAAGTCCTCAACCGGGGGATCTTGTGTCGCTGGTACGATGTCGCCGGCCACGTACCAAAGGCCATCGATCATTTCGCCGGCTGCGTTCAAGGCATTACATGTGCGGGTCCGCAGTACGTTGTTCACGGTGAGGCCGGTGGTTGGATTGATGCCTGTCGTGCAAACAGCCGTGCGAAACGTGTAGTTGGTAACATCGTAGATCTGGCCCCAGGCACCCCATGTGGTGACTGCCTGCGCAACACGGGCGGGATTGATCACTGTGGTTACCCGGCGATTGAAATAGCTCGTCGTCCCTTTCAATCGTGACCAGTCATAGCGGATCCCGGCAGAAACGCTAACCCAATCCGTCGGCTCCAAGGTGCCATTCAGGAAAATGCTCGCCATGTCGCGGCGGCCCGGAGGGCTGAACGCGGTATAGCTGCTGGCCCAGTCCGGATTGACTGCGATCGTTTCGCTATAGGCAGATGAGGTAGCGAGATCGCGAAACGCCTCGGCGCCGTAGTTCAGAGTGAGCGGTCCGGCGATGGTATCCAACTCGCTGGTATTCTCCAGCGAAACCCCGAAACTCTTCGTCCCCATGTCGATCGAGGTCTCGGGGGTGTCGTCCGATGTTTGCGGTGTGCCGTTCGTGCGCGCCTCGCGCACCTCGTTTGTCATGGAATCGTTGAGCCACAGCAGGCCTTTCATATCGATCAGGGTGGATTCCGGATCCCAGGCAAATTTGGCCGTTACGCTATCGTTGCGCGCGTCCTCATGGTTGAGGCTCTCGCCACCGGACGAGCCGTATAGAAAGGAATTGTCCTGGTGCATCCAGGACAGCGATGTCTGCACATCGCCGAAATCCCCTTCGAGCTTGAACAGCGAACCCCAGTTGTTGCGGCCGAGCATGTTCTTCATGTTAGTTTCGGTGGTTGCCGAATCGCCGTTTCGGCCGATCGCATATTCACCGAGATTGGAATTGCTGAAGCCGCCGGTTAGCGAGAATGGCGTGTCGCCAAGCCGGGTCGCACCGAGAACAGAGCCCTGAAAATAGTAGTTGTTCGTGCCGGTCGAGGTATTCGTCTCGACACCCCAGGTTCTGCCGTCGGCGATCAGGTCGTCCGCACCGACCGTCTGGAACTCGACCTTTCCGCCAAGCGAACCGGCACTGCCGGACGTCGCGGACGTTCTCTTTTCGACTTCGACGGCGCGAATGAATGCGCTGTCGACAAAGGCCTGCCCCGAATTGGAGATGTAGTTGCCACCACCGAAACCGGCGCCGCGCTGGGCATTCTGACGTGCGCCATCGATCGAGACGACGACACGCCCGGAATCCTGCAAGCCACGGATGTTCGGCGACACCGTCGGAAAACTTCCATTGCCTTCGCCGGCATAAACACCGGATATCCGGTTGAAGACATCACGGGTATTGCGAACGCCCGCCGCCTGTATCGCCTCGCGGCCGACCACGCTGAGACTGCTCGGTGTCTCGTAGACCCAGTCGGGTGTGCCCTGATAGCCGGAGCCGGTGGTGGCATTGCCACGGCCTCCGGCGACAGTGATTGTGTCGAGGACCGTGGATCCGTCGTCCGGGGTGACGGAGGCGTCGCTGCCACCTTGGCTGGCGCCAAGAACGACAGCCCGGTTGCCGGTAAACCGGAAAGGAATACCGGTTCCGGAAAGCATGGTCGCGAGAGCCGCCTGCGATGTCATGCGTCCCCGGACGGCATTGGCGGTGACATTTGTCGTGGCGCCCGAGGCCTGGCTCACCTGAATGCCGGACTGGCGGTTGAATGCGGCAAGCGCAGCTGCCAGCGGCTGGCCAGCAATATCAAAATTGCGCAGATCCGCTTGCTGCGACTGCTGGCCTGCGGCGGGAACGGCCGTTTGCGCCTGTCCCTGTCCGCAGAACATGACGGTGCCGAGGGCGACCGAACTTAAAAGAAACCCAATTTGCCCGGCACTACCCTTCCGGAAAGGATGTCGCCTGAGAGCTACTCGTTGTACCATTACCCACTGCCTCTTCTGCCAGGGCATACCGATCGAACCCGGTTTGCTGACAGAAAGACACATCGGTAAGCCGATATTTTCAGAAGGTATTCCGCTTTTTCGCTAAATCTTGATAATTATTATCATATTTTAATACCGACTGATCACGGTGACCGAATTGCCAAGGTTTCTAACCTTGCCGCCGAACGGATCGACCAGTGCTCCGAGTGCCAGTTTGGGTGCCGTTAAGTCGTATATGCCGGTCACTCTTTGTTCGCCAAGGGAGGGATCTGCAATCGTGATCCAGGCGGTGTCGTAGTGACTTATGATGTTGACCACGGATTCGATCGTCGCATTGCTCACGACCAGCCTTCCCTGACGCCATGCGCCGACGTCATCGGCGGCGATAAGGGTCTTGGTGGTGACGCCACTCCGCTGGTCGATCGATACGACATCGCCCGGAGCAAGTATGCTTTTGGATGCGTCCGACCGGGCGTTTCTGGCTATTGTCGAGACAGAGCCGCGGGCGACGGAAACGGTTGTCGCAGCCTCCGTGACATGAACATCGAAGGCTGTTCCAAGCACTTCAACTTCGGCACCGCCGGCGATGACCCTGAACTTGCGGTTCGGATCTTTCGAGATATCGAAGAAGGCCTCGCCGCGAAAAAGCGCGACCTGCCGGACGTTGCCGTGGAATTCGATGCGCAACGCACTGTCAGGCGCAAGCTGCACAGTGCTGCCATCCTCCAGCCGGATGGTCTGGATCTCCGCAGTCGTCGTCACGTGATCTGCGGACAATCGGATCATCAGGGAGGGGGCGGCAAAGAAGACAGCGAGTGCGCTGACGCACGCAATCGCCAGCGCCGTCGCAAGCCGGGGAACGAAAAATACGGGCAACCGCATTGCCTTCGGCTTGCTTGATACGGCAAGCGGACGATAGAACGGCTCTGCCTTTCCGGTGGCGCTCCACAGACGACAGAGATCGCTCCAAGCCTGCTCATGATCCGAAGAGGTCCGCCGCCAGGCCTCGAACGTAGCCCGCGTATCGGCGGATTGTGGGTTTTCCCGGATACGGATCAGCCATTCGCTGGCTTCCTCAAACAGGAGAGATCGGTTGTTGCGCGGTTCGGTGGTCATCTGGGCCGGCCTTGTCAGTCCTGGCGATTGTGCGATTTCAAATGCATTATCTGCATAAACACGCGAGCTGGGTAATTCTTTCAGAGAATTTGCATTGAGCGGTGTTTTATCCGTCATAAGACATCCCTTGTCTCGTCCCGGAGGCGACGCATGGCTGCGCTCAACAGGCGATGCGCGGTGGCAACAGAGATTGCCAGCCTTTCGGCGATCTCCTGCAGCGTCATTTTCTCGAAGCGATACATTTCCATGACCGCCCGTTCGCGATCCGGCAATCGCTCGATCGCCCGAGCCACGAGCTTTACCTGTTGCTGCAGAACGAGGTCCGCTTCCGGTGACGGGTGGCTTTGCGGCCACGCCCACCAGGGAATGTCGTCCGGCTCATCCTTCGTCTCCAGCTTGCGCCTGCGCCGTTTGTTGAAGGACAGATTGCGAACGATGCGAAACAGATAGGCTTTCGGCGGCGGCGGCCCCTCACTGACATCAGGCACAAATTTCAGGAACGCGTCCTGCACAATGTCCTCTGCATCATCGCGGGAGCCGGTAATCGGCGTGGCATAGTCAACCAAAGCCTTGCGTGCCTTCAGGTACATTTCATACCGGGCATCTTTTTTTACAGTGACCATAATCGGCTCAAGCAGCGTGATTGAAAAAAAAGGATGCGACACTTCAACCCGCGATCCAAGCAATGAGCTAAGTGATAGCACTGACTTGAATAAATATGAATAATAAACTCAAGTTATCGTAAGCCTCTGAGTGACACCCCATTTGGGCGGGCAACTGACGCTAAATCCAGCAGCGGCAGACTTAACCTTAGGGTGTCTGCGAAACTGGGAGCCATTCATTTCGCGCATTCCCAAATAGCTACTTGGTTGCAATATCGTGGCTTGCTTGGCGACCTCAAATCGCATGGTCAACGGCTTTGTGCCCATCAAGAGTAGTGTCTATGCCACTATAAGAAGCAATCTGCAGCCCGCGATCACGACATCCCGGGTCCGCTGCAGACCGGAGCGATGAGTTGGCCGCCAATATCTGATCAACGCGCCACTTGTTGTTTGACAATCAAAGCGACGATGGAAGCACTGTAGATCTGCTCCGCTGCGACAGGCCGCAGTCTGCTTGCCATTTCAGCTTTCAGCGCTTCATGGCGAGCGATTTCCTCGGGTGTCTTGTCCTTCTTCGCGCCGAGCGTCACGAATTCCTCCCTGACATGCCCGGGCTTTATCACCGCCTCCACGGTTTTGCCGCGATATGTGAAACGGAAGACATATGGGCCGGGATGGTCGTTGATCACATCCCTGCCACCAATCGATTTGTCGACGACAAGCCGCCCGTCAGTCATGGCGCGCGTCACCATCTCAAGCGCATCGCGGCCGCCGGGACCAGAGAATGCGGTCAGCACCGAAATTTCCCGCCTTTCCAATGGCGCATCGGACAGCAATGGAAACGCGGCCTGCATCGCTTTCAATCCATGCACTACGCCACCAGGAAATCCGCCGCCGTGATAGGCGTTGATGTCGTTAAAGGAGAAGGTAAGGTCCTTGCCGTTTTCACGGACGGTGATGGTCTCATACATTGAGATAAGCCTTTAGGTTCGGCACGAAGCGATCGAGAAACCGCGTTGTGGCCGGCATGAAATGTGATCCGTGATGGAACATCGGATCGAGCGAGGAAATAATCATCCGGCCGGGTGTCGAAACTGCGTCTTCGTAGAGGATGGCGCGGCCTTCGCCGTCGCAGGCAAGCACGGTCGCGCCTTCCGGTGGAACAAACCAGCCATGTAGGTGCCATGTCGCGACCTTGTCGCCGATGTCACGCATCAGCGGGTGCTCGGCTGCGGCATCCGTCACCTTGACCCCGAGATCGGCCGAGGGATCGAGCCACCACCACCAATTGGTCGGCGTGCCGGTGAATTTTATGGCGGGTAGCCAGAGATCCGATCGACTTTCGCCGAGCGCAACAACGGTTCCACCCGACTGCAGATGCCGCAGAATAGTTGTTTTCTGGGCAATCAAACGGTTTGCCGAAGTGCGGCACGGAACCCAGAGAACATCATCGGGACGCAGGATGTCGGCGAGTTGCTCAGGAGCGCAAATGACGTCGAAGATCTCGGTGTAGCGCGGCCCCTCGAGGCTGCGGATGTTGTAATAGGTGCCGGAGGAGGGCGCGACGATGCGCCGTCCGGTCCGGCTCGACATGCGCATGCCGCCATAGCTTTCGAGCGGCCGGAGCGGCAGATCGTCCGCAGGGCTTGCGGGAGCAACCGGCCACGGATTGAAGCAGGCGCCGCCATTGGTCCAGGCGATGATCCGACGGGTGAGTTCCGGCGCGAGCTTCCATTCAAGCCCCATCGAACCGAGGTCGTTGCCGGCATGGGAGAAGATGCGGCCACCTTTGGGCCGAGCCCAGACCCAGTCAACCGGCACATTGGCCGCTCCTAGCCCGTTGATCGCCACCGCGCCCTCAGGAAGCGGATTGCAGCCGCGTCCGTAGAAGCCGGCGACACCCTTGTTGGTCTCCAGCATCTTCAGGTCTATGCCTTCAAGAAGCGGATGCGGATTGATCGGAAAGAGATCGAAGTCGGCCCGCTTCGGATCGGCGATAGGGCGATACTGTGCCACGCCGTCGACCAGGGAGCGGACAAAGTGTCCATTGAAGAACCAACGTCCACCCGCATCGAGAAAGGCGGCGATCGCATCCTTCATCGCCAGCATGGCATTCTGGTCGAGCTGATTGTCGGTCACCAGCCCCTTATGGGTGCGCAGAATATCAGCCGTGAGCTCCGCCTGGGCAACGATTGTCACTTCGCCACGCGCCGCTGCTTCCTTCACGCTGTCGGATGGCTCGTCGAACGAGGATTTCAGATAGATCGTGGTCATGCCGCGACCCCTATGCCGGAGAAGGCCGGCAGGATGGCGCGACGCGGTTCACCGGTCGGGCCAGTCACCTCGACCCAGCGCATCGGCACACCGTAGAGTTCGGAGAGGAGGTCGGGTTGGATCATCTCGGCGACGGTGCCGTGCACCTCGTGTCCGCCCGGCATCATGAGAAGCACATCGTCGGAGGAGGCCAAGGCATGGTTCGGATCATGCGTGGTGAACAGGATCGCCTTGTCCCGGCGCAGCCTCAGAGTGTTCAGGAGTTCGAGCGTGCGTGACTGGTTGCCGAGGTCAAGCGCCGAGGTTGGCTCGTCGAAAATCAGGGTAGGTGAGCCAGTGGCGAGCGCGCGGGCAATCAAAATCATCTGCCGTTGCCCGCCGGACATCCGGTCGTAGCGCAGATCCGCCAGATGGTATGCACTCAATTCGACCAAGGCTGCCTCTGCCGAGGCGCGGTCATCCGCCGAAGGCTGGCCGAACAGGCCAAGCCTTGCTGCACGGCCCATGACGACAACCTCCAGTCCTGAGAGCTTCGCCTGCGAAGCGCCGTGCTGCGGCACATAGCCTGTGATCTTCGGTGCGGTTCGTGCACCTTTTGCCAGCGGCTGGAAGCCGAGCAAGGCACGCAACAGGGTGGTCTTGCCACGTCCATTGGGGCCGAGAACCGCCATTGTGCGACCGACGGGCACGTTGAATGTGATGCCGGAAAACAGCGTGCGGCTGCCGAAGGAAACGGATGCGTCGGTAAACCCGATCATGTGTGGTTCGTCTCCCTGAAATGGCGTCGCAGCAGCACGGCGAAGACCGGCGCGCCGACCAGCGCGGTCAACACGCCGAGCGGGATTTCAGCCGCCGTCAGCGTCCGGGCCATGGTGTCTATGAAGGTCAGATAAGCCGCGCCGAGAAGCGCCGAGGCCGGTATCAGTGCTCGGTGGTCGTCACTAACTAGGATGCGTGCAGCGTGCGGCACGACGAGGCCGATCCAGCCGACAATGCCGGCGACCGCGACCGAAGTACCGGTCATCAGCGAAATGGCGATGAAGATGTACCAGCGTTCCCGGTCCGGATTGATACCGAGGGAGCGGGCCTCCTGTTCCTCGAGCGCCAGCAGGTTGAGCCGGTAGCGCAACAGCCAGACGGAGAAGAGGCCAAGGCCCATGCCCGGCACGGCAAGCCACAGGCGTGGCCAAGTGGCGGTCGAGAATGAGCCCATCAGCCAATAGACGATGGCGGGCAGGGAGGTGTTGGGATCGGCGACGAACTGCACGACGGAGACGAGGGCCGCAAACAGCGCCCCGACAATCATGCCGGCCAAAATAACCGTGATAACCTCGGTGCGGCCATTGATGCGGGCCAGAAGCCCGACCAGGATCAGCGCCGACAGGCCGAGGATAAAGGCCATGCCGAGGAGGACAACGCCGGAATAGCCGAACAGGATGGCAAGCGCCCCGCCGAAGGCAGCACCCTGGCTGATGCCGAGCACTTGCGGCGAGACCAGCGGGTTGCGGAACACGCCCTGTAGTGCTGCGCCGCCGACGGCAAGGGCCGCGCCCGACAGCGCCGCCAGCAATACGCGCGGCAGACGCACGAGCAGCACGATGCGCTCGTCCATCTGGGTCGGCGCGGCATCCGGGTTGAGAAACGCCGCGAGCAGGATCTCACTGATCCGTGTCACGTCGACGGAAAAGCGCCCTGCGCCGATCGCAAACAGCATGCTGGCGACCAGCGCCAGCACCATGAGCCCGAACGTGCCGATCCGCAAACCGATCAGGCTCCGGCGCCCGCTGTCCATTGCCGCCATCGCCATCTTACTTCGCCTTGAACTGGGCGTAGCCGGTGGCGTCGCCTTGCATGCCGATCCACAGGATGCCGTCGATGTCCTCGTCGGTCAGGTCGTAGTTGTAGAGTGTCTTGTAGGCTTTTTTCATCTCGCCGCGCAGGTCGTACTGGAAGATGTCTGGATGCATGAGATTGGCCAACCACATCCAGGTCAGCGGGCTTTCCTGGTTCGGCGGATCCCAGCGATAGCCGCCGAGCGGCAACTTGTAGACGCGCTTTGCCTGGGCGGCCTTGGTCAGCGACAGGATCGGATCGTCATATACCCGCTCAAGTCCGAGCTTGGCCTCGAAGCTGTTGAGCAGGATGACGTCCGGGTTCCACTCGGCAATCTGCTCGGGGCTGATCGTGGTGCCCTGGCCCTGCACGTCGGCGGAGGCGGAGGTCGCGCCGACCAGATTGATATAGAAGGCGTTGTAGTTGCCCTTGTCGCCGGAAGCCGTCAGTGCTTCGAGCGCACGGCCAAGATAGAGGACTTTCGGCTTCTTCTCGGCCGGAATGTCCTTCGACCTGGCCGCCATGTCTGCGGCCACCTGGTCGCGCCAGCCGTTGATCATCGCGGCGCGCTCGGGCTTGCCCATCGCGGTCGCAACCATGGCCTGATATTGCTTGGCCTTTTCTTCGGTGCCGTAGGAGATCAACAGCGCTGTCAGGCCGGCATTGACGATCGGGTCGACGAGGTCCGGACCGCGATCGGCCCACTGGATGACCAATTCTGGATTGGTTGCCGCCAGTTCCTCGACGTTTGGAATGAAGTTCGGCGCAGTTATGTCCGAAGGAATGTCTTTGGCTTCCGGAAAGATCTTGCCCAGCACGCCTTCGATGATCGCCGATTTGGCGGTCGGGTTCATGCCGACCAGTTTCGATGTTCCACCGTCCATCGCGATGATGGTCGAGGCCATCGGGATCGGGATCGAGGCGATCCGCTCGGCAGGTTTTGCAAGCGTGACAATGCGGCCTTCATGGTCGGTGATGGTGATTGGGTCGGCGCGCGCCGGGATCGGTTGGAGGATGGCGAGGGCTATTCCCGCGATGGCAATGGGAAATCGGATGGTCATCGAATGTCTCCAAAAAGTGGATTGACTTGTGTGAGAGGACGGATGGCGCATTAGCGGGTCGTCGTCATGAAGCGTTGTGGGCGGTGGCAGTCGCACATGACCCAGGACAGATTGGGATAAGACTGTCTTTCCGGCCTCGGGGGCTTGCCTCTAGCGGCAATGATGCCATTGCAGATGTCGCGCAGCAGGCAGGGGCCGTGCTGCCCATGATCTGGATAACGGACGATGCTGTCGCCGTTGTGCATGAACAGGTAGCCACCCTTGTCGTCGGAGGTCGGGTATTTCCACAGCCAGTCCGCAGGTTTGGGGTCGTCGGCGGGGCCGATGTCGGTCAGCCAGATGGCGCCCTCCGGCATGTCCGTCCAGCCGCGCGCGTATTGGCCGAAAATGCCCTGCCAGCCGTCGAATTCGTCGCTCACATTCGAGAAGAAGCCGAGCGGGTCCTGTCGGACGCGTACTTTCAGGTTGGTGAAAGGGCGTGGTGCAACCGTGCGGAACGTCGACATGAATGGCAGCCATGGAATGGCCGGCTGGCTAGACAGGATGAGATGCCCGCCGCGCTCCAGAAAGGCGAGAAAATCGGCGGCCCTGCCGCGCAGGAAGATCTCGTCCGTGTTGTTGGGTATGTAGATGAAATCGGATGCCCGCAATACGGTCTCATCGAGATCGTAGAGCCCATGGTAACGAAGGGTGATGCCGGTTCCCTCGAAGGTTTCGGCCAGTCCCGGCGGTTCCCAATCCCACGTGCTGTCAAGCGCGCGCAGATAGGTGAGGCTAAAAGTCTTTTTTCCCGGTCGATCCCGAGTTCGCGATTGAGCCATGGATAGAATGCTTCGAGGAACCGCGTGGTGGCAGGCATGAAGCGCTCGCCGTTGTGGCCGTGCGGATCGAGCGTTGTCACCATCAGGCGGCCGCCGCCTTGGAGATTTCGGAAGTCCATGAAGAGGCTGAGGCTGTCGTCGTCAAGGGTCAGGATGTGCGCGGCGTCGGGATGTTTCTCCAGTGCTCCCATCCAGTGCCAGCTCATGTCCGCAAGTGAAATGGCGTCGCAGATCGGATGCCGAGGCTCCGGCTGCCGGACCTCGAGATAGGGATTGGGGCGTGTCCACCAGAGCCAATCTCGCGCGTTGACCGGCTGCCATTTGAGATCGACCACGTCGATGATGTTCTCGATGTCACGGATCGAAAAAGCGATGAGAAAGCCGCCATTGCGGACATAGTCGTTCAATTGACGGGCGTGCGCTCTCAATTCGATGCAATCCATGACATCCGGGATGATGATGGCGGCATAGGCGCCCAGATCATGCCGATCCAGTTCGCGAAGATAGAGCACGTCGTCGAGCAGATGGGCAAAGTCTTGGAAGCTGCGCACCTGCGCGGCGTTGCCCCATGTCACATAGCCTATCCTACCCATGCCCTATCCAATTTTTACCTTGCCATAGGTGGCAGATATCTAAACTTGACATAAATAGTCAATATATCATATCAGGTCCGCGACTGACAATGCGGGGCAAAGATCATGAAGACTGTTGTTTTTACCGGCCTTGCGGCAATGCTGGCGGTTTCGGTCGCTCACGCCGCTGACAAACCAATCAGCTTCGAAGATCACCGCGGGCAGAAGATCGAGTTGGCAGCGCCGCCCGAGCGGATTGCGACGATCATCCGGGCAGCGCCGTTCATCTATTACTCGGCCGATCGCACGACCGATCACATGGTGGCGGTGAACGCGGATTCGATTGCCCGCATGAAGAACTTCGTCTATGCGGACCTCATTCCCGAATTGCTCGAGCTCGACGGTGCGGCTGCCCGCGACGGCTTCGCCCCGAATGTCGAGGCGATCCTGGCAACAAATCCGCAGCTGGTGATCCAGGCCATGCACAACCCGGACCTGATCGAGCCACTGGAGCGCGTCGGCCTGAAGGTTGCCGCCTGGGGATGCTGCTCGGAACAGCAGCGCCTTGACTACATCACCATGAGCGGCATCATCTCCGGTCATCCGGAACGGGCAGAAGCGACGCTCAAGCTCCACTATGATTCCAACGCGGCGATGAAGGCGAAGTTCGGTGAACTGGCGGACGACAAGAAAGTCAGCCTCGTCTATATCGAGAAGCTCGGCGACCAGATCCAGGTCGTTGCCAATCCCTCGCAGGATTTTTCCCTGAGCGGCATCAAGAACCTGGCGGCGGACGATAGCGGCGAATGGTGGAAGAATGTCGACGTGGAGCAACTCTTCACCTGGAACCCGGACATGATCATCATTCCGGCCCAGGCCGTGACGCTCAACCCGTCCGATTTCTATGCGCATCCCTTGCTCTCCGGTATGGACGCGGTGAAGAACAAGCGCGTCTATAAGGTGCCGAAGTTCAACGCCTCGCCAGATTCCCCGGAACTGTTCCTGTCGGCCGTATGGCTCGCGATGGTTGCTCATCCGGAAATGGGGCCGATCGACCAAGACTTCCGCAAGACTGTTCGCGATGCCTACGTGACGATCTACGGTCGCGAACCGGACGACGCCCTCGTCAACCGTATTCTTGAGCTGGAGGCAAACATCCAGGCTCCCGGATACGCAGCCCTGTTCAAGTAATGTCGATGGTCTCGACCAGCGAGACAATTTCACGCCAGCACGGCAGGAGCGCAACGCCTGCCGTACTGGTGCTGTTTGCAGTGCTCGTCTGCATCATCCTCGTTTCGATCACCATCGGGCGCTATGACCTCGATGTGCTTAAGGTCATCCGCATCCTTGCCGACAATCTGATGCCGGCGAGAAACTCCGACTGGACGGTGTTGGAGGAGCAGGTCGTGGAACTCGTGCGCCTGCCTCGGATCCTGGCTGCAGTGCTGGTTGGTGCCGGGCTTGCGGCGTCGGGTGCCGCCTTGCAGGGCCTGTTTCGCAACCCACTGGTCGATCCGAACATCATAGGGGTCACGAGTGGCGCCGGCTTTGGCGGTACGCTGGCCATCCTGTCTGGAATTTTTGGTTACGGCCTTCTTGCGATTGCGTTCCTCTTCGGGCTGGCAAGCGTGATGATCGTCAAAGTGCTGGCAAGTTCCCGCGGAAGGACGTCCATCCTGGCACTCGTGCTGGCTGGGGTGATCATTTCCGCCTTCTTCGGCTCGGCAATATCGATCGTGAAATTGCTGGCCGATCCCCACCAGAAACTGCCGGCTATTACCTATTGGCTGATGGGCAGCCTGGCATCGACAAACTATGAAGACCTGTTGCTGATGGCGGTCGTGATGGTTCCGGCATTGGCCGTGATCTACCTCATGCGGTTCCAGATCAACATCATCTCGCTTGGTGAGGAGAAGGCGCGGGCGCTTGGATCGCCGGTCGCGACGGTTCAGTGGGCAGTCCTGGGTGCAACCGCCGTCATCTCCGCCGGCGTTGTCGCCTGCTGCGGGATTATCGGCTGGGTCGGCCTCGTCATCCCACATGTGGCGCGCGCCATTTCCGGGCCCGACCATGGCCGCTTGCTGCCGGTCTCCATCCTGCTCGGGGCGATCTACATGCTGCTGGTCGACAATATCGCGCGAACGGTGACCACGGCTGAAATCCCGGTCGGCATCATCACGTCGCTGATCGGCGTTCCGGTGTTTGCCGTGCTCCTGCGACGCATGCAGAGCAGGGGAGGATGGAAGAGTGATTGAAGTGCGCGATCTGTTGGTGGAACGCGGCGGCCGGCCGATCCTCGAAGGATACGACCTTGCCATTGCCAACGGCAGCGTTGTGGCAATCCTTGGCGCCAATGGTATCGGCAAGACCAGCCTGATCAATACGATTGCGGGCCTGCTGAAACCGAGCCGGGGTGAAGTGCATTGCCGTGCCCGTATCGGCTATGTGCCGCAGCTTTTCGACGTCGCTTTTGACTACTCCGTCACCGACATCGTCCTGATGGGACGGGCCCGTCAGGTTGGTCTGTTCGGAACGCCTCAGCGCCGGGATTACGACGCCGTGCACAGCCAACTCTCCACGCTCGGCATCAATCATCTGGCAGAGCGCTCCTTCAATGCGCTGAGCGGCGGTCAGAGGCAACTTGTCATCATCGCCCAGGCGCTTGTCTCGGAATGCCAGGTGTTGATTCTCGACGAGCCCTGTTCGGCCCTTGACTATCACAATCAGGCAGTGGTCATTTCCGTGCTGGATCGGTTGTCGCGCGAACATGGCATGACAGTGCTGTTCACCACCCATTCTCCGCAACATGCGCTGGAAATCGCAAGCGACGTCTTGCTGATGTACGACAGCAATGCCTTCGACTTCGGTCCGACAGCTCGCACTCTGTCGGAGGAGAACCTGGCGCGGCTGTATGGCGTTGAAGTGCGCAAGGCCGTCTTCGACGACGATAAAAGTTTCACCTACGCTCCCGTATTTCGGAGCCGTTAGAATCTGGCTTTTCACCTGCTGCCTGGCTTGGGAGCGGCGGTGCAAAATTGGTCCACGGTAGCGGCAGGATCGTCCCGTTTCGGACGGCGTAAATGCCGGCCACCGATTACCTTTCCGCGACGAATGCAGAAGGATGCGGGGCGGACCGGAGGAGAGGTCGGCCCACCCCCAAGTGGCTCAAGCGGCGGCGCGCGTGAGTTTCACACCTGGAAAGTCTACCGGCACGTCTAGGGCGACATTCAGGTAGTTGGTGAACAGGTTGAGAGCGATGTGTGCGACGATCTCGACGATATCCTCGTCGTCGAAACCAGCCGATCGCAAGGCATCAACATCGGACGTTTCGATTCCTGCACGCTTGTCCACGACTGCAATCGCGAAGGTGAGATCGGCGGCGGTTCGAGGATCGGTCGAGCGGCCAGCCTGGGCGTCGGCCATCACCTGGCCAGTCGCACCTGCCTTGCGGCCAAGACCCGTATGGGCGGCCAGGGAATAGTTGCAATTGTTGCGATCGGCGATGGCAACGGCAATCTGTTCACCCAGCTTGGCGCCGAGGCGGCCGTTGCCGAGCGCGCCGAATGCGCCCCACAGGCTGGTCAAGGCTGCGGGCGAATTGGCCGCCGCCTTGAACATGTTCGGGACCATGCCGAAGGCGGACTTGATCTGGGCCAGCTGTTGCGATGTCTCGCCTGTTGCGATGTCTCGCCTGTTGCATTGATCGGTTCGATAAGTGTAATTCTGGAAATGTTCTTTCTCTCTATTAGCCTGGAGGGGGGAATATGCGGGTTCGTCGATGGCTGTCGGCGGACCCGCGAAATTCAAGTCACTTCGAAGGCATGACCTTGCCGGGAAGGCTGAGGTCGCCGGAAGCGACTTTGAAGACGTTGCTGACGCACAGAAGCGGTGCGTGCAGATTGCCGTTGACCTTGAGGCCGGCAGTCACCCCGTCATAGGATGCGCCATTGATGCCACCGATCAGCGACAGCGGGATCGTGACGTCCACGGCATCACCCTTGAACGTTATCGGGTATTCCGGACTGTCGATCAGCAGAGGCACGCCTGGCCAAGTGTCAGGAACCTTCGGCTTTGTGCCTTCGGGGATGTCGATGACCTTCAGGCCGCCGCCACAGGCCTTGTCTTCGGCCAGAACCACCCAGTGGGGGTGCCAGATGTCGCGATTCTTGCCGCCCTTGGCGGCGTCGTCGAAATCGGGATGGAAGGTGACGGCGAGTGCGACGATGCCCTGATCCTTGTCGAAGCCTATCTCGCCGCTGTTGAGCGATGTCGGCCAGACATAGGCGTAGACATCGGATCCCTCGAATTTGCCGGTTGCCGCGGGCTTCTCAGAGCCAGCCTCTCCGCGGACGCGGGTTGTGAAGACGGCGGAGTCTCCTTCGGTGACGATTGTCGTCTCGATGATGTCGAATGATGCATGCACTGCATCGGTCGGGTCGGCCTTTATCGAATGCGCGCTGGCGGCTGTCAGCCATAGCGATGCCGTTCCGGCGAGAAGCGCGCCGGCTACAAGTATCCTGGACATTTCCATATTCTCCTCTTGTCTCCATAGCCTGGAGGGGTTGCAAAACTATCCCTGTTGAAACACGTCCCAGGTGGCTGCCCGTGACGCAGGGTCGGCGGTCTCGTGTTCTCGACAGTCGATGCGGATATCCCGTTGTCCGAATGCCGCGTTGACGAAATTGCAGTGATGCGGCTGTGCCACATCGGAATGGGAAAACGGCGCAAAGTACCGACAGCTGGCGCACATACGCTGGATTGGGATCGCATCGATTTCTTGCAGATGTCTGATCATCTTGACCAGTGTGATCAGCAGGTCTTCCTGTTCATGGTCGGCCAAGGCGTCGACCGACTGTTCGGCGACGCTTTGTGAGGATCTAACAGCCTCAAGCACCGAAAGTCCCTCGGGCGCAATGCCGACATTGACGCCGCGCTTGTCTGTTCCCGCACTACGCTTCGCCACGAAACCCTTGCGTTCAAGTGCTGTGATCGAGTCGGTAGCTGTCGGCTGGGAGACACCCAGGTTGGCGGCGATCTCCTTTACGCTCAATCCGTCCTCTCTCCCTTCCAGCAATTCGAGAATGGCGAGCTGTGTCGGGTTCAGGCCGCTGGTCTTGGCGCGGTTCCAGTCGTCCGTCCGCATGGCCATGGCGACCCGCGAAAGTCCTTCGCGAATACGCTGGTTGACGGGCGTTGGGTTCTTCGGCGTTTCCATGAAACGAATATATATAGGACTCCTATATGATGCAAGAGGTGATGGAAGATTTCATTTGGTCGGGGGCGCGCCGATGCCAGTGTCCGATATCGGCCCGTGCGGCTGTTCGGCATTGTGTGAATGCGTCGCCCTTTCGGCGGTCGCCGGGCCTGTGAACCCTTCTGCTCCGTAGAAGGCGAGATGCAGACCCCAATACGCTGTCGCGAACACCACCAGCGCACTCGCGATTCCCCCGGGTATCGCGGGAA
>NZ_AHZC01000007.1 GCF_000247475.1 Rhizobium sp. PDO1-076 | reverse complement strand
AGGGCATATTCTTCATCATCTCATGCGTCATCGGCATCATATTGGTGTTCAGGTGATGCATGACCCACAACGAACCGGAGAGAGCGATGCCGACGATGATCAGTGTGAAGATCAACGCCATCATGGTCCAGCCGCCTTCGGAGCGCGGGTTCATGTGCAGGAAATAGACCATGTGCACGACAATCTGAACGACACAGAGCGCCATCACCAGAAAACCGGTCAAGGCTTTGCTGTCGAATACGTCGGCCATGACCAGCCAGAACGGAATGGCGGTCAGGATGACGGACAAGACAAAGCCGATAACATAACCTTTTAGGGTGCCATGGCCTGCGTCATGGCCATGGCTATGGCCGTGATGAGTATTGGCGGCGGCTTCCTGCGCCGGGGCTTTTGGCTGTGAGCTCATCCGAGCACTCCCATCAGGTAGACGAAGGAAAAGACGCCGATCCAGATGACGTCGAGAAAATGCCAGAACATCGACAGGCACATCAGGCGACGGCGATTTTCCGGGATCAGGCCGTGCATCTTGACCTGGACCATCATGGTCACCAGCCAGATGATGCCGAAGGTGACATGCAGGCCGTGGGTGCCGACCAATGTGAAGAAGGACGACAGGAAGGCACTGCGACCGGGGCCTGCCCCTTCCTGGATCAGGTGGTAGAATTCGTAGAGTTCCAGCCCGAGGAAGGTCAGGCCGAACAGGCCTGTCACGCCGAGCCAGAAGATCGTTTCCATCTTGGCATTGCGCTCCATCTGCAGCATGGCGAAGCCATAGGTGATCGACGACAGCAGCAGCATCGCGGTGTTGATCGCCACAAGCGGCAGATCAAACAAGTCTGCGGGCGACGGGCCGGCCGCATAATTGCGCCCAAGCACGGCGTGGGTGGCGAACAGGACCGCAAAGATCAGGCAGTCGCTCATCAGATAGAGCCAGAAGCCCAGCATGGTGCTGCCTTCCGGGTGGTGATCGTCCTCGAGATAGAACTGGTTTTCGTTCCATTCGCCTGTGGGTGTCTTTTCACTCATCTCAGGTCCGCTCCGCCAGCAGTTGTGAACGCGCATCCTCGGTTGCGGTCACCGTCTCGGCGGGAATGTAGAAATCCCGCTTGTAATTGAATGTGTGTCCGATCGCGACGGCGATCACGGCAACGAGGGACAGGACCGCCAGCCACCAGATGTACCAGATCAAGGCAAAGGCGAGCACGACGCTCAAGGCGGCCAGGATCACGCCGGTTCCGGTATTCTTCGGCATGTGGATAGGCTTGAAGCCGGCAAGCGGACGCTCGTAGCCACGGTTCTTCATGTCGTACCAGCTGTCATGATCATGCACGACCGGCGTGAAGGCGAAATTGTAGTCCGGCGGCGGCGAAGACGTCGACCATTCCAGCGTTCTGCCATTCCAGGCGTCACCGCTGGTTTCGCGCAACTGGTCACGTCTGAGATAACTGACAACGATCTGGACGACAAAGGAGGCAATACCGAGCGCGATCAGGAAGGCGCCGAAAGCCGCGATGATGAACCAGATCTGCAGGGACGGGTCCTCGAATTGCGAGACACGGCGGGTCACGCCCATCAGGCCCAGAACATAAAGCGGCATGAAGGCGAAGAGGAAGCCGATCTGCCAGAACCAGAAGCTCATCTTGCCCCAGAACGGATCGAGCTTGTAACCGAAGGCCTTGGGCCACCAGTAGACGACGCCGGCCATCAGCCCGAATACGACACCGCCGATGATGACATTGTGGAAGTGGGCGATCAGGAACAGCGAATTGTGCAGGACAAAGTCTGCTGGCGGGATTGCCAGCATGACGCCGGTCATGCCGCCGATGACAAAGGTCACCATGAAGCCGATGGTCCACAACATCGGCACCTCGTAGCGGATCCGGCCGCGATACATGGTGAAGAGCCAGTTGAACATCTTGGCGCCTGTCGGGATCGAGATGATCATCGTGGTGATGCCGAAAAACGCGTTCACCGATGCGCCAGACCCCATGGTGAAGAAGTGGTGCAGCCAGACCAGATAGGAGAGGATCATGATCACACAGGTTGCGTAGACCATGGACGCATAGCCGAACAGGCGCTTGCTGCTGAAGGTGGCCACGACTTCGGAAAAAATGCCGAAGGCCGGCAGGATCAGGATATAGACCTCCGGATGACCCCAGATCCAGATGAGATTGATATACATCATCGGATTGCCACCAAGGTCATTGGTGAAGAAGTTCGTTCCGGCGTAGCGGTCGAGGGAGAGAAGCGCCAGCGTCGCGGTCAGGATCGGGAAGGTCGCGACGATGAGGATATTGGTGCAGAGCGATGTCCAGGTGAACACAGGCATCTTCATGAAGGTCATGCCCGGAGCGCGCATCTTGACGATCGTCGCGATCAGGTTGATGCCGGACAGCGTCGTTCCGACCCCCGCCACCTGCAGCCCCCAGATGTAATAGTCCACGCCGACGCCTGGCGAATAATCGGCGCCCGAGAGCGGCGGATAGGCGAGCCAGCCTGTGCGGGCAAACTCTCCGACAAACAGCGACATCATGATGATGACTGCACCGGCCGTCGTCATCCAGAATGAAAAATTGTTGAGGAAGGGGAACGATACGTCGCGCGCGCCGATCTGCAATGGCACGACATAGTTCATCAGGCCGGTAACGAAGGGCATGGCCATGAAGAAGATCATGATCACGCCGTGGGCGGTGAAGATCTGATCGTAGTGATGCGGGTTGAGATAGCCCTCATTGCCGTTGAAGGCGATCGCCTGCTGGATGCGCATCATGATCGCATCGGCAAAACCGCGCATCAGCATGATCAGCGCCAGGATCACATACATGATGCCGATCTTCTTGTGATCGACGCTGGTGAACCATTCGTGCCAGAGATAACCCCAGAGCTTGTATTTGGTCACCAGCGCAAGGACCGCAAGGCCACCGAGGGCAACAACGGCAAAGGTCACCACGAGGATCGGCTCGTGGTAGGGAATAGCCTCCCACGAGAGCCGCCCGAAGATGAATTGCGTCAGACTGGTATTGTCGAACATAGCACTGTCCAAATTCTCTTGAAATGCGACGTCAGGGGTTCGTTGAGCCACTGTTGTTCAATTGCGCAGGTGCCGGGCCATTTCCGGCATCGGGGTCCGCGGGTGCGGCATGGCCTTCATGCATGTGATGCATGTCGTGATCCATCGCTTGCGGCTCCTCCGGCTGTTCATCGATGCCTTCGGCCGGCTCTTCGCTGCGCGACGGATTTCCGGTTGCCGGGAAAGTCGCCCCCGGTGCCGTCTCGCCCTCATGGCCGGTTTCTCCGGCATGGCGATTGTCATGTTCGAGCTTGGCCCGGTTCTCATGGCTTTCCACGCCGGCACCGCCCATCAGGTCGATATGCATCATCTCGTTCATGCACATCTGACCTGGGCGCACACACATATTGAGTACCGACTGGTAGAGCCCGTCCTCGACGCTTGCAAAGAAGCGGACGGGATCTTTGATGCTCGGCTTTTCGAGCTTCAGGTAGGTATCGCGATTGAGCATGGTGCCGTTCTGCTTGACCCCGGCGACCCAGTCATCAAAGCCGGCCTGATCCAGGCCACGGAACTTAAAGCGCATATGGGAAAAGCCGTCACCACTGTAGTTCGACGACAGGCCCTCATATTCGCCCGCCTTGTTCATGACGGCGTGCAATCTGGTCTGCATGCCGGGCATGGCATAGATCATGCCGGCAAGCGCCGGGACATAGAAGGAGTTCATCACCGAAGATGCCGTGATCTTGAAGTTGATCGGCACATCCACAGGCGCTGCCATCTCGTTGACGGTGGCGATACCGTAGTCGGGATAGAAAAACAGCCATTTCCAATCCAGCGCAACAACTTCGACTGTCAAAGGCTTGGTCTCCGCCGGTATCGGGCGCTCGGCATCCAGGCGATCGAGCGGCCGATACGGATCGAGCTTGTGCGTGCTGATCCAGGTCACGGCGCCGAGCGCGATGATGATTGCCAGCGGCGCCGACCAGATGATCACCTCGAGACCTGTCGAGTGATGCCATTCCGGATCATATTTGGCGGTCGTGTTGGACTGACGGTAGTGCCAGGCGAAATACAGCGTCAGGCACAGCACCGGCACAATGATGATCAGCATCAGGATGGTCGAGATGACGATCAGATCCCTTTGCTGTGCGGCGATATCACCCGAGGGCGACATGACCACCATGTTGCATCCGGCAAGTGCCAGAGCCATGGACAGGAAAACAATCAATCGTCCGGCGATCTTAAGGTGACTGTGCATTTCGATGCTCAACTTGCGTTTTGTCTAGTTGGCAATAATCGCGGAATGGCGTCAAAGGGAATGGGGCCGTTCGTCGCAGCGCAGCATAATGTCGCAGTGCAGGATTTCGATGGAAGGGATAAAGGCTGAAACCTACAAAGCTGAATTGATTATTGCCAATTGGGCGCAATTTGCCAATCCACGGCAGAAGAAAGCTCGATTGGCGGAGATATCGATGGTTTGCAGGTTTTTTTCTGCGCTTGCTTGATCTTGCCCGTTGATTGATCAACATTTGCAGGAGAGCGCACATCGCCGGGAGGTAGTCATGAGCACGGTAGTCAACCCCACGTCATCTGGCCTTGAGCAGGACGCGCGCCGCATGCATCACGACGACAAGCCGCTGTCGCCCGGCAATATCGCCATCGGCGTCGTGATCGGCCGCATGTCGGAATTCTTCGACTTTTTCGTCTACGGCCTCGGCTCCATCCTGGTATTTCCCAAGCTTATCTTTCCGTTCGCATCGAGCCCGGTCGCGGCGACCTTGATGTCATTCGCGATCTTCCCGCTGGCTTTTCTCGCGCGCCCCGTCGGCTCGTTCGCCTTCATGTGGATCGACCGCAACTATGGACGTGGGACGAAGCTGACGATCGCCCTCGTGCTTCTCGGCGGTTCCACGGCATCGATCGCCTTCCTGCCGGGCTATGCGACGATCGGTTACTGGGCCGTGGCCCTTCTGGCCCTATTCCGGCTGGGTCAAGGATTTGCCCTGGGCGGCGCCTGGGATGGGCTGGCGTCCCTTCTGAACCTCAATGCGCCACCCGAGCACCGCGGCTGGTATGCGATGATCCCGCAACTTGGTGCGCCGATCGGCTTTGCCATTGCCAGCATCCTGTTTTTCTACCTGATCACCAATCTTTCGGAAGCCGACTTCCTCGAATGGGGCTGGCGCTACCCCTTCTTTGTCGCCTTTGCGATCAATGTCGTCGCGCTGTTTGCCCGCCTTCGCATCGTTGCCAGCAAGGAATTCGGAGCGGCAATGGCGGCACAGGAACTTCAGGCTCGCCCGGTTTTCGAAATGCTGAGCAAACACGGTCATGATGTCGTGATCGGGGCCTTTGCACCCCTGGCAAGCTTTGCCATGTTCCATCTGGTGACGATCTTCCCGCTGAGTTGGGTGATCCTGAACGGTGGCCAGTCGGCGGCCGAATTCCTTCTGGTGCAGGTTGCTGGCGCCGCCGTCTGCACGATCGGCATCGTCCTGTCCGGTGTGATCGCCGATCGCATCGGCCGGCGTCGGCAATTGATGATCGGTGCGAGCCTGATCGCGATCTTCAGCTTTTCGGCACCATTTCTGCTCGATGCCGGCGGCAAGGGGCAGGACGCCTTCATCCTGATCGGCTTTGCCATCCTCGGCCTCACTTTCGGCCAGGCGTCGGGCGCGGTTTCATCCCGCTTCACGCAGTATTATCGCTATACCGGTGCGGCGTTGACATCGGATCTGGCCTGGCTGGTCGGCGCAGCTTTCGCGCCGCTGGTGGCACTTGGCCTTGCCACGAATTTCGGCATCATCTTCATTGGCGGTTACCTGATTTCCGGTGCGATCTGCACGCTGGCGGCACTGAGCCTCACCCGCGTTCTCGACCAGAACGAACCAGGAGGCGCCGCATAAGCGACCTTTCGGGGCACCGCGGCTCGCAACGGCGGAGATGCATCAGTTTGCGGAGGCGGTGTCAGCCGCCCTCACCTCGCCAAAAGCCATTCACACGGATGTCTCCCCCGATTGATCGCGCAACAGGCTGATGATGCCGGAGAAATCCCGCTCTCCATTGCCACGCTGGTTGAACAGGTCGTAGAGCTCAGACGCCCTGGCGCCAAGCGGCGTCATCGCACCTGTCGCTTGTGCCGCAGCCTGCGACAATTTCAGATCCTTCAGCATCAAGGCGGCGGCAAATCCGGGATTATAGTCGGCATTGGCCGGTGATGTCGGCACGGGGCCGGGCACGGGACAATAGGTGGTCAGCGACCAGCATTGCCCTGAAGACACTGACGCGACATCAAAGAGTGCCTGATGCGAAAGTCCGAGTTTTTCGCCGAGCACAAAGGCTTCGCAGACAGCGATCATGCTGATGCCAAGGATCATGTTGTTGCAGATCTTGGCGGCCTGCCCCGAGCTCGCACCACCGCAGAGAATGATCCGCTTGCCCATCGCCTCGAAGATGGGCTGGGCCGTCGAAAACACTTCCGGATCCCCTCCGACCATGAAGGTCAGCGTGCCCGCAACAGCGCCACCCGTTCCGCCGGAGACCGGTGCATCCAGCGATGGGCATGCGGCATCAGCCGCCAGGGCATGGACCTTGCGCGCGCTGTCGATGTCGATGGTCGAGCAATCGATCAGCACCGTACCGGCCGGCACGGCCGTCATGAGTTCCTGCCAGACAGAAAGCACATGTTTGCCGGCAGGCAACATGGTGATTACCACTTCCGCCCCGCCGACCGCTTCGGCCAGCGATGTGCAGGGGATGACACCTGCACCCTGCGCCTCGCTGACAAGTGCTGGCGACAGATCAAAGCCTCTGACCGAAAACCCATTTTTGACCAGATTGGCCGCCATCGGGCCACCCATGTGACCCAGACCGATAAAGGCAATGCTTGTCATGACCGTCATGCTCCTCACTATGGCCCGGCTGACCGGCACTGCGATCAGGCTGCGTCCGGCTTTGAATAGAATTAGCGCCGTCAGATATGGAGTGCATGGCCGAGCGCCTTCATGGCTGCTTCCTGGAAGCCTTCGCTGCGCGTCGGATGTGCATGGATCGTCGCTGCAATGTCCTCGAGCCGCGCACCCATTTCGATCGCCAGTGAAAATGCAGCCGACAGTTCCGAGACAGCAATACCGACGGCCTGCACACCGAGAACAAGATTGGTGTCTGACCGCGCCACCACGCGGACAAAGCCATCGTCGCGGCCAACCGTCATGGCCCGGCCATTGGCGCTGAACGGAAACTGCCCGACACGGATATCATAGCCTTGAGCACGCGCTTCGCCCGGCGAAAGCCCCACCGCGACGATCTCCGGGTCGGTAAAGCAGACCGCCGCAATGCAGCGTTTGTCCCATGTGCGCCTCTTTCCCGCGACGATCTCCGCCACCAGTTCACCCTGTGCCATCGCGCGGTGCGCCAGCATCGGTTCGCCAGTCATGTCGCCAATGGCATAGACGCCGCGCATCGATGTCCGGCAATGTTCGTCGATGCGCAGGAACGGACCGGCATGATCCAGGTCGAGTTCGTCCAGCCCCAGACCTTTGCTGCGGGGCCGACGCCCGACAGCGACGAGAACCTTGTCGGTAGCCAGGCGCTGCTCGGATCCCGCGGCATCCTCGACCAAAAGCCCATCATCCGACAGACCCTTAGCCCTGGCGCTGGTCAGTACCCGCACATCCAGCGCCGTCAATCGCCTGGCAACCGGCGCGACGAGATCGGCATCATATTGCGGCAGGATCTGCGCCTTTTCCTCGACGAACGTCACCTTCGAGCCGATCTTGGCAAAAGCCGTTCCGAGTTCCATTCCGATATAACCGGCGCCGACGACGACGAGTTTGCCGGGTACGGTCGCCAGTGACAGCGCCTCGGTCGAGGAGATGACCGAACCGCCAAAGGCAAGCCCCGGCAATTCGATCGGCTCGGAGCCCGTTGCGATCACCACCGCTTGCGCGCGGATGACCTGAATACCGGTTTCCGTCTCGACCTCGACCGTCTTTCCATCCCGGAACCGCGCCCTGCCATGCACGATCTTGACCCTGGCCTTTGCCAGGAGCGCCAGCACACCGCTGTTCAACCGGGCAACGATACCGTCCTTCCAGGCGACGGCCCTGGCGAGATCAAGCTTTGGACTTTCAATGCTGATACCGAGCGGATTTCTGAGCCCCACCATGTGGCTGAGGTTGTCATATTCCTCGGCAGCGTGGATCAGTGCCTTGGACGGGATACAGCCGATATTGAGGCAGGTGCCACCGGCCCTTTCTGCCTCGACAATGACCGTGTCGACTCCCAACTGTCCGGCCCGGATGGCGCAGGTATAGCCACCCGGTCCGGCGCCGATGACGAGAAGTTTGCACGTGATCTCTTTCATGGCTCAGCCCTCGATAAACAGTAGCGCGGGGGTCTCAAGCAAGGTCTTGATGCGCTGGATAAAACTTGCCGCATCAAAGCCGTCCACGACGCGATGATCGAAGCTGGAGGAAAGGTTCATCATCTTGCGGGCAATGAACTGGCGGCCATCCCAGACCGGCCGCATCACGATCTTGTTGACACCAACAATCGCGACTTCCGGGTGGTTGATGATCGGCGTTGTCGCAATCCCACCCAGCGCACCGAGCGACGTGATAGTGATCGTTGAACCCGACAGCTCTTCACGCAGCGCGGAGCCAGATCTTGCGGCCTCTGCGACACGCATCAGTTCGGTGGCACAGTCCCAGATGCTGCGGGCTTCGGCATGACGCACCACCGGAACGGTCAGGCCGGCGGACGTCTGCGTCGCCACGCCGATATGCACGCCTCCATGCCTGGTGATGATCCCGGCATCGTCATCGAAGGTGGCATTGATACCAGGCTGCTCAGCGCAGGCCTTTACCATCGCCCGCATCAGGAACGGTAGAAGCGTCAGCTTCGGCTGATCCTGCTTGCGGTTGCTATTCATCGTCTCGCGCAAGAGTTCCAGATCTGTGACGTCGATCTCTTCGACATAGGTGATATGGGGAATACGGGTTGCAGCCCGCGTCATTTTCTCCGAGATACGCCGGCGCAGGCCGGTCATCTTGATCTCCTCGAATGTCGTATTCCTGGCCAAGGCCTTCGCCGACACAGGCAAATCAGCACCACGCGCGACAAACCGGTCGAGATCGTCATGGGTGATGCGGCCGGCAGGCCCTGTGCCTGAAACCTGGCGCAAATCAATGCCGCCTTCCTGTGCCCTCAGGCGGACAGCGGGCGACGCGACCGGTTTCGCAGGTGCAGGATGAGTTTCATCCGGCACTGTCCGTCGCTGATTTTTCGCAGCCGACGGGACCAGGGGGGCCTTCACCACAGCATCGGGCTGATTTTCGACCGTACCAATCGCCGACGCCTCAACGCCTGCCAGCGGGGATGCATCGGTTCCGCCGTCCGCCGCGTCTCCATCACCATTGCCATCACCTGCGACCTCAATGCGCAGCAACGGCGCCTTGACGGCAACCGTGTCGCCGACCTCGGCGCCGAGCCAACGTACGATACCATTCACCGGAGAGGGGATTTCGACCGTTGCCTTGTCCGTCATGACGGCCGCAAGCACCATGTCCTCACGGACGGGATCGCCGGGTTTGACATGCCATTCGACAAGTTCCGCCTCGGCGACGCCCTCGCCCACATCCGGCATCTTGATGATGAATTCTGCCATGCTCACGCCTCCATCACGTCAACAAGCGCGCGCCCGACCCGGGCGGGACCCGGAAAATAATCCCATTCCTGGGCATGCGGATAAGGGGTATCCCAGCCGGTCACCCGAACGATCGGCGCTTCCAGGTGATAGAAGCAGTGCTGCTGGACCAGAGCCGCCACCTCGGCGCCGAAGCCCGATGTCAAGGTTGCCTCGTGCACGACAACGCAGCGGCCGGTCTTGTTTACCGATTGAACAATGGTGTCCAGATCAAGCGGCAAAAGGCTGCGCAGGTCGATCACCTCTGCATCGACACCGGTTTCTTCTGCCGCCGCCAAAGCGACATGAACCATGGTGCCATAGGCGATGACTGTTACAGCGCTGCCCGGCTTGCGAATTTCCGCCTTGCCGATCGGAATGCTGTAATGACCCTCGGGCACCTCGCCGAGCGCGTGTTTCGACCAGGCTGTCACCGGCTTTTCATGATGACCATCGAAAGGGCCATTGTACAGCCGCTTCGGCTCCAGAAAGATGACCGGATCGGGATCCTCGATCGCGGCGACCAACAGGCCCTTGGCATCATAGGGGTTGGAGGGAACGACAACCTTGAGGCCGCAGACATGGGTAAACAGCGCTTCCGGGCTCTGACTGTGTGTCTGTCCGCCAAAGATACCCCCGCCTGTGGGCATGCGCAGCACGATCGGGCAGGTAAAATCGCCATTCGAACGGTAGCGGATGCGGGCGGCTTCCTGGGTGATCTGGTCATAGGCCGGATACATGTAATCGGCGAACTGGATCTCGACGCAGGGCTTCAGCCCGTAAGCCGCCATGCCGATCGCGGTGCCGACGATGCCGCTTTCACTGATCGGAGCATCGAAGCAGCGCGTCTTGCCGTATTTTGCCTGCAGGCCTTGCGTGCAGCGAAAGACACCACCGAAATAGCCAACATCCTCGCCAAACACCACGACATCGTCATCGCGTTCCATCGAGACATCCATGGCGCTGCGCACAGCCTCGATCATCGTCATTCTGGCCATTTTAGTAACCTGCCTCCTGCCTTTGGCGTCGAATATGAGCCGGCATATCGGCATAGACCCCGTCAAAGATATCGCGCACCGATGGTTTCCCCCCGGCATGCAACGTGCCATGTGCCTCGGCGCGCTTCTGCGCATCGATCACTTCGTCGAGGATTTCCGCTTCCGCCTGCACATGCCGGCTTTCCGACCATGCACCTTTGACAATCAGGTGTTTCTTCAGGCGCAGCACCGGATCTCCCAAAGGCCAGGCTTCGGATTCCGTCTTCGGTCGGTAGGCACTCGGATCATCCGAGGTCGAATGGGCACCGACCCGGTAGGTCACATATTCGATCAATGTCGGCCCGAGATTGCGCCGGGCGCGCTCTGCCGCCCAAAGCGAAACGGCATGCACGGCCAGATAGTCATTGCCGTCGACCCTGAGCGCCGGAATACCGAAGCCGAGGCCGCGGGCCGCAAAGGTCCCCGAACCGCCCCTGGCAATGCCCTGGAATGTCGAGATCGCCCATTGATTGTTGACGATATTGAGAATGACCGGCGCCTTATAGGTCGAGGCAAAGACCAGCGCAGAATGAAAGTCGGATTCGGCCGTCGACCCGTCGCCAATCCAGGCGGCCGCGATCTTCGTGTCATTCTTGATGGCCGATGCCATCGCCCAGCCAACGGCCTGAACATATTGGGTGGAGAGATTGCCAGAAATGGTGAAGAAGTCGTGCTCCCTCGACGAATACATGACCGGAAGTTGTCGACCACGCAGCGGGTCATTTTCATTGGAGAAGATCTGGTTCATCATCTCTTCCATCGGGTAATCATCGGCGATCAGCAGACCGGCCTGACGGTAGGTCGGAAAGTTCATGTCGCCTTTCCTCAGCGCCTTGCGAAAGGCACAGCTGACGGCTTCCTCGCCCAGATGCTGCATGTAGAACGAGGTCTTACCCTGACGCTGCGCCATCAGCATGCGCGCATCAAAAGCGCGCAGCTTCATCATGTGGCGAAGGCCAGACAAAAGTTCGTCGTCTGAGAGCGTGCCCGCCCAGGGACCGACCGCCTCGCCCTCACGGTTGAGAACGCGAATGATCGAATAGGCAAGATCGCGAATATCTTCGGGCGCTGCGTCGACTTCGGGACGCGCAACGGCACCAGCCTTTGCAATCGTGACATTGGAAAAATCCGGCGCACCACCCGGCCGCACCGCCGGCTCCGGAACATGCAGACTCAATCGCTGGAACTCGGTCATGCCGTGTTCTTCCTCCCATTTTCAGACCCAAACCCTCCCGTCTCCTCCCGGAAGGCTTTTCGCCTGGTTCCTACAGATTACGCGCAATGACGATGCGCTGCACGTCACTTGTTCCTTCATAGATCTGGCAGATGCGAACATCACGGTAGATCCGTTCGACCGGATAGTCGGACATGTAGCCATAACCTCCATGGATCTGGATCGCATCCGAGCAGACCTTCTCGGCCATTTCGGAGGCAAACAGCTTGGCCATCGAGGCTTCGGTCAGGCAGGGCGCACCGCTTTCCTTCAGGGCCGCTGCATGCAGAACCATCTGCCGCGCCACCTCGATGCTGGTTGCCATGTCGGCAAGGCGAAAAGCGATCGCCTGATGGCCGATGATTGCTTGGCCAAATGCCGTGCGCTCGCGCGCATAATCGCGCGCCGCCTCAAATGCCGCCCGCGCCATGCCGACCGATTGCGCCGCGATGCCGATGCGACCACCTTCCAGGTTGGCAAGCGCGATCGCATACCCTTGGCCCTCACTGCCAAGACGCCATTCAACCGGGATCCTCATGCTGTTGAACACGATCTGACAGGTATCGGATGCATGCAGTCCGAGCTTCTGTTCAACGCGGATGACTTCGTAGCCTGGGGTATCGGTCGGCACGACAAAGGCCGAGATGCCTTTCTTTCCCGCTGCAGGGTCGGTCACGGCAAAGACGATGATCACCTGGCCGTTGCGGCCCGATGTGATGAACTGCTTGGAGCCGTCGATGATGTAATGGTTGCCATCCAGAACAGCGCGGGTCCGAAGGTTGGATGCATCTGAACCCGCCTGCGGTTCCGTCAGCGCGAAGCCGCCAATCCACGCTCCGGAGGCAAGATTCGGCAGAAAATACTGCTTCTGCGCCTCGGTGCCGAACTTCAGGATCGGCCCACAGCCAACCGAATTGTGCACGCTCATGATGGTTGAACAGGATCCATCACCAGCGGCAATTTCTTCCAGGGCAACCGCATAGGCCACAGTGCCGGTATCCGATCCGCCATAGTCCTCCGGGACCAGCATGCCGAGAAAACCAAGCTCGCCCATCTGCCGCAATTCATCCTTGGGAAAGTCGTGCGAAACGTCACGCGCGCCGGCACCCGGAAAAAGACACTCTTGCGCGAAGTCTCGTGCCATATCGCGGATCTGGCTTTGTTGTTCAGACAGGATCATGCACCGATCTCCTCCCCCAGAAAATTCAAATCCGCTCAATCGCGATCGCCGTCGCCTCGCCGCCGCCGATACACAACGTGGCCATGCCGCGCTTCAGGTCATAGCGCTGAAGTGCTGCCAGAAGCGTGACGATGATGCGCGCACCGGAGGCGCCGATCGGATGACCGAGCGCGCAGGCGCCGCCATGGACGTTCACCTTGTCATGCGGCAGATCCAGATCGACCATTGTCGCCATTGTCACGACGGCAAAGGCCTCGTTGATCTCGAACAGGTCGACATCCTTCAACTGCCAACCGGTCCGTTCACACAGCTTTCCAAGTGCACCGATCGGCGCTGTTGCGAACAGGTTCGGTGCCTGTGCATGGGTCGAATGACCGACGATCGTGGCGAGCGGCGTCAGACCACGACGCTCCGCCTCCTGACGACGCATCAGCACCAAAGCCGCCGCACCATCGGAAATCGAGCTGGAATTGGCGGCCGTGACCGTGCCATTGTCGCGGAAGGCAGGCTTCAGGGCCGCGATCTTTTCAAGCCTTGCCTTACCGGGTTGCTCATCGCGATCAACGATCCTTTCGACCTTCGCGGCATTCGTATGCACCGGGACGACTTCGGCCGCGAAAGCTCCCGTCTCAATCGCCTTTTGTGCACGCGTCAGGGAGGCAATGGCAAAGTCATCCTGCGCGGATCGGGTAAACTGATAGGCCTGCGCGCAATCTTCGGCAAACGTGCCCATAAGCCGGCCTTTGTCATAGGCATCCTCAAGGCCGTCGAGAAACATATGGTCGATCACGCGGCCATGTCCGAGCCGATAACCCGCGCGAGCACGATCGAGCAGATAGGGCGCATTGCTCATGCTTTCCATGCCACCAGCGACCACGATGTCGGCGCTTCCGGCAACAATCAGGTCATGGGCCAGCATCACCGCTTTCATGCCCGAACCGCACATCTTGTTGACCGTGCTGGCGCCGGCTGTCACTGGAATACCGGCACCGATCGCCGCCTGGCGTGCCGGCGCCTGCCCCAGACCTGCGGGGAGTACACATCCGAAAACAACCTCTTGCACTTCCTCCAGCGGAAGCTGACTGCGCTGCATGGCCGCGCGGATCGCCGCAGATCCCAGTTGAGGCGCTGCTAGATCCTTCAGATCTCCCTGAAACGCTCCAAGTGCGGTACGGGCGCAACCGACGATGACGACAGGATCTTGCTGCATCATGGGCAAACCTCAATTGGCCACCGCAATGTCGCAGGATCGCCGGGATGCCGCCGGGGCGGCTGACCGCAAAGCACCGCTGCGGCGGACGTTGTGGACCTGCTTGATTCGGATAAACCTCGATCCAAGACGCAGTCCTCCATTCCAGTGCCCGGCATGATCAAACCTCCTCCGCTGACCATATTGCGGGATCCTACGCCGAGGCGCTATTGTAAGCCATGACCGAAATGCCCTGCATTCTTCGGCCAGTTTTGCCATAGAGGCCAGGTTTTCCAAAGAGGAGCGAGAACAATGGTTGAATTCGACCGGCGCATGATCTCGCCCTCGTTCGTTGAAGAGGCACTCGACTGCCTGAAGCGGGCGGGCAAACCGACGGCACCTGTGCTCACCTCGCTGGGACTGCCACCGGTCATCGACCAGCCGATTTCCGCCGAACGCTACGGCGCGCTGTGGCTGGCCATTGCCGCCGAGGTCGATGACGAGTTCTTCGGCATGGCGGCGCGGGCAATGCCGCATGGCAGTTTCACCCTGCTATGCCACTGTGTGCTGCATGCAAAAACGCTGGAGCAGGCGCTTCGACGCGCGCTTCGCTTTCTGACCATCGTGCTTGAAGATCCGATCGGCGAACTCGTCATCCGCGACGGGCTTGCCGAGATCATCCTGACCGACAAGGGCGAAGCGCGCTCCGCCTTTGCATACCGGACATATTGGATCCTCCTGCACGGCATTGCCTGTTGGCTGGTCGGGCGGCGCATTGCGATCCGCAGCGTGGATTTTCGTTGTGCCGAACCCAAACAGGGAGCCGACTATCGATTGTTCTTTGGAGCACCGGTGCTTTTTTCCAGACCTGTCAGCCGGCTTGCCTTTGATCGCACAGTGTTGAAACTGCCGATCGCCCGGACGGAGCAAGCGCTGAAACAATTCCTCCGAGGGGCTCCGGCCAACATTCTGCTGCGCTATCGATACGATGCCGGCCTGGCCGCCGCCATGCGTCGGCATCTGCGCCATACTCCGCCCGCCGACTGGGGAAGTTTCGAGAACATTGCCGCTCAAATGCGCAAGTCACCATCGACGCTACGCCATCGTCTGCATGCCGAAGGTCAGAGTTTTGCGGCGATCAAGGAAGAAATCCGCCGAGATATGGCCATCGAGCTTCTGTCAACACGCACTATGCGCGTCAGCGACGTGGCGACGGGATTGGGTTTTGCCGAGCCGAGCGCGTTTCATCGAGCATTCAAGACCTGGACCGGCCAGACACCAACGCAGTACAGACGCGCCCACGCAACGTTGCAGGAAATAGACGATAGCACGTCCATGCCTGATCGCGCCGGCAATTAGCCGGATTCCTGAAATGAGGGCCGCATGTCCATAGTCATTTCGACGAGAGGCATGACAAGAACACACCAATCGCTGGCCGTCTATTTTGACCTAAACCTGGTCGGCGGTTTTTTCACAATCTGAAACGGCAAGTTCGATAGGCGGGACTAGCGACTCATCACGGTCAGCCGGCGCGGCTTCGACTTTATCATGCGGGATGCCATCTTTTGGTGCAGTTTTCGCGTCGAACAGGTGCGGCGCGTCCGCTTCTGCCGCACGTACCAGTGCCTTGAGATCGGTATTGCCCCAGATGGAACCGGAGCGCGCGTCATTGTGGCGACGTCCCGATTTGAATTCGACGACAAAATTCTGTTGTGGTGTTTTCATATGTCCAGTCTTCGCAAAAACAGCGACCTCAAGGGCGATCGAAGCGCTTGAGCAACGTCCTCAGGTGTTCATTTTGCATCTTCAGCTTTTCCGCCAA
>NZ_AHZC01000008.1 GCF_000247475.1 Rhizobium sp. PDO1-076 | reverse complement strand
TTGCTTTGGCTGCAATCGTCTTGTTTCGTCAAGCCGACATTCGAACACACGCCGCTGCGCAAGGAGCCATGACGCAATGAAGACAGCTTTGATCCTGATGACGATCCTGGGCTGCGACGACAGTGTCAACGAGTGCGAATACGTGGAAACAGCGCCGGAACGGTTCGTTTCGATCTCGCTCTGCGATGCGGCGGCTGAAACCGTGCTGGAGCGCTATTCCAATATCAGCTACCCGACAGCGGTTGCCGTATGCCAGGAACCGCATCCTGACGGCATAGCTGCTGCCGTGCCGGCACCCGCCGTCGAAACGGGGACACCGGAAGCCGAGCCGCCAGAGGCCGAAAAGAAGACGCTTGCTGCGCGCGCAATGGAAACAATCCGCGAAGTACTGCCCGGCACGGCGCAAATCAAGATGATTTTCGAGACACCCATTCATGTCGTTTCCGACAGCTATTCATGGGTCGCGAAGAAGATTGTCCGCTAGCGGCTCAGGCCGCGGCAAGCGCTATTCCGGACGCATAGTCACGGGCAAGGCGGCGTTCTTCGGCAATTGCCAGCCGCTCGACGACATCGAGAAGAGCTCTTGCCGCATCGCTGAGGTTTGCTTCATTGCGATAGCGGCGGATCAGGCGGTCGGCGATGTGGTCGAGGTCCAGCCCATGCGTCGATTGGATGAGGTCGCGCCATTGCATGATGGCATCGACGAACAGCGTGCTCAGGTCGCGGCCGAGCCCTGCTGCTTCCAGAAGGGCACGAACCGCATGAAAACGGCCGGTCGCCAGAATGGATCGCACCCGGCGCTCTTCCAGACCTGAAATCGAGACAATTGCCGACGCAAAGAAATCGGTGCGGCCGGCGCACAGCGCATGCATGAGAAACGCCGGCGTCAGCCGACCTGCCTCGCGCAACTGCTCGACAAGCGGGTTCAGTTCATCGCCGTGAACCGTGCCTACGATCGCCATTGTCGCTGTATCGCTGGCTTCGCGCGCCACCCGCTCGATGCGGCGCATTCCAACAGCGCCGCGGACGAGATCGGAGCCTGCCAGGGCTTCAGCGACAAACTGGACCAGCAGTTGGCGAACACCGGCGGGAAGGTCCTCGCGATCCAGCAGGAGCGCACGAATATGCTCATTGCGGCCGTGGCGCTCGGCAATGCGGCGCAGGGTGAAACGGGTAAAACAGACGCCGGAATTCTCCAGCAGAACCTCAAGTTCGGCTGCATCGCCGATTTCGGCAAGGGCTGCCGCCACGCCGACACTGACGCTCTTTCGCGCGGCCACCAGAGCGCGGGTCTCTACGGTACCTCGTCCGGCGATATCGACCAGATCGGCATCAGCCAGAACCGGCGACAGAAGAATGACGGCAGAGGCAATTTCCGGCTGATCTTCGGCCAAGGAGATCATGATCGCGCGGGGTGCGTTGGGTTCACAGGCCAGAACTTCTGCCAACGCCAGGCGAACCTGCGGCGAAGGGTCGTCGAGAAGGTAAGTCATGGCCGCCTGGGCTGCCTGCCGCTCACCGGGCGTGATCGCTGCACGCAGGTAAGCTCTCGCCAGCGTATTGGCTGCGCGGGCTCGATCCTGAGACCTTGCCGTTTCAACCCAACGCAGAAAAGTTGCCACGATCACTGTCAAACCCACTCGCTACGAGAAATGCCACACGCGGCCCGAAGACCTGATTTCGATGCTAGCGAGAAAGTCTTTATGAATTGTTCACCACGTTCATTAACCGGCTGCATCTGTCGAATTTTGAGCCCTGACGGCTGGCTCAGATGAAATCCCAGCGGCCAAAGCGGCCAAGGGGCCCGCAGCAAGGCAGCCGTCAGCTGGCGCTTTTCGATTCGGATGCGGACTGGCGATCAGACAGCTGTGGGAGGTTTCGGCCTGCCAAGTTCAAAGATGGGACCAATCCCGGCATAGTCCATATAGCCAAGACGCATGATCGGCTGCGCGAGCGCCAGGTCGAACCGACCTTCACGGATCACGCTTTCATCGATGTGAATGCCGACTACCTGGCCGAATACCGCATGACTGTCGGTGTCGGCGCCGCCCATGTCCTTCAAAGTCGTGATTGTCGTCACCCGGCACTCGAGCACGGCGACAGATTCGGCAACGTAAGGTGCATCGACGAGGCGGCCATCGACCGGCGTCAGACCGGCAATCGCGAACTCGTCAGTGCCATAAGGTACGGCCACCGAAGAGGCGTTCATTGCGCCGATCAAAGGGCCAGAGACGAAGTTTGCCGTGAACACGCCGGTCTCCTCGACATTTCGCAGCGAATCCTTGCGTCCGCTCGATGAGAACATGACGATCTTCGGCCGGTCACTGACGGCATTGAAGAAGGAGTAAGGCGACAGGTTGCGGCTGCCGTCCCTTCCCCTGGAGCCGATCCAGCCAATCGGCCGCGGCGCCACGATCGCCTTGAACGGATCGTGGGCCATGCCGTGGGCGTTGCTTAGTGTGTCGTAGAACATCAATCGTCGTCGCCCTGCCAGGTCACAACATCGGCAAGTGCCGGACGCGGACGCTCGATGATCGGAAAGGTGGTGGAGCCGATGTGGATGAATCCGGCGACCTTTTCGCCCTGCTTCACGCCCAGAAGCGGATATGCCTGCTGATCGAAGGCGAACCATTCACTCAGCCAATTCGAGACATAACCATGGGCATTGGCAGCCATCAGCAGATTGAGGCAGACTGCGCCGGCCGACATGATCTGCTCCCATTCCGGGATCTTGAAATGTGGAGCCGCTGTCGAGATCACGGCGATGACGACCGGCGCACGGGTAAACCGGTTGCGCTCGACTTCGATCATTTCGGCCGACAGGTCGGGATTTTTCGCGAGAGCCATGGCCAGAAGTTCCTCGCCAAGGCGAGCCCGCTCTGCGCCGCGATAGACCACGAAACGCCAGGGCGCGATCTTGCCATGGTCAGGCACGCGCACGGCCAAAGTCAGAATCGCTTCGATTTCTTCGCGACTCGGGCCGGGTTCGCACATCTGAAATGCAGGGACAGAGCGTCGGACGCTCAAATAATCCACTAATTTGATATCATTTTTCATCTTGAAACACCTTAGAAAGCCTTCGGGTGGCAGACTTGTCTTGAAATTGCCACCACGTTCGGATTGAACTTGCTGGCATTGGACAGGAAGTCAACCAACAGTGCATAGCATGACAGGCCATCGAATTGTGACCCGGCTCGCTCTCGGGTTTTGCGTGACCCTTGTGGTCGCGGGAACAAGTTATGGTCAGGAAGCTTTCGAGACTTTCAAACAACTCAACGGCTCGACCAAGATGCCGAAGCTCAAAGCGTTCACGGCGCCCGATGCCAACGCGCTCGCTCCGGCGATCCAGAGCCGCAATGTCAAGCTTGAAGCCAAGCTCACCAATGATGCCGATCCGATGCAGCACGGTCTGTCCTGGCGCGTGTTCAGCCCGATCCCCGGCCCCGACGGTAAGTTGCCGCTTTTGGCAAGCGCCGAAGGTGGCTCCGCGGATTTCCAGCTCGCGCCTGGGGATTATTTCGTCAATGTCTCCTTCGGGCGCGCAGGTGCGACCAAAAAACTCTCGATACCGAATCAGGGAAATGTCGAAGACCAGGTGATGGTTCTGGATGCAGGCGGTCTCCTGCTCAGCGCAATTTCCGGGCCGGATACGCAGATCCCGGACAAGGATCTCAGCTTTGACATCTACTCGACCGAAGTGAAGGCAGATGGCGAGCGCGGCTTGGTACTGGCGGACGTAAAGCCGAACACGATCATCAGGCTCAACGCCGGGACCTACCACGTGGTGTCGGAATACGGCACGATCAATGCTGCCGTGCGCGCCGATATCAAGGTAGAGGCCGGCAAGTTGACTGAAGCGACGATCCAGCACCGTGCCTCCCAGATCGGCTTCAAACTGGTCTCGGACGAAGGCGGCGAGGCAATCGCGGATACGGCGTGGTCCGTCCTGACATCCGGTGGCGACGTGGTCGCGGAAAGCGTCAGCGCATTTCCGCTCATGGTCCTGTCGGAAGGCGACTATACCGCCATCGCCCGCAACAAGGACAAGATATACCAGCAGGATTTCAAAGTCGTGGCCGGGCGCAACAGCGACGTTGAATTGCAATTGACAAAATAGGCCTCAGCCAGCCTTGCGGAACGCCCGGCGCGGCGGCGGCGCCATGCTGAACACGGCCCCAAAGAGCTTCGACAGAAGATCCTTGCGATCCGGTAGCGCGCTCAATTCTTCCCATGTCATCATCTGGCCGACACGCGCACGAATGGTCGAGCCGGACAGGCGGCGAAACTCGCGAATGAGCAGCGAGACACGCAGGGTCAACGAGAGCTTGCTGGCCAGGTGAAAAAGGCGGCCGTTCTGGCCTTCGAAAAACACAGGAACGACATTGGCCTTAGCTGCCTGGATTAGCTTGGCCGGAAAGATCTTCCACGGAAGATCCTCGGCTCGGCCAAAACCCTTTTTTGCGGTCGCGACGCCACCAGCGGGGAAAATCACCACGGTGACGCCGTCCTTCAACAGTCGCACGGCTTCGTGACGAGTCTGCATGTTGATCGCCAGGGCTTCCTTCGTCTCCTCGAAAGAGACTGGCAACGAATACGGCGCCAGTTCCGGAACCTTGAGAAGTTCGTTGTTGATCAGCACGCGAAACGGACGGCCGAGCTGTTCGGCAAGCGCCAGCACAGCAATGCCGTCACCTATGCCGAACGGGTGGTTGGCAACGATCACGATCGGACCATCCGGTATACTGGCCGGTGGCCATTCGCCCTGAACCTTCATCTCGACATCGATCAGATCAAGCATCTTGCCAAAGACACGGTCGGTCTTGCCGACAATGTCGTGGCGCCAGATATCGTACAGGCGGGTGTACCGATCGCGTCCGGAAAGGCCTTCGATGGAACGGATAAACCATCGCTTCAGGCGCGGATCGCGTTCGTTGGCATAGGAGAGTTCTTTGAACTGCACTGGCCACCTCAATCGACCATCGGACTGTCTTGTCATCTGGCTTATCGCAATTCGATGACATATTTCTGACAGGACCGGTATCGCCCCGGCCCTGTCAGTGGTTGTTCTACCCGCGACCTGGCGTCAGCGCGCGGCCCGGGCCGCAAGCTTGCGCTTGACGTCCGGCGGGGTTGCCTCGCCGGCGAGCACGGCAACAGCTTCAGCCAAGCTCATCGACACCTGCTCCTGCGAGCCGAGACGACGGATGTTGACCGTCTTCTCTTCTGCCTCGCGCTTGCCGCAGACGATGATCACCGGAACCTTGGTCACGGAATGCTCGCGGACCTTGTAGTTGATCTTCTCGTTGCGGAAGTCGGTCTCGACCTGCAGGCCAGCATCGCGCAGCTGTTCGGCAACCTCGCGACCATAGTCGTCGGCATCCGAGGTGATCGTGGCAACCACGACCTGCAGCGGTGCGAACCAGAGCGGCATATGGCCGGCAAAGTTCTCGATCAGAATGCCGAGGAAACGTTCCATCGAGCCGCAGATGGCGCGGTGGATCATAACCGGCTGCTTCTTCTCCGACTTGTCATCGATATAGAAGGCGCCAAAGCGTTCCGGCAGATTGAAGTCGACCTGGGTCGTACCGCATTGCCATTCACGGCCGATGGCATCACGCAGGGTATATTCGAACTTCGGACCGTAGAACGCGCCCTCGCCCGGCATGATGCCGGTCTTGATACGCCCGCCCGACTGCGCCTCGATGGTCTTCAAAACATCCAGCATGACGCTTTCGGCGCGATCCCAGAGATCGTCTGAGCCGACGCGCTTTTCAGGGCGGGTCGAAAGCTTCACCACGATCTCGCTGAAGCCGAAGTCCTCGTAGACCGAGAGGATCAGGTCGTTGATGCGCAGGCATTCCGCCGCCATCTGCTCTTCCGTGCAGAATACGTGGGCATCATCCTGGGTGAAGCCGCGCACGCGCATCAGGCCATGCAGCGCGCCGGAGGCTTCGTAGCGATGGACATTGCCGAACTCGGCAAGGCGCACCGGCAGTTCGCGGTAGGATTTCAGGCCGTGCTTGAAGATCTGCACGTGGCCCGGGCAGTTCATCGGCTTCAGCGCGAAGATCTTCTGGTCGGCCTCTTCATCGTCGGGATGGGTGAAGGCATGGGCGGATTTCACCGCGAACATGTTCTCCTGATACCAGCCCCAGTGACCGGAGGTTTCCCAGAGCGACTTGTCGAGCACCTGTGGTGCATTGACTTCCTGATAGGTGCCCTCGAGACGACGGCGCATGTAGGAGGTCAGGGTCTGGAACATGCGCCAGCCCTTGCCGTGCCAGAAGACGACGCCGGGGCCTTCTTCCTGGAAATGGAAGAGATCCATTTCACGGCCGAGCTTGCGGTGGTCGCGCTTTTCGGCTTCCGCCAGGATATGGAGGTAACGATCAAGGTCTTCCTGCTCGGCAAAGGCGGTGCCGTATATACGGCTCAGCATGGCGTTGTTGCTGTCACCACGCCAATAGGCACCAGCCACCTTCATCAGCTTGAAGGCCATGCCGACCTGGCCGGTCGAGGCCATGTGCGGACCGCGGCAGAGATCGAACCAGTCGCCCTGATAGTAGATCTTCAGGTCCTGGTCTTCCGGGATCGCGTCAACCAGCTCGACCTTGTAGGCCTCGCCTTTGGCCGCAAAGACCTCGCGCGCCTTGCTGCGCGGCCAGACTTCCTTGGTGAAAGGCTTGTTGCGCTGAATGATCTCCTTCATCCGCTTTTCGATCTTCGGCAGATCTTCGGGCGTGAAGGGCTCGTTCTTGGCAAAGTCGTAGTAGAACCCGTTCTCGATGACCGGGCCAATGGTCACCTGGGTGCCGGGCCAGAGTTCCTGTACGGCCTCGGCCATGACATGAGCCGCATCGTGGCGGATCAGTTCCAGCGCGCGTGGATCGGTGCGGGTGACGATTTCGATCAGGCCGTCGACGACCGGATCGGACAGGTCGCGCAAGGTACCGTCCAGCGCAATCGCGACAGCCTTCTTTGCAAGCGACTTGGAAATGGCTTCGGCAACCTCGCGACCAGTCGTGCCTGCAGCATACTGGCGGACGGAACCATCGGGAAATTTCAGGGAAACGGTATCGGACATGGTAGTCTCCTTATCCAGTCCCGCCAACGAATGCGGGTGGTGAAAAATGCCGGGTGACTTGCCCGGCCAATGAACGCCGGCTTGATAAGCCGAAAGGCGATTTGAGTAAAGGAATTTGCTCAGGCGGCCGGCGTGTCGGCCCGAGTATCAGCCGTGGCTTTGGCGTCCGATCGACCAATAGGTCCAGGGGGCATACCAGCGCACCGCTGTCGGCAGGCTCTCCGGTACCGGGTCAACACCCCAGGTTCCGCCCGGCCCGCAACGGGAAACACGAAACAGCGTCATCCAGCCGCCGCCCCACAGGCCGTAGCGGGCGACCGCCTCATAACCATATTCCGAACAGGTCGGCATATGGCGACAGGAACTACCGATCAGGCTGGAGAGACTGAGCTGGTAGAGCCTTATCATCGCCATGCCGAAAATGCGGCCGGGTGTCTTGCGGAAGGTGCCTGACCAGTTGCGGCCCTTCGACAAGGGTCGCAAAGGCGGACGATCTCCGCAATCAGACCCGTTGCACATGATCAGCTGGCCTGGGCCGGCATTGCCGCATGCTCGATCTGATCGAGACAGTCGACCACTGCCTCGAAGGTCAGCATGGTCGAGGCATGACGCGCCTTGTAGTCGCGAACGGGCTTGAGGAAACGCATGTCTTCAAAACGTCCGGTCGGTCCCTCACCGCCCTCCTTGAGCATCGCCAGCATATCGGCACGGGCCTGGCGTATTTCTGCCGGTGTTGCACCGATGACATGCAGTGCCATGATCCCGGACGAGGCCTGACCGAGCGCACAGGCCTTCACTTCATGGGAGAATTCGCTGACCACGTCGTTATCGACCGACAGATGAACGCGTACCCGTGATCCGCAAAGCTTGGAGTGCTTCTCCGCCGTTGCCTGCGCGTTGGGCAGGATACCGACATGGCTGATATTGCCGGCAAATTCGAGGATTTTGGTGTTGTAGATGTCGTCCATTGTCGATCCGTGCAGCCCATAGATGTTTTATATTGCGCGGTGTGGATGCCGCCAGGCTGTCTGCTCTTTTGCCACAGCCTGTCGCAATCCATTCCCTTTTCAGGGCATTTGGTGAAACTATATTGCATGTGTGTCGCGGCGCCAAATGTTACAAGAGTGCTGGCCGCAGATGATGTGTCGCAGATGTTAATTGGCAGAACGGACTTGCAATATGAACCGCATTGCGCATTTACAGTCTGAAAAAGCGAAACAGGCGGTCCGCGAGAGTCAGGACCGGGAGATCAAAGGCATGGATGCCATCGTCAAGAAGTTGACCGCAGAAGCGCCGCGCCCGACGCGCGAAGAAGCCGAACAGGCCGTTCGCACCTTGCTGCTCTGGGCCGGTGACGATCCGGAACGCGAAGGACTGCAAGATACGCCGGCGCGTGTCGCCAAAGCCTATGGCGAACTTTTTTCAGGTTATGACGCGGATATCGAAGAGGTTCTTGGACGGACGTTCGAAGAGGTCGGCGGATACGACGACATGGTTCTCGTGCGCGACATTCCGTTCTTCTCGCATTGCGAACATCATATGCTGCCGGTTATCGGCAAGGCTCATGTGGCCTATCTGCCGAAGGGCCGCGTTCTCGGCCTCTCCAAGATTGCCCGTGTCGTTGACGTTTTCGGACGGCGCCTGCAGACGCAGGAAAACATGACGGCGCAGATTGCCCATTCAATCGAGGATACGCTGAAGCCACGCGGGGTTGCGGTTTTCATCGAGGCCGAGCATATGTGCATGGCCATGCGGGGCGTCCAGAAATCTGGCTCCACGACACTGACAACCACCTTCACCGGCGCTTTCAAGGACACTGCTGCCGATCAGGCACGTTTCATGTCCATGGTGCGCGGCCGGTGAGCCTTTAAGGGTTTCGCCTGCCAATGACCAGTATCGACTTCGACGCACCCTCCTCCGACAAGACGGTTCTTGAGGAGGGGCTGGCCTTCACGCCTAAATTTGATGCCCATGGATTGGTGACCGCCGTTGTCACCGATGCGCACGACGGCGCCCTGCTGATGGTCGCCCACATGAATGCCGAGGCGATCGCGCTGACGCTTGAGACGGGGATCGGCCACTATTACAGCCGCTCGCGGGGCAAGATCTGGAAGAAGGGCGAAAGCTCCGGTAATCTGCAGTCGGTCAAGGAAATCCTGGTCGATTGCGATCAGGATGCGCTCTGGCTGAAGGTCGAGGTCGCCGGGCACGATGCTACCTGCCACACCGGGCGACGTTCATGCTTTTATCGGCAGGCGCTGATTGTCGATGGAGCGCCGGCGCTCACGATCGCCGACGATCACCGGCACTTTGATCCGGATTCTGTCTACAAGGCTTAGTCCGGTCACCTTGAACTAAACGAAATCGTAAGCATACAGTGTCCTAATACGAGCCGGAGTGTTCAGCTTGTGAGGAATACGGAGATGCTGAACTGGAGTTTGAGATCCAGCGGAGCGGGGCGTGAAGCGCCTTCGGTCGGGGAAGCGAGCGGCATGGGATCCGGTCTGCCGACCCAAATTCAACTGCCCAAGAAACCCAAGGTCGCCCTTGCGCTTGGCGGGGGAGCGGCCCGAGGATGGGCCCATATCGGCGTTCTACGTGCCCTTGACGAAGAGGGCATCGAGGTCGGCATGATTGCCGGCACGTCGATCGGCGCGCTTGTCGGCGGTTGTTATCTCGCTGGCAAGCTGGACGAGCTTGAAGTTTTTGCCCGCTCGCTGACCATGCGCCGCATTGCCTCCCTGCTCGACCTGACAATCGGCGGCGGCGGCCTGCTCGGCGGAATGCGCCTGACCAAGCGGATGCAGGAGCATCTGCAGGGGCTGATGATCGAGGATCTGCCCAAGCCGTTCGTGGCGGTGGCATCGGAACTCAATAGCGGCCATGAAGTGTGGATCGATGGCGGACACCTGATCACGGCATTGCGTGCATCCTATGCCCTGCCCGGCATCTTCGAGCCGGTGCGCTGCAACAATCGTACGCTGATCGACGGAGCGCTGGTCAATCCGGTGCCGGTTTCGGTGTGCAGGGCGCTCGAGCAACCGATCGTCATGGCGGTAAACCTCAACTACGACCTGTTCGGCCGCTCGGCCGTCGTCAAGCATCGCGCCGGCGAACTGGTGGAAACCACGAGCGAACCGGTGCGGGACCCGAACCGCATGGGCCTGACCGGCGTCATGGTTCAAGCGTTCAACATTATCCAGGACCGTATCTCGCGGGCACGGCTTGCCGGCGACCCACCGGACCTGGCGCTGCATCCGCGCGTCAATGATATCGGATTGTCAGAATTTCACCGGGCCGGTGAAGCGATCGAGCGCGGCTATGCGGAAACCAAGTCCCGAATCACCGAAATTCGACGCATGCAGGAAGCAGTATCTCGCTAACCCGACGGATCGGGATAGCGAGTGTCGCTTGTGTCCTGCGCTTGCTCAGCCCTACACTCACAAAGTCCCGCACTTTCGCAAGAGTGTGCCAGCAACCGGGCATAACGCTGTCGGCCGTTATTATCCGGCGATATAGGCCTTGATCTGCTCCGCTTCGGTCTCGATCTCGCGAATACGAGACTTCACAACGTCACCGATCGAGATGATCCCGGACAACTTGCCATTGTCTTCCACCGGAACGTGGCGGAAACGCCGGGCGGACATCAATTCCATGAGTTCATTGACGCTGGTGTCCTCGCGGCAACGATAGACGTTCGCGGTCATCAAGGTGGAAATCGGCTGATCAAACGCATCCCGGCCATTCTGGCCGATGGCACGCACGACATCGCGTTCCGTAAAAATGCCGACGATCCTATTCTCCATGCCGACAACCACGACCGCACCGATCTTGTTTTCTTCCAGGATATGTGCGGCCTCACCCAGTGTGACGCTCGGACCGACAGTTACGACGTCACGGCCCTTTAGTTCGAGTATGCTTCTCGCAGATGCTGTCATGCTTGCCTCCTCACATTCATCACGTCTGGACTCACCGCTAGCCCGTCCCAAAGCGGCGATCCACAAATGGTGCATGTTATTCAAGAGGAATGCAATATTTAGATATTTTTAGCGGTTTCGCACCGATCGGCTGTAGGGATCGAAGGGGCGGAAGCAGAGGAATCCGAACAGGAAACCACCGATATGTGCGTCCCAGGCGATCATGCCTGCATAATCTCCAAACAGTGGCAAGCCGAAGGCGACGGCAACATTGCCGCAAAACCAGACGATGATGAAAACCCGAACCGTGCGATCGGCCAATGCTGCCGGCACCGAAAGCAACGGCGGCTCGATGCCGAAAGCCTGCAGGTAACCGCGCTGGCGCCCGCCAAAGGCGAAGCGGCAGGCTGCCCCCATCAGGGCCGAGATCACGCCGGAAGCACCGACCATCGGTGACGGCGAACCCCAGTTGACGGCAGCGTGCAGGCCGGCGGCCGCTGCGGACGAGATTACCCAGAAGATGGCAAAACGGAGCGCGCCGATCCGGCGGTAGACCGGGGTGCCGAACGCGGCAAGCCAGAGGCCGTTGAAAGCCAGATGTTCAAAACTGCCATGCAGCAGAGAGTAGGTCACCGGCGTCCAGATCCAGGCCAATGTCTGGTCTGCCAGCGGATAGACATAGCGTAGCGGCAAGAAACCGAACTCAAAGACGATCCAGGCATTGGTATCTTCGCTGAAAAACAGCGTCTGCAGGGCATAGATGACACTGATCAAAGCGAGCGACAAAAGGACGCCGCCTGGCAGGTTGAAGATCGGCACGGTGTCCTTTTGATGCGCGGTATCAACCGGCCCGGCGTGAGGCTCTTCGGGCGGCCCTGAATTTTCCTGCATCTCTGGCTCCTCGCGGCATTGCTAAGCAATCAGTTAGCCCAGACGAGCGCCAAAAAAAAGCCACCCGGTATATCCGAGTGGCTGTAGAGGCGGCTGCGGAACGTCCGCGCCCTCAAGTTGGTGCCGAAAGCGAACCTTCGGGAAGTGATGGCCGTTTTTGCCACAGTCCCGCCGCAGCCGCAATCTCAACCCTTGTTTAACCTTAACCGCCGGACACAAATCGGAAAAGACGGAACAAAACCGAGGCTCACAACAAACGTTATGTTAACAGCTTGCCGATAATCATTTCGTAACCGCGAAATAGACAGATCGCCCATGATGTATTCATCGCAGACCAGCCAGAGCAACATGATCGCCTCGCCGGGACAGCAACGCGCCTTCCAGCGCGTCGCGGTCAGCCTGCAGGGTCGTCTGATGATGGCCGACTACGAAGAATACGTATGCAAGGTCATCGACATGTCGCCGGGCGATGTCCGATTCGCCTGCGCCGGTCGGCCGCGCCCGAATGAGCGCATCATCGCATATATCGACCATCTCGGCCGGATCGAAGGCACAGTCGTCAAATTGACCGAGGACGGTTTCGTCATCTCGATCAACGCGACCGTGCGCAAGCGCGAGAAGCTTGCGGCACAGCTGACCTGGATTGCCAACAAACATGAGCTCGGACTGCCGGAAGACCGTCGCCACGATCGCCTGACGCCACGCAACACGCGGACGGAACTGACGCTCGAAGACGGTAAGCGCTATCCTTGCCGCCTGATGGACCTTTCCCTGTCCGGTGCCGCCGTCGATATCGACATTCGTCCGCCACTCGGCACTGCCGTTCGACTGGGCAATATGCGTGGCCGGGTCGTTCGTCATTTCGCAGAAGGTGTGGCGGTGGAGTTTCTGTCGCTGCAGTCGCGCGAAGCGCTCACCGAGTTTCTCTGATTTCATCTGAAAATCGCACTTTTGGCGCCAGCGGTCCGTCCGCTGGCGCCTCTTTTCGTTTCAGCACGGCCCTGCGCCTCAAGACAAGGCGCTTATTTTTTTGTCGCCGGCAAAAATAAATTTCTGCTTCAAAATAGAACATCGTCTCATTGTCTCGACCAGAGCGACCTTGAAGCACAGACGCCACCACGTCTGCGCGAACGGCGGATATGATCAACGGCGGCGGCGAGGCGCGACCATCCCAAACGCCGCTGCAGTGACCAACAAATTAAATCATTTATTTTCAACGTCTTGCATCAACGAAGCCGCGAATGGACTGAATGAAAAATCCGAAATTAGCTCAACTTTGACTGAAATTTTACTCCAATTTTCGTCAAACAATACTCAAACAATAATCAAATACATATAAATATAAAATCGCCTTATCATCAACTTTACTTCGATTTGTACTTCGCATTTTCGCGAGAGGTCAAAAACTCGATGTCATGTTGACTCCATCACGGGGAGACAACCAATGACAACAAAGAAAAATCTGGGTATTGGACTTCTGACCGCCGCAATCGTCGGCTGCCTGGCAATACCGGCCACCGCCACCTCTGCGAACATGCGCGTCATCGGCAAAGCCAATCCGCCGATCGGCCACTACGAATTCTGCAAGACCTATAGCGGCGAATGTTCGGGCTCTGGTCGCGATAGCGGTCCACTGGGGCTGACGGAACCTTTGTGGAAGGAGATCCTGGAGATCAACTACACCGTCAACAGCCAGATCACGCCGCTGACCGATATGGAGATCTACGGCGTAGAAGAGCGCTGGGCCTATCCGCGCACCGTTGGCGACTGCGAGGATTACGCACTTCTGAAGCGCAAGATGCTGATCGACAAGGGCGTCGATCCAGCCGACCTGCTGCTCACCGTCGTCCTCCAGCCCAATGGTGAAGGCCATGCCGTCCTGACGATCCGCACCGATCACGGCGATTTCGTACTGGACAACATGCGCAACAAGGTGCTGCTCTGGTCCGACACCGAATATACCTATCTGAAGCGCCAGTCGTCTGAAGATCCTGCACGCTGGGTCAAGCTTCAGGACGGACGCGCGAGCGTTGTCGGCAGCGTATCGTCCAACTAGCGCGCCTGCCGACGGCAGCGCCTACAATCTGGCCCGGTCTGTCCCCCCGCATACCCGTCCCCGACCGGAGCCACTGAGCCGGTCCCGTCCAACCGGGACCGGCTCTCCTTTTTTCTACGCCTTCACCGCGATGATCGTTTACGCAACATTAACCACAATCGCCGAACGTCTGGCCTTCACGATAGGGAATCGGCGCTCGCACAACTTGTTGCCGTCCGCCGCAGGCGAGGTCAGGCATGCAGAGCGAAACAGCCGAAACCGGTCCCCACGAACACGCGCCGCTCATCTCGATGCGGTTCCTGGTCATCGCAACTTGTCTGGTGTTTTTTCTGGCTATCGCCTCAACCGCGATCAGCTATGCAGGGCGAATCTATGGCGAGCAACTCTCTCTCGCCGGCCATAGCGAAAGCCGCGAGATCCTGGCAATCACGATTGGCCGCGACCAGTTGAGCCTCCCCACCAACGCGATCCGGTTCGAACAGCAGCGCGTCAGCGGACCCGCCGAACAGGTCGACCTCTATCTGCTCTGGCCGGAAATGACAGGTTATGACAAAAGTCTGCGCCGGCGGTTCGACGATCTAAGCCAGGAACCGTCTTTGATTTTCCTTCAGATTTCCCAAAGCACCATGTCTCGCGATATGTCGGGGCGCGTCAGCGCGATATACGCGCATCTTCTGGAGCCCCAATCGGATCCCGGACCCTCCGGGCTCACTCTAAGACGATTCAAACCGGGCGCGGGTTTCGACGGAGAGGCATTGCTCACCGCCAGCCGGATCGCAGGTGACGCCTATGCGGTCCGCTGCCTCTTGCCGGTTAAAGCTTCCCAGGCAACCGATGGCGACTGCCAGCGGGACATCCATGTCGGCGAAGACCTGACCGTCCTGTACCGGTTTTCCAGCCGCCGGCTTGGTGACTGGGCGAAAATCGATGAAGCCGTTCGCAACTATGTCGGCACGCGCGCAACGCCCGCACCCAGCGAAACCTCGCATAAAATGCGTCCGATCCCGTCAACTAAAAGTTCATCATAAACCTCTTGGTAAGGCTAAGACCCTACTTTGTCTGGAAGTGGTCGCGATGGGGGAGCGTCCGGTCCGCAATGGTCATAGCTTGAAGAGTCTCGTGGTGCATAAATTTTACGGAAACCTCTATTTCGCCTCTCGTATCCGCAGGCTGGCCGTTGCTGCCCTGACGCTTGTGATGATGACGAGCTTCAGCGTCTCCGTCGCGCAAGCGGCGCCTAAATATGCGGGCGTGGTCATCGATGCCAGGACGGGCAAGGTGCTTTACAGCGAGGATGCGGACAGTCTGCGCTATCCTGCGTCCCTGACCAAGATGATGACCCTTTACATGGTTTTCGAGGCGCTTGAAGCCGGGCGGATCTCGCTGAGCACGAAGGTGCCGGTCTCCAAGAATGCCGCTGCAGAACCTCCGTCAAAGCTCGGTGTCGGCGCCGGACGCAGCCTGACGGTCGAGCAGGCCATCCAGGCGCTGGTCACCCGATCCGCCAATGACGTCGCAACCGCACTTGGTGAATTTCTCGGTGGCTCGGAACAGCGTTTCGGCCAGATGATGACTGCCAAGGCACGCAACCTCGGCATGACCAAGACGACCTATCGCAATGCCCATGGGCTGCCGAATACGGCGCAGATGACGACGGCTCGCGATCAGGCTCGTCTGGGCATCGCCCTGCGTCAGCACTTCCCGCAATATTACGGATACTTTTCGACCCGCAGCTTCAAGTTCGGCAAGCAGGTGATCGGCAATCACAACCGTCTGCTCGGCAATGTCCGTGGTGTCGATGGCATCAAGACCGGCTATACCCGCGCTGCGGGTTTCAATCTGGCAACCTCCGCCGAAGCTGACGGTCGCTCGATCGTTGCTGTCGTCCTTGGTGGCAAGTCCGGCGCCAGCCGCGATGCGACGATGCGCAAGCTGGTTGCAGCCTATCTGCCCAAGGCTTCGGGATCGCGCGGCGGC
>NZ_AHZC01000009.1 GCF_000247475.1 Rhizobium sp. PDO1-076 | reverse complement strand
CACCAGGGCGCCGATACGAAGACCACCGTCCGCGGTCTCCTCGATCCTGTCCAGACCAAGTCCGTTGACATCGATCAGATGCGTCGGAATTTCGATCTCAAGTTTCATCAAATCAAGGAGATTGGTGCCGCCTGCAATAAACTTTGCCTGCGGGTTGGAAGCCGCGGTCCCGACTGCTGCCTCGACCGACGACGCACGCTCATAGGTGAATGCTCTCATAGCGGTGCTCCCGCCACTTCCATCACCGCATCGATGATGTTCGAGTAGGCCCCGCACCGACAGATATTACCGCTCATGCGCTCGCGAATTTCCGCAGCAGTGACTGCCGTTTGCTCCGTGAGATCCTGGGTAACATGGCTCGGGATATTGGCTTTGATTTCTTCCAGCACTGCCACCGACGAACAGATCTGGCCTGGCGTGCAATATCCGCACTGGAAAGCGTCGCAATCGATAAAGGCTTGCTGCATGGGATGCAGGTGGCCTGGCTGTCCCAACCCTTCGATCGTCAGGATTTCATCGCCGCCATGCATCACTGCCAGCGTCAGACAGGCATTGATGCGCCGCCCTTCCACGATAACCGTACAGGCGCCACACTGGCCATGATCGCAGCCTTTCTTGGTTCCTGTGAGATGCAGATGCTCGCGCAACGCATCGAGCAGGCTGGTCCTGTTGTCTATTTCGAGATCGCAGACCTCACCGTTCACTTTGAAAGAGACTGCCGTTTTATGAAACATGCGTTCGCGCCGCCCTACGCCGTGACCTCGGCAGTTTAGGTTGCCGCGAGATTGCGGCTAATGCCTTAAGTCTATCTTGCCCGGAAAGTTCCAGTCGACATGATTTGCCTTTGTTGAGCCGGTCCGGATCCGTGCGTCCAGTGCTTTCTTTGGTACAGCCGGCGGAACTCACTCCCGGTTGAGACGTTTTGCCTTGGGGCTACAGGCACGGGAGCGACTGCGGTGGAAAAAGTTAAAATAGATGACCTCGAACAAGGGGCATCGACCGAAATATGGTCCGTCCGGGACTACTGCAAACGTGTGGGTGTCAACACGGCTGAAGAGGCCCGGCTTCTCACGCTTTTTGGCTCATTCGCGACCGCCGCAGAACTGCGTCACAATACGCGCAGAGAACAGCGTTTTCGCAGCCACTAAACTGGCAGAACTAAACTGGCAGACAAGCGCGGCACCCAAAGAGCGCCTGGCATTGGACGCTTGTGCCCTCATGTTTGTCCTCGTTTTCCCGCATATTTCTGTGTCTTTGTCAGCGAAGTATCTTCAAGGCTTGGCCAGTTGAACTGAACCCATTCGCGAGGAACCATGGCGCCAATCGCTGCAAGTTATCGCATTCAGTTCCGCAGCGGCATGACCTTTGATCGGGCGGCTCGGCAGCTACCCTATCTGCAAAACCTCGGGATCAGCCATATCTATGCGTCCCCCATATTCACGGCAACGCAGGGCTCTACCCACGGCTACGATGTCACCAATGTAACCGAGATCGATCCGTCACTCGGTGGAAGGGCTGCATTCAACGATTTCAGTCGCCGCCTCCAGGATCTGGGCATGGGGCTGATCCTCGATATCGTCCCCAATCACATGGCAGCCTCCTTGGAAAATCCCTGGTGGCACTCTGTGCTGAATGAAGGAAAAGATAGCCGCTACGCCTCATTTTTTGACATCGATTGGTCCGAGCCGATCACCCTGCCCCATCTCGATCTGCCCTTTGATGACGCGGCAGCCGATGGCAAAATCAAACTGGTGCGCGATGACACCGGCTTGCTGGCACTGCAATATGGGGAACAGCGCTATCCCTTGTGCGAAGAGAGCCGCGCCTGGCTTCAAGAACTCGGGCACGTAATCGACGATGATCTCTCGGCCTTTGCGAGCGTTGTGGAAAACCTCAGAGCTTTGCACGACCGCCAGCACTGGCGACTCGTTCCGTGGACATCCGCGTCGAGCCACCTGTCCTATCGCCGTTTCTTCGAGGTCACTGGCCTGGTCGGCATTCGCGTGGAGGATCCGATGTTTTTTGACGCGATGCACGCGCTTGTTTTCGAGCTGGTCCGAGACGGACAGGTCGATGCGTTGCGCATTGACCATATTGATGGTCTCGCCGACCCGAATGCATATCTCGAAAACCTGCGCCGCGCGGTCGGCGCCGATGTTCCGGTTTTTGTCGAAAAGATCCTCTCTGCCGGGGAGAGCTTGCCGGCGACCTGGCCGGTGGCAGGTACGACCGGATATGAGTTCATCAGTGCGCTCAGCGATCTGTTCATCAGCCGAAAGGGGCTTGCTCAACTGAGCCAGCAATACAGTGCCCTCGTGCCCAGCATGGCCGATCCCAAAAGCGGGTTGCGGCAGGCCAAGTACGAGATGGTCACGGTCAATTTTGCCGGAGAGGTCAATCGGCTCGTGCAGATTATGGCGGGCTTGCTGCCGAGTGTCGAGCTGCCGTCACTGGCTGACGCAATCAGGGAGCTGCTGATCGCCTTCCCGGTTTACAGATTATACAGTACGACCAAGGTCTTGACCGCCGAAGAGAACAAGGTCCTCGATCGCGCGGCAGGACTGGCACGAAAACACGTGGATGACAGGACGGCCCTTGATGCGGTCGTCAATATTCTGCGCGGTCAAGCCCCGACTGCAAGAGATCCTGCAGAGTTCAGATGCCGGTTTCAGCAATTGGCGGGTCCGATCATGGCAAAGGCGACGGAAGATACGTTTTTCTACCGATACAACTGCCTCTTGGCTGCCAACGAAGTCGGAAGCGAACCAGCGGCTGAGCCCTCCGGCATTGCAGGTTTTCACCTTCAGATGCAGCGCCGATTGCGCCAGCAACCGCTTGGCATATCATCCACATCGACCCATGATACCAAACGCGGCGAGGACGCCCGCGCAAGACTGTATGCGCTCAGTGAAGGCGCCGATGCATGGATGACCGCCTTGCCGCGATGGCGACTGAGCAATTCAAGACTGGTCTCGCACCGATCAGACGGCATGGTTCCCGATCTGAATGTGGAGTGGATGCTGTATCAGACCCTGCTCGGCATCATTCCGTCTGATGTCAACGTGGCAGATCTCCCCGGTCTTCAGGACCGGTTTTGCGCCTATGCCGTCAAGGCCCTGCGCGAGGCGAAGCTGAACACCAACTGGACTGCACCCGACAGCAGCTATGAGGATGCGGTGCAGCGATTTGCCCGCGGCCTCGTGTCGATCGATAACCTCGACTTTCTGACGGAGTTTGCCGACTTCTCACGACCGTTTGTCGCAAGTGGCAAACTGAATAGCCTCGTCCAGACGCTGGTGAAACTGACGGCGCCGGGCGTGCCCGACTTTTACCAGGGAGCGGAGGGGCTCGACTTTTCGATGGTCGATCCCGACAACCGTCGTCCCTGGAAACAGGATGAACCGGTGGCAAAGAACGCTGAATTCGTCGTCCAAAGCAAATTGGAGATAATCAAACGTGGCCTGTCGCTGAGACAGCGAAACCATCTGCTTTTCGAGCAAGGCGCGTATGTGCCGTTGACGGTCGAGGGTGCGCGCAAGGATCAGGTGCTGGCGTTTGCCAGGCAGGCAGGTGGCGAGCTCGTCGTTGTGGTGGCCCCGCTGCGGCTGTTCGGCGTGATCGGGGAAACCAGTTTGACCGCCGATCCCTCGTTCTGGGAGGATACAATCGTCCGCATTCCAGCCACGGCGAACAGCATATTGCGCGATGTCATCAGCGACAAAACGCATGTTTGTGGAGACGTGTTCGTCGCCGATATCCTCACAGCACCCGTCGCCCTCCTGACGTCGACGACGTGACAACCTGAGAGGGATAGATCGAAGCGCGGCGCGTTCGCTTCCTCACACCGCCGCTGATCCAGATCCATGAGAAGGGATGGCGGCATACGGCCAAAGTCTCTTGGACCCATCGGTGGAAGCCGGCGCCATCGCACGAAAACCTCGGTAGCGGCCAAGCCCAGGACGACGCACCTGCTGCCTGCTGGTCGCTATCTTTACCGGAACGACGCGCCTGGTCAGGCGGCTGATCGTGAGGTAGCATGCGCCGACTGATGGAACGGCAAACCACCTGGCACGACAAGACCGAACCTGAAGGTCTCGGTCTTTACGCTGATTTTCCTCAGAATTTCATGCCGATCGAAAGAGCGGCATTGAAGGATTGACCGACGGAAACACCATAAGCCGAGCTTCCGATCGAGGACGTGTAATAAGTCTTGTCGAAAATATTGTTCAGGTTGAGCTGGATCTCGATCGGGTGTTCTCTCTCGATCGTATAGCTGGCGAACAGGTCAACAACGCCGTATCCCGGCAGATAGAAGCTGTTATCGGCATCGCCGGCGCGCCGGCCGACCCCCTTGATGCCACCACCGAAACGCAGGCTACCGGCACCATCAAATACCTCTCCATAATTATAGGCGAGGCGGAGCGACCCAGTATTACGGGCCACATTCGCCAGCTCGTTTCCGGCGTAGTCCGGATCCTCGACAACGACCGCATCGGTCAACCCATAGCTTCCGATGACTTGCAGCTCGTCCGTCACCTGGCCAGCGAGGTCCAGCTCGACACCTCGGGAGCGCACGAGCCCGGCGGTGCGATAAACCGTTTCGCCATCCACCGTTTGAGAATAGGCGACATTCTTCTTTTCCGCGTAGAAGAAGGCCAGAGTGCCGCTCAGCCAGTCGGTGACATCCATCTTGGAGCCGATCTCATAGGAGATGCCCTCTTCGGGGTCGAGATTGCCATAGGCGCTGTTGATCGAGCTGTTCGGCCGGAATGTGCGGGCGACATTGGTATAGAGCGAGGCATCCGGACGGAATTCCCAGACCAGACCGGCATTGGGGATGACGGCGTTGCCGTCACTGTCCGAATTGACCGTATCGCCGCTGCCGGCGGTGATGTCGTAATGCTCAAGGCGAAGGCCGGCAACCGCGATCAACTGATCTGTGAGATGGACGCGGTCCTGCGCATAGACTGCCTGGGTCAGCATGTGCTGATATTCTTCGGTCGCGGTTGCCGCATTGTAGGTGCAAGGGGAAATCGCGCCATAGACGGGGTTGTTGACGTTGAGACGATTGTTCGCATTGCAGGTCTGAAGGGCGGCGCGGGCGATGTCTTCCTTGCGAAGCGCAGCCCCGAAGAGGAATTCGTTGTCGAAGCCGAATAGGTCCTCGCTACCGGTGAGGTCGGCCCGCAGCGAATGGATCGTCGTGTCGTAGTAGCCGCGCACATCCGAGCGACGGGTCAGGATGCCGGTCGTCGCATTATAAGCGGTGGCGCGCGTCTGGTCGGCGGTGAAACTGTCCTCGCTATAGGCATAGTTGATGCTCGCGACCCAATCGCCGCCGAGCTGCTGCTTGACGGAAGCCTTGAAGAGGTCGGAGGCACCATCAACCTCGGACCAGGCCTCGTCGAGCCGCTGACGCGGGCTGATGTCGAGGAAGGTGCCTGTCGCCGCGCTGTAGACGGTGCCGCGATCATAGGGCGTCAGATAATCGTTGTGCGTGTAGGACATGTCGATTTCGGTTCCGTCACGCTCCCACGTCAGCGACGGGGCAATCAGCCAGTTCTTGTTCTCCCCGAAATTGCGCCAGTAATCGCCGTTCTCCCCCTCTGCGATCAGGCGGTAGGAAAAGCCGCTGTCGCCGGCCGGGCCCGTCACGTCGAAACCGGCTTTGCTGGAATAGCGTCCCGCACCATAGGCGTAGAACTTCGACCAGGCCTCAGCCGAGAACGTATCTTCTGGCTTCTTGGTCACCACGTTGACCATGCCGCCGGGATCAAGGACCCCATAAAGGGTCGATGCCGGCCCCTTGAGCACTTCGACATAATCAGTTGTCGCATTGAAACTGTGCGGCAATGCGGTGTTCAGTCCGTCTGTGAGGATCGATCCATCCCGGCTCTCGCCAAACCCACGGCGGATGATCGCATCATTCGCGCCGGCAATCGTGTTGCCCTGGGTGATGCCACTGACATCCGACAGGGCCTCATCGAGATTGTTCGCCGCCTTGTCCTTCAGCGCCTGGGGCGCAACGGTGGTGACTGCCTGAGGTATCATTGTGATCGGCGTATCGCTGCGCGTCGCCGTCGAACTACGCGCTGTTTTGTAACTCTTGCCCTTCTGCCCATCGGCATCAACCACGATGATCCCGAGCTCCGTGGCGTTTTCATCCTGAGCAATAGCTGGACGGAAAAGCAGCTGTGCCGGCATGCTGAGTGTCAGGGTGAAACAAAGGGCGGAAAGAGAGTTGGATTTCATCATGGCGTCGCAGCAAGAGTTGAGGGAGGCCGCCTGATCTTATAGTGGAATGTAGTAGTCAAGATAAAGACATATTCAGAGGCCACCCACCATGACGCTAAATCCGCAAATACGGCACGACGAACGGCACAAGTGCGCGGCTTTACGCCCCCTTTTGGGTCCCGGCGAACATTTTTCGACCCGATGTTTCTTGACTACTACATTCATGTATGCCGACAAGGCGGGATCAGAAACACGAGCCGTAGCCTGCAATGATCGAAAACGCTGAAATCAGCCTGCAACAGGGCATTGCTGCGCATGATTTGTCAGCCGGCTACGGCAGTGTAAACGCCATACGGGATATTCAACTCCGCATCGAAGAAGGGCGCATGACGGCGCTTTTGGGGCCGAACGGCTCAGGAAAGTCGACTCTCCTGTCCGCTCTTGCGCGCTTGCTGCCTGCAAGAGCCGGAACCATTGTGCTCGACGGCCACGACATCGCCCAACTGCAACCGCGCCAGATGGCCCGCAAGCTCGGGCTGTTGCCACAGCAACCGCCGGTACCGGAAGGCATCACCGTCTTTGATCTGGTGGCGCGCGGACGCTTTCCACACCAGGGCTTCCTTCGCCACTGGAGCAATCAAGACGAAAGCGCCGTCACCGAAGCGATCACGCTGACCGGAATAGCCGATCTCGCAGAGCGGCAGGTCGAGACCTTGTCCGGCGGACAGCGCCAACGTGTCTGGATTGCCATGGTGCTGGCGCAGGAAACGCCATTGCTGCTGCTCGACGAACCAACCACCTTTCTCGATGTCGCCCACCAGGTTGCCATCCTCGATCTCTTGCGGAATCTGGTCCGTCATCACAGGCGCACCGTGGTCTGCGTCCTCCATGACCTGAACATGGCACTGCAATATGCCGATCGGCTGGTCTTCCTGAAAGAGGGTGTTGTCAGGCATGTCCTGTCCGCCGCGACCGATTGTACCGACGAGATTGTCCGGGATGTCTTCGACCTGCAGGCGGTCACCATGCTTCACCCGCAAACGGGCCTGCCTGTCTTCTTGCCTTACGCTCCGACCCTGCCTGGAGATGCCGCATGAATGCTGGCGCTCTGCGTGCTCGCCAGCGTCAAAGGCATTATCTTCTGGTGACACTGGTCGTCATCGCGATCCTTGCTGCGTGCCATATCCTGCAGGGGCCACGCAGCATCCCGCTGCATTCCTATCTCAGCCTTCTGCAGAGCCCAGGCCAGCAAAGCTTCGATGAGTTCGTGATCCTCTTCCTGCGCCTGCCTCGTATCCTCGCCGCCGTTGCCGCCGGCGCAGCGCTCGGTGCCTCTGGCTTCCTCTTGCAGACCGCCATGCGCAATCGTCTCGGCGAACCCCAGATCCTCGGACTGAATGCGGGCGCCAGTCTCGCTGTCGTGCTGCTGAACACCTATCCGCTTTTCCCGCTACCGCCTCTGTTGACGCCGTTTGCCGCCAGTTTCGGGGCCGGCGCGCTATTCGGCTTGGTTCTTCTGCTCTCCACAGCAGGCCGAAACCGGTTCGATCCGGATAAGATGGTGTTCTTCGGGATTGCCCTGTCGGCTCTCGCCAACGCGATTGTCTCGGCTGTACTCATCCTCAACGAGGACACCCTGGAAGAGCTGCGTTTCTGGCTCGTCGGAGATACCGCCGGCATCGGCTATGCCGCGCTGGCGGCAACGGTCCCGACCATCCTGATCGGTCTCCTCTTCGGCTGCTTGCTCATGCCGTCGCTTGCCGCCTTCACGCTCGGCGAGACAATCGCTTCATCGCTCGGGGCATCCGTCCGCCGCACACGTATTGCGGCGCTCCTGGTCACCGCCCTCCTGTCCGGTTCCGCTGTCTCCCTTGTCGGCCCCATCGGCTTCATCGGCCTGATCGCTCCGGCGTTCTGGCCAAGGCTTCACCAGCTTCCGTCGGCAATGGCACTTTTGCTCTCCGCCATGTCGGGCTCGGCCTTGCTGCTTGCAGCCGATCTTCTGGCCGTCAGTCTGATGGCACCGGTGGAATTGCCGACCGGCGCGCTAACAGGTCTCGCCGGCGCACCGGTTTTCATCTGGCTGGTCGCGAGGAAACTGACATGAAGGTCCGGGGTGTCATATGGCGCACGGGCGGCTTTTCGCTACGCCTTAGCCCCGGTTCCTGGGCAACCAACGCGCTGCTTGCCGCTTCGCTCATGCTCCTGGTCTTCCTCGGCCTCGGATCAGGCAGCCTGCCCCTCGGCCCGGCGACGATAGCGAACTGGCTTCTCTTCAGACATGTCGGTTGGACGGAGGCCATCGTCCTGGAAAACCTGCGGGCACCGCGCCTGCTTCTTGCTGTGACGAGCGGCGGGATGCTGGCGCTGGCAGGCGCCCTGACACAGCACGTCACCCGCAACGGGCTTGCCGATCCGAGCCTGATCGGGATGAAGGCCGGCGCAGCACTCTGCATTGTCGCCCTGATCCTGGTCTGGCCCGCTGCCCCGCTGGCGCTTCGGCCAGTCGTCGGCCTTGCCGGCGGACTGGCAGCAGGCCTGTCGGTTGTACTTCTTGCCCGCGGAGCCTCGCCGCTGAAATTCATCATGGTCGGCGTTGGACTTTCGTGGTGCCTCTCATCGATGCTGGTCGTCATGCTTACGTCTGCCGACATTCGCAGTCTGCAGCGGGCTATGATCTGGCTGGCTGGCAGTCTGGAAGGGGCAAACTGGCCGACCGTCCAGCTGGCGGCGGCAATCCTGTTGGGCTCGGCGATCGTCCTGCTGTCTCTGGCGCGTCATGCGGAACTCGAAGACATGGGAGACGCCAAGGCGTCAACGCTCGGCGTCAGGCTGACATGGGTGCGGATCTCCTGTCTCGTGGCAACCGTATTCCTCGTTGCCGGCGCCGTATCTGTTGCAGGCGGATTGGGCTTTGTCGGCCTGGTTGCGCCGCATCTGGCCCGGATATTGCCAAGCCAGGATTTGAGGGGGCGCCTGATATCCGCCACCTTGATCGGCGCGCTCCTCGTTCTGGCGGCCGACCTTTTGGGCGCCAGTCTGTTTGCACCGATCCGCCTACCGGTCGGCGTTTCTCTCGCCATAATCGGCGCCCCATTGCTAGTGCTTTTGCTTTGGCTGCGTCGAAACAGGATATGAACCCGCAATGAAGTCGCTGCTTTCAACCCTGGTCGTCGTGTTTTGCACGTCCATCCCCGCTCTCGCCGAGCCGCTCAGGCTGGTGGACGACCTCGGGCGGGTGGTCGTCCTGGACCGACCGGCAACCCGCGTCGTGTCCGACTACGACATCGATTTGACGATCCCGCTGATCGAACTCGGCATTGTGCCGATTGCCAGCCATGGACGGATCAGGGGCGATGGCACGCCCTATTTGCGGTCTTCAAAATTGCTCACCGGTGTCGACTTCGACAACAGCGACATCATTTTTCTGGGCGCTGCGGAGATCGATCTGGAAAGGGTTGCGGCGCTGAAGCCGGATCTCATCGTCACGGAAGCCTCACGTTCGACGCCCGTCGAAAAGCTCGAGCAACTTGCCCCGACCCTGGTCATTAACTCCGACCTGGGCGCGCCGCATGTCTACACGCTGCTGGCCGCGGCAACGGGCAGGGAACCAGAACGCTTTCGGCTCGATAGCCGCTACAAGGCGCAGATCGCGCTCCTGAAGGCCGAGGTCCGGACGGAGACGCACACCGTTTCGGTGTTTCAACCGCTGCGGGGCAAGCTGAATGTATATCGCAGTTACCGGGCGATCGGGCAGGTCCTGCGTGATGCCGGATTTCTATTTCCGCGTTTGATGGACGAGATACCCGAAGGTCAAAGCATAGTCGTCAGCGCCGAACGATTGCAGGAACTCGATGCAGACGTGATCTTCGACCCATATCGATCGGATCGCAAAGCGGGTGCCAAGGCAGAGATAGAGGCAATGGAGAAAATCATTCCCGGCTTCTGCCGATTTCTTGCCGCCTGCCGAGAGGGGCGATACATCCTGATACCCCGTGAAGAGGCAATCTCGAACTCCTATGCAGCCCTGTCACGCATGGTGGCGACCGTTCAGACGGCCTTCGGACCACGCCCGGATTGACCGGTTTTCCATTGCGCTGAAACGACTTCGAGACAAGGGCAATTGGTCGGCCGGGTTCACTCTCATATCTCATCAGTATAGCAGTAGATTGGTTCACGGCCTGCCATTTCTCCCGATCAATGCAAGGACGGCGTGTCGATAGGAAAGCTTGATGTCCACACCTGAAAAACCGAACAGACTGAAAGACCGATTGGGCGAGCAGCTCGCCAAGCGTCGACACAAGCTTTCCCCAGGGCTTTTGAAGGTTCTGGAGTTCATCGACGCAAATCGTCACCGGGTTCTGGGTCTTTCCGCGCTGGAGATCGGATTCGAGGCGGGAGCGTCGGATGCCACGGTCATCCGCGCCATCCAAGCTCTCGGCTTCAGTGGCATCCGCGAATTGAAGGATGTCCTGGAAGCCTGGCTCGGCGAGACAGATTCTCCGATCGAGAAGATGGCGTCAACGCTTCGCGATGTCGATGGCGAAGTCAATCATGCGATCGATTTCACCCTGCAATCGACCGCCGCCACCGTAGAACACCTGTCCAACCCGGAAAATCGCGCCGCAATCAGTCGGATCGCAGGCCTCTTCACTGAGGCGAAAGGCGTGGCAATCTTCGGCATCGGCGCCTCTGGAATTATTGCGGAGTACGGAGCGAGGCTTTTCGCCCGCTCAGGCATGCCAAGCCATGCCCTCAATGCCACCGGCATTGCCCTTGCCGAGCAATTGCTTGCCTTGCAGCCGGGTCATCTGCTGGTCATGTTGCTGCACGGGCGGTCGCACCGCGAGGCCATGGCATCCATCAGCGAAGCCGAGCGACTGGGTCTGCCGATCGTGATGATCCTCGGCAAGGCCGACACACCGCTTCGCAGCCACGCTCGGGAAGTCTTGATGCTGCCTCGCAGCAATTCCGAACGCTTAGCCCTGCACGCACCGTCGTTGATCGCCCTGGAACTGCTGCACGTCATATACTCGATGGTGAAGCCGGAGGCGACGCTTGCCTCGCTGGAACGTCTCATCGAGCTGAGGACACTGGTTCGTCCCAGTGGAAAATAAAGGCCTCGCAAAACCTCCATCCGAAGGTTCATCGCCATTCTTGTCCTCAATGATCGCCTCAATCCAAAGAGGGTATGAAGCCGGACCACAAGCTAGTCCGTTTCGCCGACCCCTTCCCGGGCAGCACCAGGATGTGACGCTTTGGCCGATTGCTTGATGGCACAAACGGAGCGACGTCAGTGGAGAGACTGGCTTACAGAACGGACTGGACCCTCAATCATGCCTACCCAGTTCAGACGTCAGAAGAAGGTGCCGGCCATTTCTGGTGAGCCGTCCAAAGCGTGGCCCATGAATTCGAGTGCACCCTTCAGCGTCTCGCGTCGGATCGGCCCTCCAAGGCAAACGCGAACGGCTTCCTCGGCCATGCCATCGACCGTGAAGGCGTCGCTGGCAACGACGCCGATGCCGGACGCGCGCATGTGAGTGCCGAAGGTTGAGCGCGTCCAGCCGTTTGTCAGGGGAAGCCATATGTTGAAGCTGATCGGGTCGCTCTTATAACTGCCCGCCGGCAGCACTTCGGCAACCAGCGCCTGGCGGGCGGCGGCTTCGGTGCGGATGAAGCGCAGGATGCTGTCGGCTGTGCCGTCCTCGATCCAGCGCGTCGCAAGTGCGGCGGACAGGGGCGATGCCATGACGCTTGCCGCACGCATGGCACTGACGAAGGGCCAGGCGGCTTTTGTGTCGGGCACCACGACATAGGCGAGCCGCAGACCGGCACCGATGCATTTTGCCAGACCACCGATGTGCCAGGTCAGGTCCGGGGCCATAGCGGCAAGCGGAGCCGGGCTGTGAAGCGGGATGAAGCCATAGGCATCATCCTCGACGATCGGCACATGATATTTGCGGGCGACCGCGCAGATTTCCTCCCGCCGCTTTTCCGGAATGGTCAGGGTCATCGGGTTCTGCAGCGTCGGATTGAGATAGAGCGCCTTCGGCTTGGCAGCCTTGCAGATCTCGGCAAAGGCCGCCGGGATGATGCCCTCCGCATCCATCGGCAGGCCCTTCAGGTTAAGGCGGAGCTGAGCGGCAATCGAGCGCATGCCGGGATAGGTGATGTTTTCGGAAAGCACCATATCGCCGGGTTTTGCCAGAAGCCCGAAAATGGCCAGCAATGCCGGATGGGCACCGGGCGTAACGAAGATGCGTTCCTGGGAAGGCACGAGGCCACGGCGACTGAGCCAGGAGGCCGCAGCCTCCTTGTCCATCCCCGCGCCGCCGAAACCCTGATAGCGCAGAAGCGGGATCATGTTGGTGGCAACGGCGGAAAGCCCCTCCTGCATGCGTGCGAGAAGATCGGGATCTTCCGGCTCCGGCGGCATGTTCATGGAGAAGTCGACGACGGATGTGCGGCGAGAATCGACCGCGGCACTGGAGACAAAACCGCGCCGCTCCTTTTCCTGACCGCCGGTGACAAAAGTTCCGCGTCCGACATGAGTTGCGACAAGGCCGCGCTTCTGTGCCTCGACATAGCCGCGCGCAACCGTGGTGAAATCGATGGTCAGACGTTTTGCCAGATCTCGCTGTGGGGGCAACCTGTCGCCGACCAGGAGCTTGCCACTCTTCAAGTCCATCTCGATGATATCGGCAATCGCCATGTAGCGCGGACCGCTGCTGCGGGAGAGGTCGGGGATCCAGGTCTTCATGAGAACTCGTCAAATGTGAACATTGACTGTATATTGTTGCTTTTTTCACCTGTCACTAGGAAATCGATCTTTCAACTGAAATGAGATGCACCGACATCGAGCGATGATGAATGATGGCATATTGACTGCATTCAAACTCGATCGATTCGCCTATGCGTTTAGCAGGAATTTGCCCTGATATTAGCACTGCAATTTTGAAGATCCTACAATTGACTGCCACATTGACTGTATTTTGCATCGTTTTGATTTGATATTAGGCAAAAACCAATCTGGCATAGCCTTTGCAATTGAATGGCAGTGGCCCGTCCCATGGGCCGACCTCGAAACAGGAGCCATTCATGCCCGCAATCACCGCACCGGCCCACGCAGATGGGGACTTCTTCGTCGACTACGAGGAAAAGGTTTTCGAAGACATTCAGGCCAATGAAGGCGAAAAAGCCCTCATCACCTTCCATACCGTCGCTTTCGAGGGTTCCATCGGCCTCGTCAACCTGCTGCAGGCCAAACGCCTCAAGCGCAAGGGCTATGACACGTCCATCCTGCTCTACGGCCCCGGCGTCACGCTCGGCATCCAGCGCGGCTTCCCCAAGCTCGGCTCCGAAGCTTTTCCGGGGCACCTGAACTTCAACAACCAGATCAAGGGTTTTCTCGAGGAAGGCGGCAAGGTCTATGCCTGCCGTTTTGCCCTTCAGGCCCTCTACGGCCATGGCGAGCCGTCGCTGATCCCCGGCATCACGCCCATCAGCCCTCTCGACGTACTGGATCTCATGCTGATCCACCGCCGTGCCGGCGCTGTCATTCTGGACACCTGGACGCTCTGACCCGACGCCCCCGCGCCAATCCTGGCGCGTGCTGAAGGCGGGGCTAGCCCCCGCCTCCTTCACCTCAACGCAAGGAACTCGTCATGGATAAAAGCAGGACCGTTCGGGCCGCCGCGGCCCAGATCGCGCCGGATCTCACTTCGCGCGACAAGACGCTTGCCCGTGTGCTGGAAACGATCCGCGAGGCCGCCGCCAAGAGCGCGGACCTGATCGTCTTCCCGGAGACATTCGTCCCCTGGTATCCCTATTTTTCCTTCGTCCTGCCCCCGGTCCTTTCCGGCCGCGAGCATCTCCGCCTTTATGAGGAAGCGGTCACGGTCCCCAGTGCCACGACCGACTCGGTTGCGGCAGCGGCGCGCGAGCACGGCATCGTCGTCGCACTCGGCGTCAACGAGCGGGATCATGGCACGCTCTACAATACCCAGCTCATCTTCGATGCGGATGGCGCGCTTGTTCTCAAGCGACGCAAGATCACCCCGACCTTCCATGAGCGGATGATCTGGGGCCAGGGCGATGCGTCCGGTCTCAAGGTGGTCGACAGCAAGGTTGGCCGCATTGGTGCGCTGGCCTGCTGGGAGCACTACAATCCCCTTGCCCGCTATGCGCTGATGGCGCAGCATGAGGAAATCCATGTCGCGCAGTTTCCAGGTTCCATGGTCGGGCCGATCTTCGCCGACCAGATGGAAGTCACCATCCGCCACCATGCGCTGGAAAGCGGCTGCTTCGTCGTCAACGCCACCGGCTGGCTGACAGACGAGCAGATCCGCTCGATCACCCCGGACGAAGGTCTGCAAAAGGCCCTGCGCGGCGGCTGCATGACGGCGATCATCTCGCCCGAGGGAAAACACCTCGCAGCCCCGATCACCGAGGGCGAAGGCATTCTGATCGCCGATCTCGACATGAGCCTCATCCTCAAGCGCAAGCGGATGATGGATTCCGTCGGCCATTATGCACGCCCGGAACTCCTGCACCTCGTGATCGACGATCGCCCGGCAAACCCGATGGTGACAGCCCATACATTCCTCGAAACAGCGCCGACAGGGAGCAATACCGATGGACACCAGACCCCAGCTTTCGACGGAAACACTGATCAACGAATTGCAATCGTTCGGCGCGAGGCTCGTTGATCCGAAGGCCGGCCACGAAAGCCGCCGCGGCGGCGCCGGCCCTTCCGATCACAAGGCGCTGACCATCGACGGCATGACGGTCATGGTCCCGGTTCACACCGCGCCCGCCTTCGAAAGCCCCTATCTTGTCGAAAAGCCGGATGACGCCGGCAACAGCCGCATCAGCCGTGACGGCCGCGTCATCGGCGAAGTCGCCTTCCCCTTGCGCCCGCGCTTCTACGAGCGCTCGACGGCGGACGGCGTTCCCTACTCGCAGATTGCCGTGCTGCACGGACGCGACGTGCTGGCAACGACCGTGCTGCAGACCTGCATTCGTTACCAGAGCCGGACAAAGACCTGTCAGTTCTGCGCCATCGGACAATCTCTGGCAGCTGGCCGTACCGTCGCACACAAGACGCCGGCGCAGCTTGCGGAAGTCGCCAAGGCTGCCGTCGAATTGGACGGAGTCAAGCATATGGTCATGACAACGGGCACGCCGAAGGGCGATGACCGGGGTGCCGCGGTTCTGGCGGAGAGCGCGCGCGCCATCAAGGCGGCCGTCGATATCCCGATCCAGGCACAGTGCGAGCCACCGGAAGACGACATCTGGTTTTCCCGGATGAAGGAAGCCGGCGTCGATGCGCTCGGCATGCATCTGGAAGTCGTGACGCCGGAAATCCGCGCCCGCATCATGCCGGGCAAGGCGCAGGTGGGCATCGAGAAATACATGGCCTCCTTCAAGGCGGCGGTCGAAGTGTTCGGGCGCGGTCAGGTCTCCACCTATATCCTCGCCGGACTTGGAGACACGCGCGAAGCCATCCTCGATATCTGCGAAAGGCTTGTGGCGATCGGCGTCTATCCCTTCGTTGTGCCCTTCGTGCCGATCTCGGGCACGCCGCTCGAAAGCCACCCCGCGCCAAAACCCGACTTCATGCACTCGATCCTCGGCCCGCTGTCGAAAATGCTCGTGGAGAGCGGCCTACG
>NZ_AHZC01000010.1 GCF_000247475.1 Rhizobium sp. PDO1-076 | reverse complement strand
GCTCCCGTCCACTCGAAGCGGACTAGCCCGCATGGCGTCGATCCATGCGCGCGTCTCACCAAGAACCTCGTCGGATAATTCAGGGTCATCGACCGCTCTGGCAAGGATGACGGCCCCGACCATGGCCGCCCAGCTTCCGATCGCTGCGCGGCGCTTGTCGGGTGCCCCTTGTTGCGGGAGGGCCTTCTCCATCCGGGCGATCTGGGAGCGCAGTCCTTCGGTCATGGCGGCTTTCGCGGCTGGCGTCTGGTGACGAACTGCTGCGGCGAGACCTGCCGTTGGGCATCCATTGCCGGCATTATCCCGGTGACGGGGCGCCAGGTAGGAGCGGACGAAACCGCTGAAGTCGCCGTCTCCGACGGCGTCTCCCTCAAGAGCATGCGCCAGCGTCTGCGCTACCAGGTCGTCCTTTGAGGCGAAGTGTCCATAGAAGCCGCCATGGGTCATGCCGGCAGCCTTCATGACCTCCGCGACGCTCACCGCATCGAACCCCTTGTCTTTAAACAATCGGCTGGCGACATCCAGAATCCGGCGTCTGTTCTCCGCCATCTGCTCTCGGCTGACCTTCATTTTCAAAATTCTCCGAACTGGCCATTGACATTTACATGATGGCCATCATATTTAAAACCAATCATGATGATTGTCATGAATATAGGATCAACAATAGAAAAGAGCAATCCAAAATGAGTCAGATTCCTGCAGTCCTGATCACCGGCGCCTCTACAGGCATTGGCGCAACCTATGCCGAACGCTTCGCGCGCCGCGGACATGATCTGGTGCTGGTCGCCCGGGATGTTGCGCGCATGGAGGCGCTTGCGAGCCGTCTGCGCGAGGAAACCGGCGTGACGATCGATATCCTTCCGGCCGATCTCACCCAGGCTGAGGATCTTGCAAAGGTCGAGACCAGGCTGCGTGACGACGCCCGCATCGGCATTCTCGTCAACAATGCGGGGACGGCGATCGGCGGAAGCTTCGTCGACCAGAACGTCGATGACATGACCAAGCTCGTCGCCCTCAACGCGACCGCACTTGTCCGGCTTGCCGGCGCCATTGCTCCGCGTCTTGCCAAGGCTGGCGAGGGCGCGATTGTCAATATCGGTTCAGTCGTTGGCCTGGCACCAGAATTCGGCATGACCGTCTATGGCGCGACCAAGGCTTTCGTGCTCTTCCTGTCGCAGGGGCTGGCACACGAACTTGGCCCCAAGGGCATCTACATCCAGGCAGTACTTCCCGCCACGACCCGTACCGAGATCTGGGATCATGTCGGCGCCGACGTCAACGCCATGAGCAATGTCATGGAAGTCGGTGATCTGGTCGATGCGGCCCTGGTCGGTTTCGACCGCCGCGAACCGGTGACAATCCCGCCGCTGCACGACGGCGGCCAGTGGGACGCGCTCGATGGCGCCCGCAAAGCCATGCTCGGCAATCTCGTCAACGCGCTTCCTGCCGAACGCTATCGCACGCAGGCGTGAGCTTTACGCAGTCGGTGAACCAATGCCGACCCAGAGAAAATATAATAGGTATATCATGACCAAGACCACGCTTTTCGAACCCACAACCATCGGTGCCATTACCCTTTCAAACCGGATCGTCATGGCGCCGCTGACCCGCAACCGTGCAGGCGCAGGCTTCGTGCCGGGCCCGCTGACGGCAGAATACTATGCGCAGCGTGCTTCGGCCGGTCTGATCATTTCCGAAGCAACGCAGATCTCTCAGCAGGGGCAGGGTTATCAGGACACGCCCGGCATCTATACGAAGGAACAGATCGAGGGCTGGCGCAAGGTAACCGCCGCCGTGCACGAAAAGGGCGGACGCATCGTCCTGCAGCTCTGGCATGTCGGTCGCATCAGCCATGTCGACCTGCAGCCCAAAGGTGGCCAACCCGTCGCGCCCTCGGCCATTCGCGCCGCGACCAAGACATTCGTCCACAATGCCTTCGTTGATGTGTCCGAACCCCGCGCGCTGGAGATCGCTGAGCTCGCCGGCATCGTCAACGACTTCCGTAAGGCTGCTGCCAATGCCATCGAGGCGGGTTTCGATGGCGTCGAGGTCCATGGCGCCAATGGCTATCTGCTCGAGCAGTTCGCCAAGGACGGCGCCAATGTTCGCACCGACGCCTATGGCGGTTCCGTGGAAAACCGCGCGCGCCTGATGCTCGAAGTCGCCGCTGCGGTGGCGCAGGAAATCGGGCCTGAGCGCACCGGGATCCGGATTTCACCGGTCTCGCCCGCCAATGCTATTTCCTCTAGTGATCCCCAGGCGCAGTACGACTATATCGTCGATCAGCTCGAGGCGCTCAGCATCGCCTACATTCACGTTGTCGAAGGCGCGACTGGCGGCCCGCGCGACGTGGCGCCGTTCGATTACGGATCGCTGCGCCGCCGCTTCAGTAAAACCTATATTGCCAACAATGGTTATGATCTCGAGCTTGCGACATCGCATCTGGCGGATGGCACGGCGGATCTGATTGCCTTCGGACGTCCGTTCATCGCCAATCCGGATCTTGTCGAACGGCTGCAAAGCGGCGCGCCGCTGGCTGAGATGAACCCGGCGACACTCCATGGCGGCGGCGCTGCCGGCTATACCGACTATCCGCGCTTGACCGAGACTTCCGGCAATTGAGCCATCAGGGGCCGCATTTCGGTGCGGCCCCGGCAATGCCGACCATAATCAATCGCTGACAATCAAAGGCAGCGCGGCCAATGTCGCGCGCCAGATCGAGAACAAAGCTATGGCGACCTTTGCATCAAAAGGACAGAAGACTGCATTCGTGACCGGTGCCTCCAGCGGCATCGGCAAGGCGGCGGCACTGGCGCTCAGCCGCGCAGGCTACCGGGTGATTGGCACGAGCCGCAAGGCGGCTGCCGGCGAGATCCGCGATGGCATCCGCATGATCGCTTGCGACGTGACCTCTGACGCCTCCGTTGTTGCTGCCGTGGCGCTCGCCCATGCAGAACTCGGCCGCATCGACCTCTTGGTCAACAATGCCGGCTACGCCATCTCCGGAGCCGCCGAAGAAAGCTCGATCGAGCAGGTCGGTGCGCTGTTCGACACCAACTATCTGGGCGTCGTCCGGGTAACGAACGAAGTCCTGCCGATCATGCGCCAGCAGGGCAATGGGCGAATCCTGAACATCGGCTCGGTCGTCGGGCTCATTCCCGGTCCCTTCGGTGCCCACTATACGGCGAGCAAGCACGCGATCGAAGGCTATTCGGAATCCCTGGACCATGAAGTGCGGCCGTTGGGCATCCGGGTCGCGGTCATCGAGCCATGGGCCACCAAGACCTCCATCGAAGCCAACTCACCACAAGGCGATCGTCCCGTGGCGGTCTATCGCGAGACATTCGCCCGCTACCAGGCCGCGTTCGCTGCAGCCATGGCAGGCGGTGACACGGCGGACGCTGTCGCAGCGACGATTGTTGCGGCGGCGCAGGCCAGGAAGCCACGGCTGCGTTATCCCTCTGGTAAGGAGGCCCGACAGACCGCGTTTGCAAGGCGTTTCCTCCCACGCGCGCTGTTTGATCGCATCCTGCGCAAGCAGTTCAACATCGCCTGAGGCAGTATTCTCACTCCATCGGCCCGCGCGCGGGCAAAGAGCTGGCCCACCATGACTGACGCACCCATGACCGCATCGACAAATGACTACCGCTACGCTCAGAATCGCTTCGTCAGCGTCGGCAAGATCCGCTTTGCCTATCGCGAGCTGGGTCCTCGCGGCGGGATCCCGCTGGTTTTGCTCAATCACTGGGGCGCGGTGCTGGACAATTTCGACCCACGGATTGTCAATGGGCTGGCGACCTCCCACCACATCATCGCACTGGACTATCAGGGGATCGGCCTTTCCGGCGGAACGGCCCCATTGACAATCGATGAAATGGCCCGTGACGTCATCGCCGTTGTTGGCAAGCTTGGCTTTGCCACGGTCGATCTGATGGGGTTCTCCCTGGGCGGCTTCGTGGCGCAGGATGTTGTGCTGAAAGCCCCCGGTCTGGTGCGCAAGCTGATCTTGACAGGTACGGGTCCTGCGGGTGGAGCAGGCATTGAACGGGTCGGAGCCGTCTCCTGGCCGCTTATCCTCAAAGGCATGCTGACATTGCGCGACCCGAAGACCTACCTGTTCTTCACATCCTCCACCACGGGCCGTCGGTCAGCAAAAGACTTTCTGGCGCGTCTGAAAGAGCGACAGCTTGATCGCGACAAAGATCCGACACCCCGTGCCTTTCTGCGCCAGCTTAGCGCCATCAAAGCCTGGGGTCGTCAGGCACCGCAGGATTTGGGGCGCATCGGTATTCCCGTTCTTGTGGCCAATGGGGACAATGACATCATGGTGCCGACATCCAACAGCCACGATTTGGCCCGGCGCATGCCGAATGCCGAGTTGGTGATCTACGAGGATGCAGGCCATGGCGGCATCTTCCAGTACCATACCGAATTCGTGCCGAAAGCGCTGGCTTTCCTGGCCGCCTGACCTGATAATCGTTTCATACTGGAGAAAACCCGTGAAAGCCTTCGTCGTCGATAAATACAAAAAGAACGGCCCGCTGCGCTTGGCCGACATGCCAGATCCTCAGATCGGTGCCAACGATGTGCTGGTTCGTATCCACGCCACCGCGATCAACCTTCTCGATTCCAAGTTGCGCGACGGCGAATTCAAGCTGTTCCTGCCCTATCGCCCGCCCTTCATTCTCGGTCACGATCTGGCCGGAACGGTCATCCGGGTCGGCGCTAATGTACGGCAGTTCAAGGCCGGCGACGAGGTCTATGGCCGTCCGCGTGATCATAAGATTGGGACATTCGCTGAAATGATCGCGGTCGACGCAGCAGACCTCGCGCTGAAACCGAAAAGCCTCTCCATGGAAGAGGCCGCATCAATCCCGCTGGTTGGACTGACCGTCTGGCAGGCGCTCGTCGAAGTGGGCAAGGTCAAGCCCGGCCAGAAGGTGTTCATCCAGGCCGGTTCCGGCGGTGTCGGCACCTTCGCCATCCAGCTCGCCAAGCATCTCGGCGCCAGCGTGGCAACAACCACCAGTGCCGCGAATGCCGAGCTGGTCAAAAGCCTCGGCGCGGATGTGGTGATCGACTACAAAACGCAGGACTTCGAGCGGGTGCTGTCCGGATACGATGTGGTGCTCAACAGCCAGGACGCCAGGACGCTCACAAAGTCACTGAACGTGCTGAAACCGGGTGGAAAGCTCATCTCGATCTCTGGTCCGCCGGACGTCCCCTTCGCCAAGTCCCTGCGGCTGAACCTCGTCCTGCGCCTTGTCATGCGGATGCTGAGCCGAGGCATTCTGAAGAAGGCAAGGAGCCGCGGCGTCGATTATTCCTTCCTCTTCATGCGCGCGGAGGGCCAGCAACTGAGGGAGATCGCCACGCTGATCGACGCTGGCGTCATCCGTCCGATCGTGGACAAGGTGTATCCTTTTGCGAAAACGGCTGAGGCTTTGGCTTATGTCGAGACCGGGCGGGCCAAGGGGAAGGTTGTCGTTGGCGTTTTACAATGACCGTCTCGCTAGCATACAGGTAGCTTTTTCGAAGCGTGATGTCCGCTTCCATGGCTTATGGGACAGGAGCGGACTGTCTCCTGGCGGCCCCGTTTCGGTCGGCGCGATCTCTGTTCAATGGCCGCTTCTGACGTAAACGGAGACTGTCAATGCGGGGGCCTGAGCCCAAGGAGAATTTATAAGTCTCCGTGGGCTCAGGCCCCCGCAACCAGTTCCAACATAAAAGTCTCACCTCTCCCATCTAACGGGGGCGGTTTTTGCGTTTAATGCTCGCCGTCATTGTGACTTTGCCCCGCTAAACAACTGATATCGTGATGTCAATTCGTCGGATGGGTCGCACGATTTGGTCCCCAACTTGGCTTTTGGGGTCTTAAGTCAGCTCTGCTTGCCGGTATGTGGTTAAAGGGCTTCCGGTCTAGGATACGTTCCCCTGCAGTTCATTTTGCTGGATACCACCACGTTGCAGGCTTCGCATCATCCTGGAAAGCGAACCTGGTTTCAGAAACGGATATTACTCCTCCATCCTGAAATGCGATCAGTAGGAAATCATCTGTCCCGCCCGTTGTCTCGACCGAGGCAACCGCATCAGCAAGAGTCCCGTACTCAGGGGGGGCATGTGATTTCCTGACTGCAAGATAAGACGGTGCTGACGTGCCCCACAGCTCTTGCGCTTCACGAAGGAGATCGTCTATCGCTCGGAGTCCGCTGCCTGCACTTAGAGGGCCAAAGTGGAAATGCAAAAGAGTGGGACCGGGGTTGGGCGCGTAATCCATCCGGCATCCATATCCTCCACAGATGATAGCGCAAATACGGCCTCCTCCTCCAGGCCCCCAAAACTTTATTTGGAGACCATCCTCATCGAGACGAGATAAGGGAATAGAATAAACATACGAATAAAGGTCAACGGGCAGCGTTCTGAGTGTTTCAGCCCGTGAACCCAGAATAGTCTTGTTGCTGATGGGGGCTTCCTGACAAAACAAATTGCTGGCTGCGAACGCTATGCTCTCTGACCTCAGATCGAATGGTAATCCTCCCGTTTTTTACGGGGCCGGTCAGTAGAATTTACGCTGCCATTTTCAGTTTCTGCCTTGGGGTAATGCCCGCCGATGGCCATATTGGGTCGGTCATTGTTATATGTCCATAGCCACCGTGTGGCGTGATCCTGCACGATCCTTGATGGTACCGAAGATAAAACATTCCAGCCATTCGTGTCGGACCGTCCGGTTGTAGCGCTCGATGTAAGGGTTCTGTTGCGGCTTGCCCGGTTGGATGTGAGTGATGGTGATGTTGCGCTTTTCCGCCCACGCCAGCAGCGTGCCGCTGATATATTCCGGGCCATTGTCGACCCGGATGACCTTCGGCTTACCACGCCATTCGATGATCCGGTTGAGGGACCGGACGACCCGCTCGGCGGGCAACGAGAAATCGACCTCGATGCCAAGCCCCTCGCGGTTGAAGTCGCCAATCACGTTCAGGGTCCGAAACGAGCGGCCGTCGGCAAGCTGATCGGCCATGAAGTCCATCGACCAGGTCCGGTTGGGTTGTTCCGGCACCGCCAGAGGCTCGGGCCGCTCTCGTATCAGCCGCTTCCTGGGCCTGATCCTGAGGTTCAGTTCCAGTTCACCGTAGATGCGGTAAACCCGTTTGTGGTTCCAGCCAAAGCCCTTGATGTTGCGCAGATAGAGAAAGCACAGTCCGAAACCCATGTCTTCCTGGCCGCCGTCAGGCGCAACAGCCAGTCGGCAATCTCCTCGTTCTCACTGTCGAGCTTGCGTCCATAACGATAGCACGTCTCGCTGATCGAGAACGTCCGGCAGGCGAGTGCCACGCTGATGGTGTGATTCTGAACGGCTTGCATGGCCATCCCTTGGCCGATAGGCAATTGCCTGCATTTGCCGTAAGGCTCCTTGCGTTGAGACGGCCTCAGCGCTTTTTCCAAGCGCTTCCTTCAGCAGGTCGTTCTGCATGCTCAGTTCCGCATACATCTTCTTCAGCCGCCGGTTCTCGTCCTCCATACTCTTCATCTGCGCCACCATCGAGGCATCCATGCCACCCAGCCGCGCCCGCCATTTTAAAAACTGGCGTCGCTCATGCCATGCTCCCGGCAAAGCTCCGCCACAGGAATGCCGTCCTCCGCCTGGCGCAGGATCGCCATGATCTGCGCGTCGCTAAATCATGATGTCTTCATCGGAATCTTCTCCAAAATCATTGTGAGAAAATTCTACTTTTAAACCCCGTTAATTTGCGGGGGGATTACCCCCCCAGCGGGAGCAACTTGTTCATGACGGCTGAGGAACTGCGAGAATACGCCGACAAGATCGATACGGCGCGTGCCTCAGCTGCTTTCAAGGACATGCGCACCGCGGAGGATGCGAGAAAGCTGGTGATGGATAGAATGTCCAAGCGGATCGAAGTCACCGATAAGATGAGAGCCAATCTGTTGGCCCGCATAAAGGCGGTGGCCGTGGACGGGAAAACCGAACTGATGGTTCTACAGTTCCCTGTCGAGCTGTGCACCGACCAGGGTCGTGCGATCAATAACAACGACCCTGATTGGCCGGAGACTCTGACGGGCGTCCCGCGTCAAGCCTACGAAGTGTGGCGTGACAAACTGAAGCCGGCCGAATACCGTCTCACCGCCATGATCGTGGAGTGGCCCCAGGGAATGCCTGGAGATGTCGGCCTCTTTCTCGGGTGGGGCAAGGCAAAAGCTATTTGAAGGCGGAACACGCGCTGCAACCAATACACGTCAGTCAGTCCGCAGAACCAAACCGATAACCGTTTTGCATTGTCGAATTCTGCCATGTGTGCTCACAGCCAAACCTGCCTGTTCTGCGTGAGCAGGTGGCTGATCAATGCCGCGGCGGGATGTGGACAAAGGCACTGAATTGCATCTGCAGAACGTGCCGATCCTTCTAACCCGGGAGATGTTCGACGCTATGCCAGCCCTTCCTCTCATATCCAGCCTCAGAGAATACCGAGCTGAGTGGCTTCGGTATGATCTGACATCCGGGCTGGCCATCGCCGCGGTTGGCTTGCCAAGCGCGATTGCCTATCCTGCCCTTGCAGGCTTGCCGCCGGAAGTCGGCATATATGCAAGCATCATGTCGGTTCTAGGCTATGCTCTTCTGGGCTCTTCGCGGCAACTCATCGTAGGCCCGGACGCCGGCACGGTAACGATGCTTGCAGCGGTCTTGGTTTCTTTCGGTCTCGCATCGACTGCCGAAAACGTGATGGCTTCCGCGGCCATAGCGGCGATCGTCGGCCTCTTCTGCTTTCTAGCAAGCTTCCTTCGGCTTGGCTTTATCGCGGACCTCCTGTCGCGACCGATCCTGACGGGCTTTATGACAGGTATCTCGCTGTCGATCCTCGTTGGGCAGATCGGCCGCCTCACTGGCGTGAAAATCGAAAGCGACGGGCTGTTCGGGCCGATTGCCGAAATCGTCTCGAAGTTGGACCTGATCCACTGGCCTTCCCTTGGCCTGGGTATCGGACTGTTCATCCTCCTCCGGCTGTTAGGCGCATGGCGTCCGTCCATTCCCGGACCGCTTGTCGCCGTGGCACTTGCGATCGCCCTGTCCTATCTGTTTGATTTCAAGGCGCTGGGAATTCGCGTAGTTGGCGACGTTCCTTCCCAGCTGCCGTGGCCAACGATACCGTTTCCACGCGGTGTGCCCATCGACGAACTCCTGCTGGGGGCCGCGGCCGTGCTGATCATGAGCTTCGGTGCCGGCATCGTGACGGCGCGCAGCTTTGGAGCCAAAAACAGATATCCCGTCGATGCCAATCGGGAACTGCTCGGATTTGGCGCGGCCAACCTTGCCTCGGGATTATGCGGCGGCTTCGCTGTCACTGCCTCCGATTCTCGTACTGCAATCAATGATCTCATGGGCGGGAAAACCCAATTGGCGGCAGTCTTCTCAGCCGCCGCCCTGGCACTCACGGTCCTTTTCCTGACCGATGCGCTGGCCATCCTGCCCACGCCCGCACTCGGGGCTGTCTTGGCTTCGGCAGCAATAGGCCTGATCGATCTGCGAACCTTGAGAGACTTGTGGCACATCAGCCGGATCGAGTTCTCTTTTGCGCTTATCAGCATTGCGGGAGCACTCGGCCTCGGGGTCTTGAAGGGCGTGATCGTCGCGGTGGTTGCGACATTGCTCTATCTTGTGATGCAGGGCATGCGGCCGCGCGACGCATTGCTGGGCCGCATTCCCGGGCGCGACGGGTTCTATAAGCTGCATCGATATGCACAGGCAAAGCCAGTCCCCGGACTGGTGATCTATCTTCTCCAGGGAAGCATGCTTTTTTTCAATGCCGATTACGTCAAGAGCCGGGTTGAAGACATTTTTGCAAAAATGGGAGCGGATACCAAAGGATTCATCTTTGACGCAGGCGCGGCTGCCCAGATCGACAGCACCGCAGCCGCTATGCTCGATGAGATACGGGCAATGGCGGAGGAGCGGGGCATGAAGTTCGCGATCGTGGAACTCCATAGCGAGCCGCTTGACGTGCTGGAACGTTCTGGTGTCCTTGTCAAAATAGGCTCCAATATGATTTTCGATGATATGGATGAGGCGGTGACGGCGTTGTCGGCAAACACTGACTCACCCGCCTTTCAGGGAGCTGAAGTGCAATCCGGGTGAGCGCCAGCAATGCACCTGGAAATGTAGGGCCTATCACACTGCGTTTGTTACTCACTCCCAGAGGACGGAAAGATGCTTCTACAGATCACTACGGCAACTGGAGTGCTGCTCGCCACTATCGTCATTCACGGTGCGGCGGTCATGCTTTTGTTTCGCATGGCACGGGAACCCGTTTCGAACCCGCAGAACCTGCGTGGGTACGCCCGGCTGGGTGTCAGTTGTTTTTTTGTCGCCGGCTTCGTGATGGCTCACATGATCGAGATCATGCTGTGGGCGGCGGCCTACAGGCTGGCAGGCGAATTGCAGAGCTTCGAGGAAGCTACATATTTCTCGGCGATTACCTTCGCGACGATCGGTTACGGGGACGTCACACTGTCTGACGAATGGCGGCTTGCCAGCGCCATAGAGGGCGTGAACGGGATCCTCCTGTTCGGCTGGACCACGGCATTTCTATTCAAAGTCTCCGAGATAATGTGGTTCTCGCGGAATACTCCACGTGAAATCATCGCGCGCTCGTAACATAAGACGCTACGCGAGCGACCCCTCCGCTTTCAGCGATCACTGCATCGAGGGATCGTTCTACTTCTGATCCAGACCAAAAGGTGCTGTCATGCAGGAAACGAGCAGCAAGAATGGCGGGCAACAGCAGGTCATCGAGACCGCGCTGGCATTGTTGCTTGTTTCCGCACTGCTGGGCGCAACCTTATGGGTATTGCTGCCTTTTGTCGGTGTCCTGACCTATGCCGTGATTCTCGCCACGGCAACAGCAGGGCTGTTCGATCGAATGGTTGTTCTCCTGGGCAGCAGGCGTCTGGCTGCGGTCAGCTTCGGCGTTATCGCTGCGGCCATCATGATCGTCCCGCTGATCTATCTCTGCTCCTCCATCATCAACCATATCGATGTCGCCGAAACATGGCTAAGCGAGGCCAGCAGTCGCGGCATCCCCAATCTGCCTGAGTGGATTTCAACTCTCCCGCTGCTTGGAAAGAAGGTGACGCCGGTATGGCAGGAGTTTCAGCATGACGGACTGGCTTTGTTGCAGCGCTACGAATCCCAGTTGGCCGCCGCGGGACACTGGCTTCTCAGTTTCAGCGCGGGTCTTATGCTGGCTGTCCTCGAGATACTCCTGGGCGTGATCGTAGCAGCAATGATTCATGCCTCGCGCACCCCTGTGCTCGGGTTCATTTCCCAAATTATGGCCCATATAATCGGCCCGAGAGGACCCGCAGTGCTGAATGCCGCAGCGAAAGCCATCAAGGGCGTTGCGATAGGAGTGATCGGAACGGCCTTGCTCGAGGGCGTGTTTGCCTGGATCGGCTTCGTAGCCGCCGGCGTTCCGGGTGCAATCGTGTTGGCCGCCGTGACGTTTTTCCTGGCCGTTATCCAACTCGGACCAATTCTGGTATGGGTGCCGGTGGCCATCTGGCTTGGTTCCCAAGGGGAGACGGGATGGGCGATTTTCACCGTCGTGTGGGGCATCGCGGTGCTCATTGGGACAGACAATATCGTCAAGCCGATGTTAATCGCGCGCAGCGGACAGTTGCCGCTGCTGGTGCTATTCGTCGGAGTGATCGGCGGGCTGGCAGCGTGGGGCTTTACCGGTATGTTCATCGGCGCAACGACGCTGGCCATCCTTTGGACCGTGCTGCAAACCTGGATCAGATCCAATGATGATGAGCATTTTACCGGGTGAAGTTCTTCTGCTCCTGCACGGAGAATTCTGGTTTCACCCGGCAGTGGAGCGTACCAAAGTACGTCTGGCCTCCCGGACACCGGGTGAGCGATCATATCCCCAATTCAGCGTTCCACGGCGCGCATCTCCCCACGCCTTGGGAACACACGCACATCCTACAGTCGCTATTCCATGAAATCTGCTGAACTATGTTGGCGGTTGCTTACTCTTCCACGATGTCCCATTGGTCGCCGGGATTGAACGTGCGTATCCCGCTTGCTAGGTCGGAAGTGCGATCTCCAAGATCCGCTTCGTAGACCACACCGCTCTTGTTGACCACAAAGGTCTTCACGCCGGTGATTCCGTATTTCACCGGCCAGGCGACCAATCCGAAACCCGCAATCATGTTGCCGTTGATGATATAATCGAACTTGCCACCGGCGACTTTCTCTCCCTGTCCGGTGAGGATCCGGAAGCGATAGCCGTTATAGCCGAGCCCGGCCTTGGCCTTTTCCAGGGCATTGCCATCGACCAGTGCCGGGCCGGCCGGGCTGTCTTCGCCATCGCCCTGCTCTGACGGCCAGTACAACCCATCGTGCTGCCCATCGCTGCTGATCAGCTTCTGGGCATATTCCAGCACGCCGTCGGCGTCGTGATCTTCGGACATGTAGTCCTCCTGTGCATCGACATAGGCCCGTACTGTGCCGATGGTCGAGAGTTCATTTTCCCCGACGCGGCGGTCTGCGATTTCCTCAAGTCCGGCATAGGTATCAAACACCCACTTTCCGCCTTCCGTCTTCACCAGAGGGAATGGCAAAGGCCAGCGCTGCTTTCCGATCTCCAGCACCTTGCCGCCTTCCCGGTCCTCGACGGCAGTACTTTCCTTCACACCGACCTGGATCGCCGCATAGTTGCCAGTTGCTCCATCGCTCGCCTTGGCTTTCGCCGCATCGAGACCGAGCAACTGGGCCAGCTTCTCGAAATCGCCCCCGTTGACGGCCATTTTGAAAGCCTCCACCGCCTGCTCGGACGTGTCGAACTCCGGTGGATTGTCTGTCGACATATACTCCTGGAGCGGCGGATCATTTTCCTCATCCGCAGCAAGAGCAGGTCCCGCCAGCGCTATTCCGCCGAGAACTATCGAGCCGAAAATGGAGAGTATCAGTTTTTCGCGGGCCATTTTCATCATCGTCAATTCCTGATCCCTCTGTGTTACCGGCCGCGTCCGCCGCCACGCCCGCCACCGCCGCCACGATTGCCGCTCATCGACTGCGGCCGACGCTGCCCGCCCCCAGTCATCGATTGCCGGCCGCGGTTTGAAGCCGCCTGTGTCTGCCGTTTATTGTTCACGTTTCCAACGGCGGAACGATTGCTGGAATTCCTATTGACCTGCGAACCCGGTTTCGGCTTGGTTGCCTTGCGGTTAACGTTCTTCGGCTTGTTGGAAACCTTGTTGCCCGCCGCCTGACGATTGGCCGCTACGTTCCCACTATTTTTTCGTGCTGCAGCTGCCTGGCCCGCTTTGTTGCCAACGTTACGATTGGTATTAGCCGCCCGATCCCGATCAGCACGCTGGCGATTGGCATCGACCTTGCTCTTGCGAACGTCGTCCACCGTTACCTTGGGCTTGCTGGTCAAGCGCTCGCCGCCGGTTCGGCGCACATCCTTGGCACGGTTGGCAATGTTGTTGCCCCGGTTTGCCTTGAAATTGTTCTTGAACGTGCTGCGGTCGATATTGGCGAGCTGGTTCTTGTCGAACTTGATCTTCGATCGGTCAAAGTTCTTCCAGTCGACATCGCCCATCTTGAACTTGTCACGATCGATATCGATGTCATTGAAGCACTTGTTGCAATCGATATCGACATCGCCGCCATTCCATCGGCCACCCCAGACCCCCCAATCGTCCCAATCAATCACCGAGGCCCAGATCGCCGCGCCGGTGATGGCGGCTGCGAAATACGGCGCCGAGGGATAATAGTAACTCGGATAGGGCTCATCGTAATAGGTGATCGGCGCATGAACGTAGCCGGGCTGGTAAAGCATTTCCGGCTCGTATTTCGGGACGTAAATTTTTTCCGGGTCGGCGGCCTGGATAACGACATTCTCGCCCTGGGTTTCGACCTTCACCTTCCCGTCCGTCTTGATGACACCGCTAGCCACGGCTTTGTCGCGAAGGTTCTGGATGGCGATCAGCACATCCTTCTGCTGGTAGGACAGCGCGCTGCCGAGTGCCTGTGTCCAGTCGAGGTCATCGCTCATCATCTTGACGATTTCGGGATAGTTGAGCAGCGAGATGATGCTGTCATCCCAGCTTTCCTTGGGATTGAGGTCCTTGTCCTTCGTCTTCTGATCGAGGAAGCGCTGAGCCTCGACGGTCTGCAACGGATAAAGCGAAGCGGAAGAGACCAGTGCCACCAGCTCATCCGGATAGAGTGCAATTCGCGCCACCAGCACTTCGAGTTCGTCTTCGGAGAGCAGATCCGGCGTTTCATCCGGCTTATCGTCACTCGCCGCTGCCGCTGCAGCCTGCTGCGCCCCGGCTCGGCTATTCGCACCAGCGCCAAAGCCGATTGCCAGTGCAAGGAGGACTGCAGAGACGGAGCGTAGATAGATCGAAAGTCCGTGGAACTTCATCACTTCAATCCTCACGTTAGGCGGCACCCACGATGCGGCTCAGCTAGGGGGATTTGATACCACCACGGAATGGATCCCGAATGGGCTCCGGCGGCCGGTTTGGGCAGCCAGAAGGATCAAATCCTGCGGTGATCCTGCGCATTTATCTTGACGAAAGGTAGCATTTAGCCCGTAGATAAATGTAGCTTTGCGTGCGTGATGCCGTCAATCGCTAATGCTTAGCCGCTTCTAATATATAATGTCTCGCCGGTCATCAACACGGTGGATACCGTGTGCAAGTGAGAAACAGGGCCTGATCAGGCCAAGCTGCGGTAGCGACAAGCAAAACAAGTCACGCATGGCAAATCCTCCCGCCATGCAAGACCATTCGCATGACAGAGCTCATTCTCTCCGCCAGCGCGTCTATGATGATGCTGGCGTCATGGTTCGCGGCCGGGTTGTTTGGCGGTCCGCAGACGCCAAAGTATAGGCGGGCGCGTTTACCACGTTCCGGATGTTATTCAGGCTTGGTGTTTCGTCCCTGCCCGGTAATGCGGCGCAATCGGTTTCCACGCGAATCCTGTTTGTGGCGATTGCGATCGTATACACATTGCCGATGACCGCCCTGTTTTGGAGAGTTCATGTAAGAGACAGGACGAATATGAGTCAGCAGGAGCGCATGTTCGTTTTCTTCAAAGGGCTGAAGCTGTTTCGTCCCCAAAAGGAAGGAATTGGAAATATGTCATTCAAATCTCTTGCCGAGGCAATCCGCATGGCCTCGCAGCCGCTGTTGGCTTCATCCTCGTGTTTTCTTCCTCCCTGGTTGCTCAAGCGCATTCTGCTCAGATCGCCGGCGACTTCCCGTTCATCATAACCTGTGAATACAAGGGTATGACCCACGCATTCTATCTGTCGCGGGTCGATGCCGACGGTCTGGCCACTTACATAACCCCCAGCAGGCGGGCAGGAACGATATCTGTGGAGGGAACCGCAAAAGCGTTGGGCGAATCGATCGGGGGGAGTTGCCTGGGCAAAACGATCCAAGAACTCCGCGCCTCGGGCCAAGCGCACGATCTCTCGCGATAGTTGATGGGTTTCGACGCACTCACATCATCCTGGATCGACATGAACTTTGGGGAGCTCCGGCAGCTCTCTCGGGGATGTGGCGGGGGACAATCATTCGATTGCGTGATGGCCTTGTCGTACCACTGCCGTTGGGTTTCCACGCCAAGATGCGCCCGCGTTTCGGCGAAGGTGACCTCGATTTTCCAGCGTTGAACGAAGTAGGCAATGATCTGAGCGGGCTCAAGGTTGACATCGGACACAGGCAATAGGCGCATGAGTTCTGATCAATGAGGACGCGTATAAAGAGACCTG
>NZ_AHZC01000011.1 GCF_000247475.1 Rhizobium sp. PDO1-076 | reverse complement strand
CAATTTTCAAAAATCTGTCATTTTTAACAAGTCATTGTTTTTGATGGAATTTTTTGATGTGCCCCACCGCATCCTCTGAGGCCTTGCCTAGAAATTAGCAGGCTCGCCTAGAAATGGGGCAGTGGCAAATGGGGAATTTACCCCATTGTGATCAGGATAAGCACGACAAACATGGCAGGAACGGCTGCGAGAGCCGGAATAATGATCGCCGGGTAGCCAAAGGCCAGGACCGCCAGCAACCAGATCATCAGCAGATTGACGACGAACAGGATCTTGGCGGTGGTGGGCCCTTGCATGGCCTCCTTGAGCATCCAGCCGAAAACAGGGATTCGGTAAAAGACGGCTGACAGCATGCTAATGCCTTTCTACAGGACGCCTCTCTATAGGAGCCTTGCCTGTGGGCTGCGGGTTGCCAAACAAAAAGTCGGACAATCTGAAAGAACGCAATGCGGCAAATCATAGCGGCAGCCCCAGCTGTGGCATTGCCTGCCCTCGCCAAGCTTGGGTTCCGGCAAGGTGCAAGCTGTTGGCCTTTTCGCTATAGTGTCACGCAAGCAGCTGTCTTGCGCGCGCGGCTGGCAATCACCGAGCGTCGGTCACGTTTCGGCAACCGCAACGCCCACTGTCTTTCGCCTATTGACCTCTCCGCGGCAACAAAACGGCGCGAATGGCGACTCGGCTTGCGCTTTTCCTTTGAAAGACTGCCGTCTTTGCGATAGCCGCAGGACTGTTCCCAAGCCATCTGCGTGTTATGCAATGGCAACGATGAGAGGATCCTGTCCGATGCGCACCCTGTCCGAAGCTCATTTTCCTGAACTGCCGAACTACTATGGCGGCAAAGTCCGGGAAAACTACGATTTGCCGGACGGCAGCCGGATCATCATCTCGACGGACCGCCTGAGCGCCTTCGACCGGATCCTCACCTGCATTCCTTATAAGGGCCAGGTCCTGACCCAGACCGCACGCTACTGGTTCGATGAGACCAAGGACATCTGCCCGAACCATGTGATCTCCTATCCGGATCCGAATGTCGTGATCGGCAAGCGCCTCGACATCCTTCCGGTCGAAGTCGTCGTGCGCGGCTATCTGGCCGGCACGACCGGCACTTCGATCCTCACCCTCTACAAGAAGGGCGAGCGCCGCATGTACGGCATCACCCTGCCCGATGGCATGCGCGACAACGAGAAGCTTCCAACACCGATCATCACGCCGACCAGCAAGGAATTCGACGGCGGCCATGACGAACCGCTGACCCCGGATGAAATCATCTCCAAGAACCTCCTCACTGCCGAACAGTGGCAAACGCTGTCGCAGTATGCGCTGGCTCTCTTCGCCAGGGGCCAGACGCTGGCCGCCGAGCGTGGACTGATCCTGGTCGATACCAAATACGAGTTCGGCGTGGACGAGAATGGCACCATCATCCTCGCAGATGAGATCCACACACCCGACAGCAGTCGCTACTGGATCGCCGAAAGTTATCCACAAGCCTTCGAAAACGGTACGCGCCCGGCTAGCTTTGACAAGGATTTCGTCCGCTCCTGGGTCGCCGAACGCTGCGACCCCTACAAGGATGAAATCCCCCAAATTCCACAGGCGCTGGTCGAAGACACGTCGGCGGTCTATATAAAGGCCTATGAAGCAATCACCGGACAGACATTTGTCCCCGACGATCGCGGCGCGACACCAAAGGATCGGGTCCGCGAAAATCTTGCCCGCTACTTTCCGGAGATATGAGCGATCGTGTCATCAGGTTTCGACAAATGCATGAAGAAGAGTACCGCTCAGATCATCTCTGAGCGGCACTCTGCGCCGCGCCGATCGCGTCGACCTGCCGAGGAAACGCGGGAAGACATTCTGAACATGGCCGAAACCCTGTTTCGCACACATGGCTACGCCAGCGTCACGATCGCGGACATCGCCGCAGAACTGTCGATGTCACCCGCCAACGTCTTCAAACATTTTCGCACAAAAGCCAGCCTGGTGGATGCGATCGCAACCCGCGCGATCCAGGAAACGATCAACGAACTGAAGATACTTGATCAGAACAAGCCCGCCCCGGTCCGGCTTTACGAGCTTGCCCACCATCTGATGGATGAGCATCTTGCTGACCAGAAGGACGCCCCCTTCGTCTTCGAGATGATCCAGGTCACCATCCGGGAAGAACTGGATTGCGGCGAACGCTTCCGCGAAATGGTGGTCGAGACAATCGCCGAGATCATTCGTGCCGGCGAAAGCGAAGGCCTGTACCAGGTCACCGATATTTACCGATATGCCAGCGCGGCTTTTGATGCTCTCGCATGTGTGATTCATCCTGTCATGCTCGGGATGGAAAATACCGATAAATTGGCAACACGGTGTAAGGAAGTCGTCAATCTTATTGACATCGCCTTGCGCTCGCCTCTTGCCAAGTGATGAAACTTAACTTACGTCACTTCGCATTCGTCGCCCTTGGGACGGGGCGACAGTCGCGGCATCGGGCGTAGCAGTTTCTCAAGGCTCCTAATGGGCATGGGATTTGCTTCGCAAGGTGCCTTTCGTCATTCTCGCTTTGGAACCCCCCATGACTCGACGTCTTAAGCTCACTTCCGTCCTCGTACTCTGCGCGGCGGCGCTTGCCGGCTGCAGCGATTCCGACACAGCACAGAACGCCGCAGGCGCGGCCGGTGGCGAAAAGCCGCCGTCTCCGGTCAGCGTGGTGCTCATGAAGCAGGCGTCTCATCCCCTCACCTCCACGCTTCCCGGCCGCGCATCCGCCTTCCAGACCGCGGAAATCCGTCCGCGTGTCAGCGGTGTGATCAAGGAGATCGCCTTCAAGGAGGGCAGCGAAGTCAAGGCCGGCGATCTGCTGTTCAAGATTGAAGACGACAGCTACAGCGCGGAAGTCGCACAGGCCCAGGCGAGCCTCGAAAAGGCCGAAGCAAGCGTTCCGACAGCCCAGTCAAACCTGGCCCGCCAGGAGCGCCTGGTCAACAGCGGCGCGACACAGGTCGAGCTTGAGAATGCCCGCGTGACACTTCTGCAGGCGCAGGCCGATGTGGCCCAGGCCAGGGCCGCTCTGCGCGCAGCGGAAATCAACCTCAATCTGACCGAGATCCGTGCTCCCTTCGAAGGCGTGACAAACGCGTCTGCCTTTTCGATCGGCAACGTCGTGACCGCCAACCAGACGGATGCGCTGACGACGTTGCGTCGCCTCGACCCGATTTACATCGAACTGACCGAATCCAGCGTCAATCTCCTGCGTCTGCGCGAAGCCATGAAGGCAGGCCGCATCGATCAGTCGGGCGACCAGAGGGCCGAAATTCGCCTGACGCTGGAAGATGGTCAGCAATATCCGATCGTCGGCAAGCTCGACATGTCGGAAATGGCCGTCAGCCAGACGACCGGGACATATTCGATCCGTGCGGTCTTCGACAACCCGGACAACCTCGTTCTGCCGGGCATGTATGTCCGCGCAACCGTGACAGTTGGAACCGAGAACGGCTTCCTCATTCCCCAGCGCGCCGCCACCCGCAATGCACAGGGCGAACTGAACGCAAAATTCGTCACCGCCGAGAACAAGGTCGAAACCCGCACCTTCACCGAGAGCCAGATTTCCGGCAACAACTGGCTGGTGGCTTCCGGCATCAAGGACGGCGACAAGCTGATCGTGGACGGCTTCCAGTGGATCGGTGACGGCGCACCTGTCCAGCCTGTGGAATCCACCGTCAATGAACAGGGATTCGTCGTTGAAACCGCGGCGCCCGCCGCCGCCCCTGCAGCGCAGCCATAATCGCGCTCCGGCTAGGCACAACAGGCGTTAAGGGATAACCAATGGCCAAGTATTTCATCCGTCGCCCGATCTTTGCATGGGTGATCGCGATCATCATAATGTTGGGAGGCGCCTTGGCGATCTCGACATTGTCGATCGCCCAATATCCGGAAATCGCACCGACGACGGTTCGTATTTCGGCAACCTATACCGGCGCCAGTGCCGAAACGGTGGAAAAGTCGGTGACATCGATCATTGAGGACGGCATGACCGGCCTTGATGACCTCACCTACATGACCTCGTCATCCAGCACTGGATCTGCGACCGTCACACTGACGTTCGGCAACACCATCGACCCGGACATCGCCCAGGTTCAGGTGCAGAACAAGCTGCAACTCGTACAGTCGCAGCTTCCGGATGTCGTTCAGACGACCGGTCTTTCGGTCACCCGGTCAACCTCCAGCATTCTGCTCGTCGGCGCCCTGGTGTCGACCGACGGCCAGCGCAGCCCGGTTGAACTCGGCGATATCTTCACCAGCCAGATCGAGGATCAGATCAAGCGGCTGGAAGGCGTCGGGAGCATCCAGATCTTTGGTACCGGTTATGCCATGCGCGTCTGGCTTGACCCGCTCAAGCTCAACAAGTTCCAGTTGACGCCGAGCGATATCACCTCCGCCATTCAGGCGCAGAACACCCAGGTATCCGTTGGTTCGATCGGCGGCCAGCCAGTGGCCATGGGTCAGCAACTGAATGTCACGGTAACGGCGCAGAGCCAGCTACAGACGGTTGGCGATTTCGAATCGATCATTCTCAAGGTTGAAACCGACGGTGCAACCGTTCGCCTCAGCGATGTCTCGCGTATCGAGATCGGCCAGGAGGAGTATTCGACAAACACCCGTTCCAACCGCAAGCCGGCAACCGGCTTTGCCGTGAACCTGGCAACCGGTGCAAATGCCCTCGACACGGCTGCCCGCGTCAAGGCTGCCTTGAATGCGGTTGCTCCGAGCCTGCCTGAAAATGTCGTCATCACCTATCCCTACGACACGACCCCATTTGTTCAGCTTTCGATCGAGAAAGTTGTCCACACGCTGATCGAGGCGATCGTGCTGGTGTTCTTCGTGTTGCTGATTTTCCTGCAGAACCTGCGCGCAACGATCATCCCGATGATTGCGGTACCTGTCGTTTTGCTGGGAACCTTCGGCATCCTCGCGTTGACGGGCTACTCGATCAACACATTGACGATGTTTGCCATGGTGCTGGCCATCGGCCTTCTCGTCGACGACGCGATCGTCGTCGTCGAAAACGTCGAGCGCATCATGTCGGAAGAAGGCTTGTCGCCGCTTGAAGCCACCGAAAAGTCGATGGGCGAAATCACCGGCGCCATCGTCGGCATCGCCCTGGTCCTCACCGCGGTCTTCATCCCGATGGCCTTCTTCGGCGGTTCCACGGGCATCATCTACCGCCAGTTCTCCGTCACAATCATATCCGCGATGCTGCTGTCGGCCCTCGTTGCCATCGTGCTGACGCCGGCACTCTGCGCCACGATGCTGAAACCAATCGACCACACGGCGGAAAAGCGCGGCTTGGCCGGCTGGTTCAACCGCAACTTCGAAAAGACGACCAACAGCTATGTTTCGTCGATCGCTTACCTCTTGAAGCGCCCGATGCGCGTGATGCTGATGTTTGCAGTCGTCATCGCTGGATGCGCCTGGTTCTTCATCCGCATGCCCACCTCCTTCCTGCCACAGGAAGACCAGGGCGTGCTGATGACGATTGTCCAGCTTCCGAACGGCGCCACAACCGCGCGGACGGAAGAAGTCATCAAGAAGATCGAAGACTTCTATCTCGAGAAGGAAAAAGACTCGATCCAGGACGTTTTCGCGGTATCCGGCTTCAGCTTCACCGGCTCGGGCCAGAACTACGCCATGGTCTTCGCCAAGCTGAAGGACTTCGACCTGAGAAAGTCGCCGGATCAGGCTGCGTCCGCAGTCGTCCAGCGCGCCATGGGCTATTTCTTCACCCTGCGTGACGCCATGGTCTTCCCGTTGCAGCCTCCTGCAATTCCGGGCCTCGGAAATTCGAGCGGTTTCTCGATGTATCTCGTCGATAGCGGCAAGAATGGCACCGAAGCCCTGACGGCAGCGTCCCAGAAATTGATCCAGGCCGGCGGAAGCAATGCGAATGTCAGCTCGCTGCGCTCCAACAGCCCGCCGTCCGAAAGCCAGCTCAAGATCCTTCTTGATCAGGAGAAGATGGGCGCGATGGGGCTCGATCTCGCCACCGTCAACTCCATGCTGTCGACGATCTTTGCCGGTCGGGACGTCAACGACTTCACCCTCAATAGCGAGTTGAAGCCAGTGATCGTTCAGGGCGATGCGCCCTATCGCATGCGCTCGGATTCCATCAACGAATGGTTTGCCCGAAACGGTACCGGCGAGATGGTGCCTTTCTCGGCCTTCACCAACCTGCAATGGATCACCGGTGCACCGAACCTCGACCGTTACAACGGTATCGGCGCAATCTCACTCGAAGGCGCGGCGGGTGCGGGTGTCAGCTCTGGCACGTCAATGGACACCATGGAACAGCTAACCGCCGAACTGGGCGGCGGCTATACCGTGGCCTGGCAGGGCATTTCCTACCAGGAACGTCTGTCGGGATCTCAGGCACCGATGCTGTATGCCCTTTCGGTACTGATCGTCTTCCTCTGCCTGGCAGCGCTCTACGAAAGCTGGTCAATCCCGTTCTCGGTCATCATGGCTGTGCCCGTCGGCGTTCTTGGCGCCGTGGCCGCCGCTTCACTGTTCGGCCAGTCGAACGACGTCTACTTCAAGGTGGGTCTGCTGACGACGATCGGTCTTGCTGCAAAGAACGCGATTCTCATCGTGGAATTTGCCAAGGACCGGCATGCGGCAGGCGTTGGGCTGATCGAAGCGACACTCGAGGCTGCAAAGCTTCGTCTGCGCCCGATCATCATGACATCGCTGGCCTTCATTCTGGGCGTCGTACCGCTTGCAATCGCAACGGGTGCCGGGTCGGCAGCGCAGAATTCGATCGGCATTGGCGTGCTTGGCGGCATGTTGACAGCGACTGCACTTGGAATTTTCTTCGTGCCGTCGTTCTTTGTCATCATTCGCAAGCTTTCCAGCAGGGAAAAACGCACGCCCCCCCTGTCATCTTGATCACGGTGTTGATAGGTTAAGGAAAGATTGTGTCGGCTTTCGGGGAAAGCCGACACAATAATTAAGCATAAATTCACGCAACCGCGGTCTCATGAACGAATCAGGCTGCGGTCCGTAACTTGGGTGAAAGATCTAGGAAAAGATGATGGGTTCTATTCGCATAGCCGCTCCCCTCGCGATGCTTCTACTTTCCGGCTGCGTGACCGGTCCTGATCACACCGCGCCAGAGACCCCGTTGCCGGCCAAATTTGGCGAAGGCGGCAAACAAGCAAATGGCGATGTCACGACTGTGGCCTGGTGGACCGCATTCAACGATCCAAAGTTGAATTCGCTGGTCGAGCAGGGCATGAACCAGAACCTCGACGTGCTCCAGGCACTTGAACGCATCACCGCTGCCGAAGCGAGCTATCTCGCCGCCGACGCGAGCGCCAGGCCTCGGCTAGACGTGTCCGCATCGCAGGAAACGTCGCGTCAGACGGGCCGCGGCGCCAACTCCAGTCAGTCGACGGCGACAACATCGACCAGCTCGGGTGGCTTGAGTGCGTCCTGGGTGCTTGACCTGTTCGGCCAGTATCGCCGGACCAAGGAAAGCTCCAAGGCATCACTCGACGCAGCTTATGCCAGCGCCGACGTTGCGCGCCTGACCTACCTGTCCAGCATCGCCACCGCCTATATCGATGCGCGCTTCTTCCAGGAGCGAATCGCCATCGCTAAAAAGAGCTTGGCATCCCGCCGTGAAACCTTTGACCTGACCAAGCTTCAGCTTGAAGCCGGTGCAGCATCGCGTCTCGATGTCGTGCAGTCCGAGGGTCTGGTCAATTCGACGCTGTCTGAAATTCCGGGCCTCGAAACCAGCTTCCGCGCCTCGGCACATCGCATCGCCTTGCTGCTCGGCCTCCCGGCATCTTCGCTGGTCGCCGATCTGCAGAAGGGTGCGTCTCAGCCTTACGCTCGGCGCAGTGTCAGCGCCGGCATCCCGGCAGACCTGATCCGCAATCGTCCGGACATCCGTGCAGCCGAGCGCAATCTCGCCGCAGCAGTTGCTCAGATTGGTGTCGCAGAAGCACAGCTTTATCCGTCGATCTCGCTCAGCGGCACGATCTCGACCAGCATCATCGCTACCAGCGCCGCAAGCGGCGGCGTCACACCCTGGTCCTTCGGCCCAAGCCTGACCCTGCCGATCTTCGACGGCGGTCGCCTCAAGGCCAATGTCGATATTGCCAACTCATCGGCCCGCGAACAGTATCTGGCTTGGAAGCAGACCGTCCTGTCGTCGGTTGAAGACGTGGAAAATGCCCTGGCTTCGATGAGCCGCACGCGCCGGACAGTGTCCGCATTGAACGCAACGGTAGCATCCTACCAGGAAGCCCTGTCGCTCTCGACAGCTAGCTACCGCGATGGTGCATCGTCGCTGCTCGACGTTCTCGACGCGCAGCGCTCGGTCGACAGCGCGCGTGCAAATCTCGCAGCCGCCGTTCAGCAGATGGCAACAGACTATGTGAACTTGAACGTGGCGATCGGCGGAGGCTACGCTTTCGACACGAAAACCGCCAAGACCATGTAATAGGCCCGCATCCGAAAAAGCCCGGCTCCAGAAATGGCGCCGGGCTTTTTTATGTGTGCCGAATGGCGACAGAACCGTCCAAATCAGAATGTCGCCGGTGTATTGATCCAGATCAGAACCGTCTCACTGCTCGATGTGTTGCGCCAGGAGTGCGGCCTGCGGCTTTCGAAATAGAAGCTGTCGCCGGTATGCAGTTCGAAAAAACAATCCCCGTCCAGGATGATCTCCAGGCTGCCCGACAGCATGTGGATAAATTCTTCGCCGGCGTGCTGATAAGCCCCTTCGCTTGACGCACCAGGCGCAAGCTGGAAGCGATTGCATTCCATCTGGTTGCGCCCCTCGGCCAGAACCTGGATGGCGACACCGGACGATGTGGCGGGCCAAGATGGCCACTTCCCGTCGCGAATCAACGATTCGCCCCCCTGCCCCTGCTCCTGACCACTGAGCGACGCGACCGTGGTTCCGAGACAACTGGCGACCTCGTGCAGTGCCGTAAAGGACAGCCCCTGCGAGGTGCGCTCGAATGTCGAGAGCTGCGACACCGACACGCCGGTTTTCTGCGCGACGGCCTCCAGGGTCTTGCCAGCCTCTCGGCGCAGGCGGCGGATCTTCAGGCCGACGGGAAAACTGGCGGGATCGCCGGCCTCTTCCGGCTCGAATGATGTGATCTCGGGTTCTACCGCGACAGGTTCGCCCCGCAGGCTCTCCCGGATTGCAGCCGGATTAAGTCCCTTTTCGCTCCGCAGCCAGGAAATCGTCTTCAACCGATCCACGAGTGCCCGATCATAAAGCCGCTGGCCCTTCGGCGTACGGATCGGCTGGATCAGATCCTGCGTTTCCCAAAGCCGCAATGTCGACGGCGATACGCCCGCCATTCGCGCGGCCTCAGCAATCTTGAAACGGATATCATCCATGAGATCAGGTCCTACCGCATAACGTCGTTGCGCCGGTAATAATTGCGGGAAACCATATTGCAAGTCTACAGAAAAAATGTAGGAAATATGTAAGATCAATGATCGGACCGAAGAACCGACGCCGATGGCCCATCTGGAGAGGACCTTTACGATGAAGAATTCCGAAATTTCAGCGCGCAAGAACGACGCCATCTCGCGCGGCGTTGGGATGACGACGCAGATTTACGCAGACAAGGCCGAGAATTCGGAGATCTGGGACGTTGAAGGCAACCGCTATATCGATTTCGCTGGCGGCATTGCCGTGCTCAACACCGGCCATCGCCATCCGAAGGTGATCGACGCGGTGAAGAAGCAGCTCGACCGCTTCACCCATACCTGCCATCAGGTCGTGCCTTACGAAAACTACGTCGCGCTGGCCGAACGGTTGAACAAGCTGACCCCCGGCAATTTCGAGAAGAAGACCATTTTCGCCACCACCGGCGCCGAAGCGGTCGAAAACGCCATCAAGATCGCCCGCTGCGCCACCGGCCGCTCTGCCGTGATTGCCTTCACCGGCGGCTTCCATGGCCGCACGTTCCTCGGCATGTCGCTGACCGGCAAGGTCGTACCTTACAAGGTCGGTTTCGGCCCGATGATGGGCGATATCTATCACGTCCCCTTCCCGATCGAGATGCATGGCATCAATGTCGAAACCTCGCTCGATGTCCTCGACAAGCTGTTCAAGGCCGATGTCGATCCCAAGCGCGTCGCCGCGATCATTCTGGAACCCGTCCAGGGCGAAGGCGGCTTCTACGAAGTGCCACGCGCGCTGATGAAGGCATTGCGTGAAATCTGCGACCTGCATGGCATCCTGCTGGTGGCCGACGAAGTGCAGACCGGATTTGCCCGGACCGGCAAGATGTTCGCCATGGACCACTATGACGTGGTTCCGGATCTGACCACGATGGCAAAGAGCCTTGCTGGCGGCTTCCCGCTCTCGGCTGTCACCGGCCGCGCCGAACTGATGGACGCGCCCGGCCCCGGCGGCCTCGGCGGGACCTATGCCGGCAACCCGCTGGCGGTCGCGGCGGCCCATGCCGTCCTGGACGTCATCGAGGAGGAAAAGCTCTGCGACCGCGCCAACCAGCTTGGCGGCCGCCTCAAGCAGCGCCTTGAAAGCTTGCGCGGCGACGTTCCGCAGATCATGGACATCCGCGGCCTCGGCTTCATGAACGCGGTCGAGTTCGGCCTGCCGAATTCGCACAAGCCGGATGCCGATTTCACCAATGCCGTTCGCCTGAAGGCGCTCGACAAGGGGCTTATCCTCCTCACTTGCGGCGTCTACAGCAACGTCGTGCGCTTCCTCGCCCCGATCACCATCCAGGACGAGGTATTCAACGAAGCGCTCGACATCATCGAAGCATCGATCCGCGCCGTCGCGGCGGAGGCAAAGGCATGACCATTTCGAAACTGCTGACTTCAAAGCTGAAAGATGCGACCCTGGTTACCGACAAGGCGCTTGTCGGCACCGAATGGGTCGCCAAGGCATCGGATGGCAAGACTTTCGACGTCACGAACCCGGCAACCGGTGAAGTCGTCGCCACGCTGCCCAATCTCGGCAAGATCGAGGTGGTCAAGGCCATCGATACCGCCCATAGCGCCCAGAAGGCGTGGGCGAAAAAGACCGGCAAGGAACGCGCAGCCGTTCTCAAGAAGCTCAACGACCTGATGGTCGCCAACGCCGATGACCTGGCCACCATCCTGACCATGGAAATGGGCAAGCCCTGGCCGGAAGCCCGCGGCGAGATCCTCTACGGTGCATCTTATGTCGAATGGTTCGCCGAGGAAGCCAAGCGCGTCTATGGCGACGTCATCCCCGGCCATCAGCCTGACAAGCGCATCCTGGTGATCAAGCAGCCCGTCGGTGTCGTCGGCGCCATCACGCCGTGGAACTTCCCCAACGCCATGCTGGCCCGCAAAGTCGCCCCGGCGCTCGCCGTTGGCTGCGCCATGGTCTCCAAGCCCGCGGCCCAGACACCGCTTTCGGCATTGGCGATCGCCATCCTTGCCGAACGTGCGGGACTTCCCGGCGGCCTGTTCTCGGTGCTGACCTCGACGGATGCCGCCATGGTCGGCCAGGAATTCTGTACCAATGACAAGGTGCGGAAACTGACCTTCACCGGCTCGACAAATGTCGGCAGAATCCTGATGCGCCAAGGTGCGGATCAGATCATGAAGCTGGGACTGGAACTGGGCGGCAATGCACCCTTCATCGTCTTCGACGACGCCGACCTCGATGCGGCTGTCGAAGGCGCGATGATTTCCAAATACCGCAATGCCGGCCAGACCTGCGTTTGCGCCAACCGTCTCTATGTGCAATCCGGCGTATACGATGCCTTTGCCGCCAAGCTCGCGGAGAAGGTCAACCAGTTGAAGGTCGGCGACGGCTTCGCCGAAGGCGTGACGACAGGCCCGCTGATCGACAGCAACGCGATCAAGAAGGTCAAGGAACACGTGGCCGACGCCGTCTCCAAGGGTGCGAAGGTCGCGCTCGGCGGAAATACATCGTCCGCAGGCGACCTTTTCTTCGAACCGACGATCCTGACTGGCGTCACCACCGACATGAAGGTGGCAACCGAAGAAACCTTCGGCCCGGTCGCCCCGCTCTTCAGGTTCGACACGGAAGAGGAAGTCATCGAACTGGCCAACGCCACCGAGTTCGGCCTTGCCTCCTACTTCTACTCGAAGGACATGGCCAAGATCTTCCGCGTCGCGGAGGCTCTGGAATATGGCATGGTCGGCATCAATACCGGCCTGATCTCCACCGAGACGGCACCCTTCGGCGGCATCAAGCAGTCCGGTCTCGGTCGCGAAGGCTCGAAATACGGCACCGACGACTATACCGAGATCAAGTACATGTGCCTGGGCGGCATTGCCTGATTTCTACCGATCCAGCTTCGGAGAAAAGCGGGAAGCATCGACAACGAAAAAACCCGGCGTCCAGGACGCCGGGTTTTTCAATTCAGACTCGTGGAACCGAAATCAGTTCTTGGCGCGCTCGACGTAGGAATTGTCTTCGGTCGCGATGACCACGCGGATACCCGCGTCAACATGCGGCGGCACCATGGTGCGGATACCGTTCGACAGCATGGCCGGCTTGTACGACGAAGACGCCGTCTGGCCCTTGACGACCGGTTCGGTCTCGGTGATTTCGAGGATCACATGGCGCGGCAGCTGAAGTGCAAGTGCTGTGCCTTCATACATCGACAGAATGCAGACCATGCCTTCCTGCAGATAGGCCTTCTGGTCACCCATGGTTTCCGCATCGACGACGATCTGGTCATAGTTTTCGGGATTCATGAAGTGGAAGCCCTCACCATCCTCATAGAGGAACTGGTGGTTGACGTCCTCGACGAAAGCGCGCTCGACCTGCTCGGTCGTGCGCCAGCGCTCCGAAACCTTCACACCATCGACGATGCGGCGCATGTTGACCTGGGTCACAGGCGTGCCCTTGCCCGGATGGAAGTTTTCCGCAGTCAGAACGACGTAAAGCTTGCCATCAACGTCGATGACATTGCCCTTGCGGACGGAAGAGGCGATAACCTTGACCATTGGAATTCCTTGTATCTGCGATAGACCCGTCGTAAAGGACGACCCGCCGTCCTTAGTGACGTCTTCGAATTTCTTGGGCGCACGTAACCTAAATTCGGCAAAATAGCCAGCCCACGTTGAGATAAGGACCGAGAAACCGGAATGACTGACCGTCGCCGTTCATCATCTGCGTGGTGGACCCCTTCGGCCCATGCCGACAGGCGGCCCTTCCTGCTCGGCCGCAACCGCATCCAGGCCGCGTTCCGCAGTCATTTTGCCGAGCACGATTTCATCGAGGTCGATACCGCAACGCTGCAGGTCTCGCCCGGCAATGAAGCGCATCTTCATGCTTTTGCGACCAGCGCGATCGGCAATGACGGTACGTCCGCACCTCTCTATCTGCACACGTCGCCGGAGTTTGCCTGCAAGAAGCTGCTGGCCGCAGGCGAAACCCGCATCACCTGCTTTGCCCATGTTTATCGAAACCGGGAGCGTGGTCCCCGCCACCACCCAGAGTTCACCATGCTGGAATGGTACCGCGTCGGGGAGAGCTACGAAACGCTGATGGCCGATTGCGGCACTCTCCTGGCGCTCGCGGCAAAGACCACCGGCACCACAAGCTTCACCTATAACGGCCTGAGCGTCGATCCTTTCGCTGAACCCGAGCGTCTTTCGGTCGCCGATGCTTTCATCCGCCATGCCGGTATCGATCTGCTTGCCACCATTTCGGCAACCGGGGAGACAAACCGGCAGGCTCTCGCGGATCAAATGCGCCTCGCCGGGATCCGCATTGCCGACGACGACACCTGGGCAGACCTGTTCAGCCGCGTGATCGTCGAAAAAATCGAACCCAAGCTCGGCATCGGCCGCGCCACCATTCTCGATCGATATCCGGTCGCCGAAGCCGCCCTTGCCCGCCCCTGCACCGACGATCCGCGCGTAGCCGAACGTTTCGAGCTCTATGCCTGCGGCGTTGAACTGGCCAATGCCTTTGGCGAATTGACCGATCCGGTCGAACAGCGTCGCCGCTTTGAAGCCGAAATGCTGGAGAAGCAGCGCGTTTACGGCGAGACCTATCCGCTGGACGAAGATTTTCTCGACGCATTGGCCATCATGCCGGAAGCCTGTGGCATCGCGCTCGGATTTGATCGCCTCGTCATGCTCGCAACCGGCGCCCTGCGCATAGAACAGGTCATCTGGGCGCCCGTCGCGGAGACCCACCTTGATTGAAACCTCGCTCCGCAGTGTCGAAGACCTGAAAGCGGCGGGCCTTGTTGCGGCCGGCGCAACGGGTGCGCTCGATGAAGTTGCTGCGCGCTATGCCATCGCGCTGACACCGACCGTCGCCAATCAGATCGATCCGAACGATCCCGATGACCCGATTGCCGCACAATATGTTCCGCAGCCTGCCGAGCTGATCGAGACTGAAGGAGAACGCGCCGACCCGATCGGCGACCATGCGCATTCGCCGGTCGAAGGCATCGTTCACCGCTATCCCGACCGGGTGCTGCTCAAGCTGGTGCATGTCTGTCCGGTCTATTGCCGTTTCTGCTTCCGCCGTGAGATGGTCGGGCCACAGGGCGACGGAAGCATGTCGCCTGAGCAGCTTTCCATCGCGTTCGCCTACATCCGGTCGCATCCCGAAATCTGGGAGGTCATCTTGACCGGCGGTGACCCGCTGATCCTTTCGCCGCGTCGACTGCGGGAGGTCATGCGTACACTTTCCACGATCGAACACATCAAGATCGTCCGCATCCACACCCGAGTTCCTGCCGTCGATCCGGCCCGCGTCACCGCCGAACTCGTCGACGCTTTGAATGCCAGCGAAAAGACCGTCTACGTCGCGCTGCACGCCAACCATCCGCGCGAAATGACCCCAGAGGTCCGCGCCGCTTGCGCACGGATGATCGATGCAGGCCTGACCATGGTCAGCCAGAGCGTGTTGCTCAAGGGCATCAACAACGACGCCGACACCTTGGCGGAACTGATGCGCGCCTTTGTCGAAACACGAATCAAGCCCTACTACCTGCATCATCCCGACATGGCGCCGGGCACCAGCCATTTTCGCCTGCCCATCTCCGAAGGCCAGGCGATCATGCGCGAACTGCGCTCCAAGGTGTCAGGCCTCTGTATTCCGCATTACATCCTCGACCTGCCGGGCGGGTTCGGAAAGGTATCCGTTGGCGAAAACGCGCTCAGCGAGACTGCGCCAGAACGATACACTATCGTCGACCGCCACGGAGACGAGCACACGTATCCCGAGATTTAGCGCCAATAAAAGTGCTGTATTGCCGGTAGACCTGCATTTCCGGCGCTCAACTGTGGCAAGCAAGTCTAATTTTACTAAACCAATTAGCGAAACCTTCGTCTTTCCTCTGTAAGAAATCGCTCAATAGATTTGAGCATTCGCTATGGAGGAATTAGATGAACGAGACCATTCGCACGCTTCTGGCCAAGCTTGGCGGACTGCCTGTCGCCGTGGACACAATCACCGACAATGCCGACCTGTATGCCGTCGGCCTCTCCTCTTTCGCTTCCGTACAGCTAATGCTTGGCCTCGAAGAAACCTTCGATATGGAATTCCCCGACCATCTTCTCAACAGAAAGTCCTTCGCCAGTATCGCGGCGATCGAGACCACGGTTCAATCGATCCTCGAGGATAGAAAGGTCGCCTGATGGACCTCTCCGCCAAGGTGGCAGACCAGAGTCTCAAGGCTCGCGCCACGCGTGTTGCAGCGATTGCCGCCGTCTACGCCGATGAAGTCGACAAGGCGGGACGCTTTCCAGCCGAAGCCATAGATGCACTGAAATCCGAACGGCTGATGGGCATCCAGATCCCAGTCGACTGTGGCGGTGAGGGCCGCAGTACCTCCGAGATCGCCGAACTCTGCACCATCATCGCCCAATCATGCGCGGCCAGCGCGATGATCTTCGCCATGCACCAGATCAAGGTATCCAGCCTTGTCTCCCATGGCGTCGACGCTGGATGGCATCGTACTTTCATGCAAAAGATCTGCAGCGAACAACTCCTGATCGGTTCGGCGACGACCGAGGGCGGGATCGGGGGTAATCTGCGCAATTCCATTTGCGCGATCGAAGTCGAGGGCGATCGCTGCCGGCTGGAGAAGGACGCAACCGTCATTTCCTACGGCAAGCATGCCGATGCCATTCTGATCACCTCGCGCAGCCACAAGGATGCCCCGCCGACCGACCAGGTCATGACCGCATTCCTGAAAGACCAGTATACGCTGGAGCAGACCCATGTCTGGGACACACTCGGCATGCGCGGCACCTGCTCGGACGGCTTCCTCTTCAAGGGCGAGGCACCGGCCGAACAGATCCTCCCGAAACCCTTTGCCGAGATTGCCGCCCAGTCGATGCTGGCAAGCTCGCATCTCTTGTGGAGCGCACTCTGGTATGGCATCGCGGTCGATGCGTTCACCAAGGCCCAGACCTTCGTCCGCGCCGCCGCACGCAAGGCGCCCGGCACAACTCCTCCGGGCCTCGTGCATCTCGCAGAAATGTCGAGCCAGTTGCAGGTCATTCGCTCGAATATCAAAGCCGGCCTGGGCAGCTATGAGCAGGCGCTGAACGATCCGGACAAGCTGTCCTCGATGGGTTTCGCGGTCGCGATGAACAACGTCAAGATCGCCTCCTCCGAGATGATCCTGCCGGTCATCCACCAGGCGCTCAGGATCTGCGGCATCATGGGCTACAAGAACGGCACGCCGTTCAGCCTTGGGCGCCATCTGCGCGATGCCCATTCGGCAGAACTGATGATTTCCAACGACCGCATCCTCGGCAACACGTCGACGATGCTTCTCGTCCACAAACAAGAAACCGGACTTTTGGGGTAACGGATATGGATATGCAGGTAAGCTTTCTGGACCGTCTCTTCGAGAGCGGCCTTCTCATCGAGACGGGTGTTGATGGTCTTTACGGCCGCAGCGGCCGATTTGAAGATGTCATTGCCGCTTTCGAACGCCTGATCGACAGGGTCGGAGGCGCCGATGGTGCCGAAGCCATCCGCTTCCCACCCGGCATGAACCGCACCTATTTCGAAAAGAGCGGTTACATGAAGAGCTTCCCGCAGCTCGCCGGTACGGTTCATTCCTTCTGCGGTAACGACCATGACCACCTGAGCCTGCTGCAATGCATGGAAGAGGGCAAGGACTGGGCAAAGGATCAGAAGGCAACCGATATCGCCCTGACGCCGGCTGCCTGCTATCCGCTTTATCCGACGGTTGCCAAGCGCGGCCCATTGCCGGCAGAAGGGGGGCTCTACGACCTGCAGTCTTACTGCTTCCGCCATGAACCATCCAAGGATCCCGCCCGCCAGCAGCTGTTTCGCATGCGCGAATATGTCTGCATGGGCACCGAAGCCCATGTCACGACCTTCCGCCAGACCTGGATGGATCGCGGCGTCGAGATGATGAAGGCTGTCGGCCTGGACGTCGAACTGGACGTGGCAAACGACCCGTTCTTCGGTCGCGCCGGTCGCCTGCTCGCCAATAACCAGCGTGACCAGAACCTGAAGTTCGAACTGCTGATTCCGGTGACGTCGCAGACCAACAAGACCGCCTGCATGAGCTTCAACTACCATCAGGATGCCTTCGGCACGAAATGGGGCCTCAACCTCGCCGATGGTTCGGTGGCACACACCGCCTGCGTCGGTTTTGGTCTGGAGCGCATCGCATTGGCACTCTTCGCCCAGCATGGCCTGGACACCAAACAGTGGCCGGAAAACGTCCGCAAGGCGCTCTGGGGCTGATCCATTCATGATAGCCGTCTTTCCCGGACTGGATCCGGCAGGTTACAAACCACATGCGCTCCATTCCAGCGAACGCATGTGGCCGGAGACAAATTGCTACGTCGATCTGTGGATCGAAGTGCTCGCCGCGCAAGGGCTTGCGCCGGAAGCCATGCTTGGCTTCACGCTGACGCAGGATTTCGAGGGCGACCAGTTCACCTTTTTCAAGGTACCGCTGGAAGACCTTGAGGAGCTCTACGATATCCGCGTCACCGAACTTGCCATCTTCGACAGCGTTGAGAGCCACGTTGCCGAGCAGATCGGTAGAGGTCGTCTCTGCCTCGTCGAGATGGACAGCTATTTCATGCCGGACACGCAAGGGGTCGGCTATCGCAACGAGCATGGCAAGACGACCGTCGGCATCAACCGGCTGGATCTTGCCGGCCGGGTGATGGACTATTTCCACAACGGCGGCTTCTTCCGTCTGCAAGGCGAGGATTTCACCGGTGTCTTCCAGCACGATCTGCCGGAGGGAGCCTTGCCGTTCCTGCCCTACACGGAATTCGCCAAATTCCCCGGACAGCCAACCACGAATGCCCATCAGCGCGACGTCGCAAGCCGCCTGCTGAAGCGGCACTTCATCCGCCGGCCAGACGCCAATCCGATTGCCGCTTTTGCTGCAGTGTTCCCGAGACAGGTCGAGGTCGTAGCCGAAAAACCCTTCGGCTACTTCCACAAATACGCCTTCAACACGCTGCGCCAGTTCGGTGCCAATTTTGAACTGCTCGCCAGCCATCTGGCATGGATGGACAACGCCGGCTACGAAGCGTCGATCGTCGAGGCGCTGAAGATCAGCGAATGCGCAAAGACCGCGCAATTCCAGCTTGCCCGCGCCATTGCCCGCAAGAAGTTCGAACCGCTGGCGACAGCCCTTGACCCTGCGATTGCGGCATGGGATCGGCTGATGGATGATCTGGGCGCAAGGCTCGGCTGAGGGATAAGATATGGCGGCGGGCACGATCTATCTGGGAGCGGATATCCGCCCGCTGGAAATGGGCTGGACGCTTCTGGTCACCGAAGCCGGCCGCCATGCCGATCCGACAAGCATCCACCGTCCCGCCGCCCGCATTGCCGCCCCGGTTCCGGGAACCGTCGCTGGCGCCCTGGCCGATGCCGGTCTGTTCGATCGGGAACGTCCGCACGCCCTGCATGACAAGGATGCGTGGTACTTCCGCTCGCTCGAAGGCGAAGCGCCGGGGCCGGCGATCCTTCGTTTCGAAGGCCTGGCAACCATTGCCGAAGTCTACCTGAACGGTGAACTCAAATTCTCCTCGCAGAGCATGTTCGAAGCCAGTGATCTCGCCTTCGAGATTACCGGGCGCGATGATCTGGCGATCTGCTTTCGCGCTCTGACCCCGCATCTCGACAAACGTGGGCCTCGTGCCCGCTGGCGTCCGCAGATGATGGACCATCAGGGGCTGCGCCTGACCCGGACGACAGTGTTGGGACATATGCCTGGCTGGTGCCCTGAGATCCAACCCGTCGGTCCCTTCCGACCGATTACGCTGATCCGAACCGGCGAAAGAGAGATCTCCGACCTGCGCATCAAGGCCGATCTCGACATCGACGGCAGCGGTCTGTTGACCACAAGTTTCCGTCTGCGGGGAGCGGCTGAAAACGCCGCCATCGAGTGTTGCGGCGAACGTCTTGAACTCACTGTGTCTGCCGACGCCACGATGACCGCTGCTCTGCGGATCCCGAATGTCGATGCCTGGTGGCCGCGAACCCATGGTCGCCCGGCCCTTCACGATCTTCGCCTGATCATCGATGGCAAGCCCCATTCCCTCGGCCTGGTCGGCTTTCGCCGCATCGAGATCGACAGCGGAGCAGACGGCAAGGGCTTCGGCTTGAAGGTCAACGGTCAGTCCGTCTTCTGCCGTGGTGCGATCTGGACCAATGCCGATATCGTGCGACTGCCGGGAACGGCGGAAGCCTATGCGCCATGGTTGATGAAGGCTGCCGAAGCGAACATGAACATGATCCGCATCGGCGGCACCATGACATACGAGAGCGCCGATTTTTTCCGCCTCTGCGACCAGCTCGGCATCATGGTCTGGCAGGACCTGATGTTTGCCAATTATGACTATCCGGCCGCTGATGAGACCTTCTCGGCTCATGTCGAGCGAGAGGTCACACAATTGCTGGAAAGTCTCCAGAGACATCCTTCGCTGGCCGTCGTCTGCGGCGGTAGCGAAGTCTTCCAGCAGGGCGCCATGCTCGGTCTTCCCGAGCGGGTCTGGAGCGATGACCTCTTCAACGAGACGCTGGCAATCCTGACAGCTACACTCAGACCGGACGCCGCCTATGTCGCCAATTCGCCCTGCGGCGGTGCCATGCCCTTCTCGCCGAATGAGGGCGTCACCCACTATTACGGCGTCGGCGCTTATCAGAGACCTCTGGAAGATGCCCGCCGCGCCGAGGTTCGATTCGCCGCCGAAAGCCTTGCCTTCGCCCATGTGCCGCAACAGCGTACACTCGACAGCCATCTGTCGGTCTCACCTGTTCAAGATCCTCGCTGGAAGGCCCGCGTGCCCCGCGATCGCGGCGCATCCTGGGATTTCGAGGATATCCGCGATCACTATCTCCAGGATCTCTACGGCTTCGATCCGGCGCACCTGCGCCGCGAGGATGCCGGCCGCTATCTGAATCTGTCCCGCGCCGTGACCGCCGAAATCGTCACGGAGACCTATGCCGAATGGCGCCGGGCATCATCGTCTTGCCGTGGTGCTCTCACATGGACGTTCCAGGATCTCGCTGCCGGGCCGGGTTGGGGCGTGATCGATTCGACGGGCGAGCCAAAGCCCGTTTGGTACGCCTTGAAGCGCGCATTCCGCCCGCTGCAGATAATGCTGACCGACGAAGGCACCAATGGCCTCGATGTGCATGTCATCAACGAAAGCGGTCAGGAAGAACCGGTAATACTGGAAATCGTGTGCCTGCGCGACGGCCGGCTACCCGTCGTCAGCGGCAGACGCGACATGACACTTGCAGCCCGAAGCAATCACCGCATTGCGGCAACGGATCTGTTCGGCGCCTTCTTCGACACCACCTATGCCTTCCGTTTCGGTCCACCATCGCACGACGTGACCGTTGCGAGACTACATGCCGCGGACGGCACGCTGCTGTCGGAGGCTTTCCATTTCCCGCTGGGACGGGCTGCGGCGATGCATGCGGCAAACGTCGAGCACAAACTGGTTCAGGAAAGCGGCTCATGGCTGCTGGAACTCTCCTCCAGCGCTCTCGCCCAATCGCTCCATTTGGACTTGGAACACCACCGTGCAGAGGATGACTGGTTCCACCTGGCGCCGGGCGTAACACACCGGCTGCGGCTCTTGCCCCGCGACGGTGCAGACCCGACGCAAGCACCAAGCGGCACGATCAGCCAACTCGGCAGCGGCAACCTCCACCACTTCTCCTGATCGCATTGCAAGGCTCCCGCTCACGTCAAACAACGACGGGGATGCGCTTGCCGAAGACGCAACGGGAACGGAATTTTCCTTCGCCTCGCATAAGCTTGCGACATCGAGGCGGGAAGACACGTGCCAGACGCGATCCATCGGACCTTTCCGGTGTGACGCAACTGCGATAGACAACACGGCGCATCCCGGGTCCAGGAGAAGAGAGCCTATGACGAGCCATGTATTGACCGTTTCCTGCCAGTCGACGCGCGGGATTGTCGCCGCGATCTCTGGCTATCTAGCCGGCAAGGGCTGCAACATTGTCGACTCATCGCAGTTCGACGACCTTGAAACCGGCATGTTTTTCATGCGCGTCTCTTTCATCTCGGAAGAAGGCACCAGCCGTGCCGAACTCGACCAGGGCTTTGCGCCGATAGCCGAGAAGTTCGGCATGACCGCCGAGATGCATGACAGCACCCATCGCATGAAGGTCATGCTGATGGTGTCGCGCTTCGGCCATTGTCTCAACGACCTGCTCTATCGCTGGAAGATAGGCGCCCTGCCGATCGAAATCGTCGGCGTCGTCTCCAACCACTTCGACTACCAGAAAGTCGTCGTCAATCACGACATTCCCTTCCACCATATTCCGGTGACCAAGGCCAACAAGCCAGAAGCAGAAGCCCGCATCATGGCCATCGTCGAGCAGAGCGGCACCGAACTGATCGTGCTGGCCCGCTACATGCAGATCCTCTCTGACCAGATGTGCCAGAAGATGTCCGGCCGGATCATCAACATCCACCACTCCTTCCTGCCAAGCTTCAAGGGGGCAAACCCGTACAAGCAGGCATTCGAACGCGGGGTAAAGCTGATCGGCGCCACCGCGCACTACGTCACCGCCGATCTCGACGAAGGCCCGATCATCGAGCAGGACGTCGCCCGGATTACGCATGCTCAGTCCTCGGAAGACTATGTCTCGATCGGCCGCGATGTCGAAAGCCAGGTGCTGGCGCGCGCCATTCACGCCCATATCCACCACCGCACCTTCATCAACGGCAACCGCACCGTTGTCTTCCCTGCAAGCCCGGGCTCCTATGCCTCCGAGCGCATGGGCTGAGGTACGTTATCCAGGCAGGGGCCAATGTGCCTCTGCCGCCTTGCCGATCCTGCTGATATCCGGCACATGCAGCCACAGACGGCAGCCTCAATGAGCGGGATAGACGCGGACCTGTGCTCTGCTAATCTCTCGATTGTGATTCCGAGGGAAAACAAGCATGGCCGATTCCGCTCTCTTCCAGCGTGCAGAGCTACCGCGTCCGAATTTTTCGGAAGCCGATGCGACCAGTCTCCTGAGCGATATGTATGGCTTCAACGGCCCGATCCGAGAACTGGGCAGCCAGCAGGACCGCAACTATCTGATCGATACCGGGCCTGAGCGCTTCGTCCTGAAGATTTGCCGTGCAGAATATGCCGGTGACGAGCTTGAGGCGCAGAATGAAGCGATGCGCCATCTCGCCCAATGCGGTCTCGATCTGCGCGTTCCCGAGTTGATACCGGCACTCACCGGAGAGGAGATCCTCTCCGTGAAGGTCAATGGGGAAGACTGCCGCGCCCGTGTGCTGACCTATCTCGATGGTGAGCCACTCACCCGCCACAAGCACCTTGCGCCGGACGTCGTTGCCGCGTTCGGCGATGTGGCGGCCGCCGTCGCGCTCGGCCTGCGGGATTTTTCCCATCCGGGCCTGGAGCGCAATCTGCAATGGGATCTCCGCCGCGCCGGCCCTGTCGCCCTGCATCTGCTGAAGTCGGTGACCGACCACAAGCGCCGCGACCAGATTGCCAAGGCGATGATCCTCGCAGTCAAGCACATCCAGCCACTGGCAGCCAGCCTGCGTATCCAGCCCATCCACCACGACATCACCGACGACAATGTGGTCAGCCGCCGCAATGCCAATGGCCGCCTGGTCCCCGATGGCGTCATCGATTTTGGCGACATCCTCAACGGCTGGCTCGTCGCCGATCTCGCCGTTACCTGCACGGCCCTTCTGCATCATGCCGATGGTGATCCTTTCTACATCCTGCCCGCCGTCACCGCCTTCCACGAGCGCTACCCGCTGACCAAGGAAGAGTTGATGGCACTCTGGCCGTTGATTGTCGCACGGTCCGGTGTTCTGGTCGCCAGCACCGAGCAGCAACTGGCCATCGATCCCGACAATGAATATGTGATCGGCAATGCGGCCCATGAGCGGGAGATGTTCGAGGTCGCAACCTCCGCCCCGTTCTCCTTGATGGAAACGGCGATCCTCAAGGCTGCCGGTTTTGAATTGACCGGTCCCGAACTCGTCTTTGCCCATCCGCTGCTGCCGGGCATCACCCCCGATCAGATGCGGTTGACCGACCTCAGTGTGACAAGTCCTGATCTGGTGCGCGACAACTGGGCCGATCAGGAGATCGACTGGAAGCTGCTGGCCCGCGCCGCCGCTGAAACAGGCATAGCCTCAACACGTTACGGCGAATACCGCCTCTCCTATACCCGCACCCTGTCTGCCACAGCGCCGGCGACCTTCGCGCTTCACATAGACATCTGCCTGCCGGCTGCGACCGAAGCTGTCGCCCCTTTCGACGCAACCATCATTCGCGACGGCCACCATCTCATCCTGTCGAGCCAGAACGTGTCCCTGCATCTCGATGGCATCGACTGCGGCCTGGACGACGGCACGGCTGTAAATGCCGGCGACAGCATCGGTGTCGTTGCAGGGGCTGCGGGCGGCATTGGCGGACTACGGGTCCAGCTTTGCCGCGACCCCGATCTCGTTCCGCCGCTGTTTGCCAAACCGCACCAAAGCGAAGTATGGCGCAAGATCTGCCCGTCACCCTCCCTGATGCTGGGCGTCGGGGTCGATGCACCCGACCTGCAAAGCGAGGCCTTGCTCGTGCGCCGGCAGAAGAGCTTCGCCAAGCCGCAGAAGAACTACTATGCCGAGCCGCCACAGATCGAACGGGGCTGGAAGGAGCATATGTTCGACGTGCAGGGCAGGTCCTATCTGGACATGGTCAACAACGTTACCATTCTCGGCCACGGTCACCCGAAGCTTGCCGCAGCCGCCGGCCGGCAATGGGCGATGCTCAACACCAATTCCCGTTTTCACTATGCGGCGGTCGCAGAATTCTCCGATCGCCTTGCCGCGCTCGCTCCCGATGGTCTCGACATCGTCTTCCTGGTCAACAGCGGTTCCGAAGCCGTGGATCTGGCGCTCCGGCTGGCTTGGGCACATAGCGGCCACCGCAATATCGTCAGTCTCCTGGAAGCCTATCACGGCTGGACGGTCGCCAGCGACGCCGTCTCGACGTCGATTGCGGACAATCCACGCGCGCTGGAAACCCGTCCCGTCTGGGTGCATCCGGTCCTGTCTCCCAACACATATCGCGGCAAATTCCGTGGCGACAACGCAACGGAAGGCTATGTGACGGCGGTAGAAGAAAAACTCGCTGAAATCGGGGAAAGTGGTCAGGGTCTCGCCGGTTTCATCGCCGAAAGCGTCTATGGCAATGCTGGCGGCATTCCGCTACCTGCCGGCTACCTCCAGCAGGTCTATGCCAGCATCCGTAAACGCGGTGGCCTGTGCATCGCCGACGAAGTTCAGGTCGGCTATGGCCGCTTGGGTCATCATTTCTGGGGTTTCGAACAGCAGGGCGTCGTTCCGGACATCATCACGACCGCCAAGGGCATGGGCAACGGCCAACCGCTGGGCGCCGTCATTACCCGGCGCGACATTGCCGACAGCCTGGAAAAGGAAGGCTATTTCTTCTCCTCGTCGGGCGGCAGTCCGGTCAGCTGCGTCGTCGGCATGACAGTGCTCGACATCATGGCGGACGAAAAGCTGCAGCAGAATGCCCGCGACGTAGGCGACCATCTGAAGCGACGGCTGGAGGCACTTGGCCAGCGTTTCCCTCTTGTCGGCGCCGTCCACGGAATGGGGCTCTATCTCGGTCTCGAATTTGTCCGCGATCGCGAAACGCTCGAACCGGCGACCGATGAGACGGCGAACATATGCGTCAGGTTGCTGGATCTTGGCGTCATCATGCAACCCACAGGCGACCATCTTAACGTTTTGAAAATAAAGCCGCCTCTTTGCTTCACGGCCGAAAGCGCCGACTTCTTTGCAGACATGCTGGAAAAGGTGCTTTCCGAGGGCTGGTGAGCCGGCAAGACAGTCCAACAAATGCTTCCAACCACCTAACGCCGGTCAGCGAAATGCGCTGTTCGGCGAAACAAAGCGAAAAGCTAGAACCAGACGAAACGAAAAGCGATCTTCACATCGCTTTAAACTGTGGTCTATCGTCATCTCCGACCGACATGGCGAAAGACACAGCATGCCCACCCTGCCCGAGCAAATTTCGACCCACTGGATGATCTGGGGCCTCGTCATGTTCCTCGTCAAACAATGGGTGGCTGACTTTCTGTTGCAGACGGCCTGGATGGCCAAAGGCAAGGAACGCTCGCAAGACTGGATTTTGCCGCTGGCGATTCACGTCGCGATCCATGGGCTTGCAACACTGCTGATCACGCTGGCAATCGCGCCCGGCCTCGCCTGGCTTGCCCTTGTCGATATCGTCATTCACGGCCTGATCGATCGCGGCAAGGCCCGGATCCAACTGCACATGACCATGACGCCTGACCGCTCCTGTTTCTGGTGGCTGCTCGGCATCGACCAGACGCTGCATCATCTGACCCATCTGGGCTTCGCCCTCCTGCTTGCTGCCGCGAAGACCGCGAGCCTGGCCGCATAAAGCCCTCGCTCTATTGAACCTCTATTCCGTGCCGGCCAGTTCCCGCACGATCCACTCGCGGAACGTGACCAGTGGCGGATAGGCCGCACGCTCACGCGGAAACGCGAGATAGTAGCGCTGGGCGCTCTGCATCGGGCGGTCCACCGCCGCCACCAGTTCTCCGCGCTTCAACTCCTCCTGGATCAGGAATGTCGGTAAAAGTGCGACGCCCAGTCCACCGATCGCAGCCTGCGATGCGGTTGCGAACTGGTCGAACAGCATGCCATGCACACTTTCAAAACCGACGCCGTTTTCGGTGAACCAGCGCTCCCACGCATCCGGCCGGGTGGTGAGGTGCAGAAGCGGCACGGACAACAGATCCCCCGGTTCGGCAATGCCATGCGCCTGCCGGAATTGCGGACTGCAGGCCGGCAAAGTCTTTTCCTGCATCAGGAACGTGAGTTCGGCGCCCGGCCAGACCGGATCGCCGAAGTGAATGGCCGCATCGATTGAATCCAGCCTGAAGTCGAACGGCGAAAGCCGGGTCACCAGATTGATCGTAATACCCGGGTGCGTTGCCAGGAATTGCCCGAGGCGCGGTGCCAGCCAGCGCGCACCGAAGGTCGGCAGGATCGCGAGGTTCAGTGTGCCTCCGTTCGGATTGGCGCGCAGGTTCAGCGAAGCGCTGGAAATGCGCCGCAGGGCCTCGCGGATCTCGCGCGCATAACTCTCGCCGGCCATGGTCAGCCGGATCGTCTGGCGTTCGCGCAGGAAGAGTTCGACGCCGATCTGGTTTTCCAGCGCCTTGATCTGGCGGCTGACCGCGCTCTGGGTCAGGTCAAGCTCGCGCGCTGCCGCAGTGATACTGCCGGTCCGGGCGGCGGCCTCAAATGCCGTGAGCAATGACAATGACGGAAGAAAGCGCCTGGGTGACAGCATGGTTATGCCTTTTGGGAATGATCTCTTGAGTAATTATCGCTGGAACGCGGTAGTTTCCTCTTCTAGATATCTTAAGACTGTACGGATCGGAATGATGTCACCAAGAATCCGCAGGCGGATCTCGACACTTTCGACTCTGCTTTCTGCCTGCGACCGACGCACACCTGCTGACCCCAAGGCCCGCCATGCTGAATGATCCGCGATCCCACGGTCTTTGGGAAAAGACCGCTCCGGCCGCCCCGAAGACGACAAAGCTGGTGGGCGACCACAAGGCCGACGTTGTCATCGTTGGCGGCGGCTATACCGGCCTGTCTGCCGCCTTGCATCTCGCAGAAAGCGGAACCAGCGTCATTCTGCTTGAGGGCAAGGAAATCGGTTTCGGCGGTGCGGGACGCAATGTCGGATTGATCAATGCCGGCATGTGGGTCATGCCCGACGATCTGCCCGGCGAACTTGGCGCAGTCCATGGCGAGCGGCTGCTGGAACTGTTGGGCAACGGCCCGAGCGCCGTGATGGACATCATCGAGCGCCACGGCATTTCCTGCGAACTGGAGCGCGCCGGCACCCTGCATTGTTCCGTTGGCGCCACCGGCCAGAAGGAAATCGAGGCACGTGCCGAACAGTGGCAGCGCCGCGGCGCGCCGGTAGAACTGCTGAACGCAGGCGAAACGGAGCGCAAGATCGGCACCGGCGTGTACACCGGCTCGCTGCTCGACAAACGGGCAGGCACTTTGCAACCCCTCGCCTATGCCCGCGGCCTGGCAACGGCCGCCATGAAAGCAGGCGCCACGCTCCATACTTCGAGCCCTGTCACGGGCTATGACCGCCATGGCGACACACACGGCAATGGCTGGCGCGTCGCAACCGCGGACGGCAGTGTCACGGCCCAATGGGTGATCGTTGCGACCGATGCCTATAGCGAAGGCCCGTTCAAGGCGGTGCGGGAAGAGCAGGTCCACCTGCCCTATTTCAATTTCGCCACCGTTCCGCTCAGCCACAACCTGCGCAAGACAATTCTTGCCGAGCGCCAGGGCTGCTGGGACACCAAGGATATCCTGTCCTCGTTTCGCATGGATCAGGCAGGCCGCCTGGTCTTCGGCAGCGTCGGCGCCTTGCGCGGCACCGGACTTGCCGTGCACAAATCCTGGGCCCACCGTGCATTGAAGTCGATTTTCCCGCAAATCGGCGACATCGAATTTGAATGCGAATGGTATGGCAAAATCGGCATGACCAGCAACGCACTGCCGCGTTTCCACAAATTCGCTCCCGGCGTTATCGGATTTTCCGGCTACAACGGCCGCGGCATCGCACCCGGCACAGTCTTCGGCAAGACGCTGGCAAACCACATTCTCGGTCAGATCAACGAAGAGCAATTGCCGCTGCCCCTGACCGAGCCGGAAGCGCCTGCCTTCCGCACCCTGAAGGAAGCATGGTACGAAGCCGGCGCCCAGGTGGCACATCTGGCCGGCGCACGATTTTGAACTCACTCGATCTGAAAAGACCTGACGGAAGGACCACCATGACCCTCGCAAACCTCAACCTTGCGGCAGAAACCGTCTCGCTGATGGCAACCTTTGGCGTCGACGCCAAGGCGCTCGAAGGCGGCACGCTCACCGTCCGCTCGCCGATCAATGGCGAAAAGCTTGCCGCCCTCGTCGAAATCTCGGCCGCCGACACGAAAACGGCCATCGATGCCGCCCATCAGGCATTCCTCGATTGGCGTCTGGTTCCCGCCCCCCAGCGTGGCGAACTGATCCGCCTGCTCGGCGAGGAACTGCGCGCCGCCAAGGATGCGCTTGGCCGCCTCGTGTCGATCGAAGTCGGCAAGGTGACGTCCGAGGGCCTCGGCGAAGTCCAGGAAATGATCGACATCTGCGATTTCGCCGTCGGCCTGTCGCGCCAGCTCTACGGCCTGACGATCGCCACCGAGCGCTCCGAGCACCGCATGATGGAAACCTGGCATCCGCTCGGCGTCACCGGCATCATCTCGGCCTTCAACTTCCCCGTCGCCGTCTGGTCGTGGAACGCAGCCCTCGCTCTCGTCTGCGGCAACTCCACCGTCTGGAAGCCGTCGGAAAAGACCCCCCTCACTGCCATTGCCACCCAGGCGATCTTCGAAAAGGCCGTGAAGCGCTATGTCGCCCAGGGCGGCAAGGCACCAGTCAATCTCTCGACGCTTCTGATCGGCGGTCGCGACATCGGCGAGGTCCTCGTCGACAACCCGAAGGTCCCGCTGATCTCCGCCACCGGCTCCACCGCCATGGGTCGCACCGTCGGCCCGCGCGTCGCGCAGCGCTTCGGCCGCAGCATCCTTGAGCTTGGCGGTAACAACGCGGCCATCGTTGCCCCGAGCGCCGACCTCGACCTGACCTTGCGTGGCGTCGCTTTTGCCGCCATGGGCACCGCCGGCCAGCGCTGCACATCGCTGCGCCGTCTCTTCGTCCACGAAAGCATCTACGACACGCTCGTACCGCGCCTGATCAAGGCCTATGGCTCGGTCACCATCGGCAATCCGCTGGAAACCGGCAAGCTGGTCGGCCCGCTGATCGACAAGGGCGCCTATGAGCGCATGCAGAAGGCCCTCGATGCTGCCAAGGTATCCGGCGGCAAGGTCTCCGGTGGTGAGCGCGTCCTCGCCGACGAAGCGCAGGATGCCTACTATGTTCGTCCGTCGCTCGTTGAAATGCCGGAACAGGTGGGCCCGGTCGTCGACGAAACCTTCGCCCCGATCCTCTATGTCATCAAATACAAGGACTTCGACGAAGCGCTTGCTTTGAACAACGCGGTTCCGCAGGGCCTGTCCTCGTCGATCTTCACCAATGACATTCGCGAAGCCGAAGCCTTCGTCTCCGACCGTGGCTCCGATTGTGGTATCGCCAACGTCAACATCGGCCCGTCGGGTGCTGAAATCGGTGGTGCATTCGGCGGCGAGAAGGAAACCGGCGGCGGCCGTGAATCCGGCTCGGACAGCTGGAAGGCCTATATGCGCCGTGCGACCAACACCATCAATTACGGTCGCACCCTGCCGCTCGCCCAGGGCGTCAAGTTCGATATCGAATAAGTCGGATAAGGTCCGGCGGCACGCCATGTCGCCGGACCACATTTCGACAGAACGAAAGTGCCGGGACCCCGCTCTGGCCATCATTGTCGAAATCGGCGAAGCTCCTGCATCGGAATGCGCTTGCAGGTGAGCATATGGAAATCCAAGACCAATCGGCTGTCATCGCCTTTCTCAGCAAGCCGGAAAGCTACGGAACGTCGGATCCGGCCGAAATCATCGAAACCCATATATCGATCGTCTTTCTGATCGGCGACCGCGCCTTCAAGCTGAAGCGCGCCGTCAAGCTGCCCTATGCCGATTTTTCGACCTGCGCCCTGCGTCACCATTTCTGTGAACGCGAGCTGGAACTCAACGGCCGCGCCGCGCCGGAAATCTATCTTCGCGTTCGGACAATCAGACAGACTGCGGACGGCAGGCTTCATTTTGGCGGAGAAGGCACACCACTCGACCATGTGGTCGAGATGGCGCGATTTGCGCAGGCCGATCTCTTTGACCACATGGCCGCTGACGGACGACTGACGGCAGCGCTGATGGAGGAAACCGCAGAACGCATCGCCGCCTTTCACAAAGATGCTCCGGTCAGTCACGCCGAGCGTGGCGCGGCGAACATGGCCGGCGTGCTCGATATCAACGAGGCAGGCTTTGCCACCGGTACGATCTTCGAGCCTGCCGCGCTTACAGGCCTGACATCTGCATTCCGGCATGCCTGGACCCAATATGCGCCCCTGCTGGATCAGAGGGAGAGACAGGGACAGGTCCGGCTCTGCCATGGCGATCTGCATCTGCGCAATCTCTTCCTCGGCCCCGAAGGGCCGCGCATGTTCGACTGCATCGACTTCAACGAGAAGATCGCCACCTGCGATGTACTCTATGACCTCGCCTTCCTGCTGATGGATCTCTGGCACCGCGACTTTCCACACTTCGCCAATGTCGTCGTCAACCGTTACCTCGATCGCACCGGCGATGATGCCGGCTTCGCGCTATTGCCGTTCTTCATGGCCGTGCGCGCCGCCGTTCGCGCCCATGTGACCGCCACCCAGATCGCCGAAATCGGTGACGCCTCAGGCGCGGCAAAGGCGAACGCACTCTCCTACTTCCACCTGGCCGAGCAACTGCTCGTCGATACCAAGCCCTGTCTCGTGGCGATTGGCGGTTTCAGCGGCTCGGGCAAATCAACGCTCGCCGAAGCCCTGGCACCGGTCTTCGGCGCACCACCTGGCGCGCGCATCCTTGAAAGCGACCGTATTCGCAAGGCGATGTTTTCCACCAACCACAGCGAAACCCTTCCGCCCGAGGCCTATCACCCGGAAATCTCCCACAAGGTCTACGACCAGTTGAACGAAAAAGCACACGCCATCGTGTCGGCCGGGGGCAGCGTCCTGGTCAACGCTGTGTTCGATCGCCAGACTGACCGCCAGGCAATCGAAGCGGTAGCCACCGAATGCAACGTGCCGTTCATCGGCATCTGGCTCGCGGCCGATGCAGAAACCTTGCGGGCGCGGGTCGCAGCAAGGCCAAAGGGCGATTCCGATGCCACGACCGATGTTCTGGATCTGCAACTCACCCATGAAACCGGCGCCATCACCTGGCACCAGCTCGATGCAAAGCGCACGATCAACGCTCTCGTTGACGAGATCAAATCAAGGATCGACGTCCAGACTTTAAAGATTGGCTAAAAAGCCGTGCCGTCGGACAGCAGCCAGCGCAGCATGCGGGCAAGATCCCGCGCCACCCAGCTGCCATTGCGCCCGCCAGAAGCACCGAGATCCATGTGATCGAAAAAGCAGATCAGCCGGTGGCTGTCGATGGCATGGAAACGCCAGCCGATTTCCGTCGCCCCGACAGTGGTCGCCGTCACCTTGTCCGCGAGGAATGTCGCCGAGACCGAAGCGCCGGCGAGCACCACCACAGTACAGCGCGTGGTATTGGCATGGACCAGCAACACCGCCTCTACGCCATCACCCTGATTGACCCGCCACCAGCGTTCATCGCGCGCAACTGCCGTCACATGGCGCGGAGGAACATCGGGCGCAATCGCCAGTCTGGCATCAGCGCAGGCCCTCGGAAAGACTTCGTCCAGCCAGCTTTCGATCAGCGCATAGTCGGCTTCATACGCCTGCAGCAAATTCATTCAGACCTCGCCCACATTCCGTCTCCCAGTCAGACTGGATCAACTGGAAAGCAGGCACAAGTCCGCAAATCGGGTGTCAGCGAATATTGAAGCGCACCGGTGCCGTGATCGTCTTGTTGACGCCTGCCGGCGGAGCCGGAACCGGGGATGCGTTCTGGACCATGGCCAGGACAGCATTGTCGAGAGACGGATAACCGGAGGAACGCGACAGGGAAACGGAGAGAACATTGCCGGAATCATCGATGCGGAAGCGCACATAGACCGTGCCTTCTTCACGGTTGCTACGCGCCTCCGACGGATATTTCTTCCGCCGCTCAAGATGAGACATCAAGCGTGACTGCCATTTGGCCGGCGTAACGCTGCGTCCGGCACCGCTGCTGACTGCTTGGGCTGCATTGCGGTTGGACTGGGTGACATCCGCCTTGGCCTGACGAGCGGCCTGAGATGCAGGCAGCGCCTGCTGCTTCTTCACCACCTTCTTCGGCTTGGCTTCCTGCTTCTTCTCCACCGACGGCTCGGGCACTGGTGGCCGCACCATGGGGATCGGCACCTCGACATTGTCGAGTTGCGCCATCACCATCTCCTCGATCGGATCGATTTCTTCCACGGGTTCCGGCAGAGGCTCAGGTATGACCGGCGGCGGCTCGACGATCTGCTCGACCACCTCTTCCTCAACGACAGGTTCAGGTGGCGGCGGCTCCGGCAAGGGCTGGACCGGCGGCTCTTCCAGCGGTTCCGGCAAAGGTTCGTTCGACGCCGTCTTGATTTCTTCGGCATCGACCGTTTCGCTCGAAACCTCGGTTTCCTCGGTGATCACGGCTTCCGGCTCCGGCGCCAGTTCGATCATGATGGCGGCAGGCGGGGCTCCATCGGCAAGTTCGATCGGCGGCTCACGCAGCATCAGCGCCACGGCGCCAGCATGGGCGGCAAGAACCGTCAGTCCTGCCGTCGTCCAGAGCAGCCATTCGCCGACCACCCGTGCTGGAGACCTGGGCTCGCCGTTGATGTTCATGGCTGCGGCTCCGCCGTTGGCGCAGCTTCATCTGCGCTCTGCGGCATGGGCAGGGTCTCGAGCCCCACGAGTGCGATCTTGAGATAGCCAGAGTCCCGCAGCAGATTCATCACTTCCATGAAGTTGCCGTAGTCGACCGTCTTGTCGGCACGCAGGAAGATCCGCGCGTCCTTGTTGCCGGTCGTCAGGCGGTCGAGGGCACCGCCCAGCGCTTCACGCGTCACCACGTCATTGCCGAGCGCAAGGCTCATGTCGCCCTTGAGGGTAACATAGACCGGCTCGTCCGGCCGCTGCGCAGGCTTGGCAGTGGAGGCCGGCAGGTCGACATTGACGTCGACGGTCGAAAGCGGTGCCGCCACCATGAAGATGATCAGCAGGACCAGCATGACGTCGATGAACGGCGTGACGTTGATCTCATGATTTTCGCTGAGATCGTCACCCGAATTGTTATCGCGAATACCGCCGGCCATGATCTTACTCCGCAGCCATCGTCACGGTCTCGGCGCGTCCACCCCGAAGGGCCGTCTTGCGGAAATCCAGGTCGCGGCTGACCAGCCGTTCGATCCCGGCCGATGCGTCGGACAGCAACTGGCGATAGCCGGTGACCGAGCGGGCAAAGACATTGTAGATGATAACCGCCGGAATGGCCGCAACCAGACCGACAGCCGTGGCCAAAAGCGCCTCGGCTATACCGGGTGCGACAACCGCGAGATTGGTCGTCTGGGTTTCCGCAATGCCGATAAACGAATTCATGATGCCCCAGACCGTGCCGAACAGGCCGACGAACGGCGCCGTCGAGCCGATGCTGGCCAAAACGCCGGTGCCCTTGGCCATCTGCCGCCCGGCGCGGGCCTCGATCCGGCCCAGCGCAGACGACACGCGCTCCTTCACGCCGGCACCACCGGCATGATCGATCGCCGCGTCCGAAAGAGACATTTCATGCTTGGCCGCGCGGACCATGGTGGCAACGACACCACCACGGCGCTCGAGCGCAATCAGGGCATCCTGCAGCGAGCGGGCCTTGACCACGGCCTTCAGTCCACGATTTGCGCGCTGCCTTGCGCCAAACAACTGCAGGGTCTTGGCAACCCAGACGGTCCAGGTGACGAGGGAGGCGAATGCCAGCGACAGCATGACCGCTTTTACCACCCAATCCGCCGCCATGAACATGCCATAGGGCGAAAGGTCGTGCGGCAGGATCGCGTCTGCCGATACATCCGAAGGCGCGACGGCATCGACCGGCGCCGTCTCGGAAGAGGGAGCAGGTGCGGGTGAAGCCGAAGCGGCAGGTTCGCCGGAAGCCGGCGCTTGAGCGTTGACGGCAGGCTCGGCACCAGGCGTGCCGACCACGGGCGAAGCCGTTGCCGCGGATGCAGGCGCTTGTGCCGGGACATCGACAGGCGGCACACTGGCCGCGGGTTCACTGGCTGACGGTGCATTGCCTGCCGACGCCTGTGCCGTAGAGGCAGCATCAGTCGAGGGAGTGGCGGCGGCCGGCGTGACACTTTGTGCAGCGGCGGGGACATTGGGTACGATCGGAGAATTCTGCACGGCTGAGGCAGCTGGTGCGATGGCCGGCGCGCCGTTTTCCTGGGCAAGAACAGCCGTATGGGCCGCGAGGCCGACCAGCATGGCCAGGCCGATCATTCTGATCGAAGGTCCCGAATGAGTGAGAGGCATTGGGAGCTCCCTATATGTAACTCGGTGCTAAAAGGACCGGCAACGATCAAGCCGCGCCGGTTGCGCTGCCTCTCCTTAATAAACCTGACTACTTGTGACAAGTAATAATGATGCACGCCAATCAAAAAAGCGGACAGTTGCGCACAAGTTAGAGATCGGATTCAATCTCACTGGCGTTCGAAAAGATCGATGACATCCTGACGGCGGCAAAGCTCCGTGCCGGCCGTCATCACGGCAGCAGCGCCCGCCGCCTGCCCGAAGCGGAATGCCTCGTCGATGCCATATCCTTCTGCCAGGGACCAAGTCATGCCTGCGACAAAACTGTCCCCGGCCCCGACAGCCGATTGAACAGGCACGGAAATCGCTGGCACCCGGACAATCTGATCTGCAGACACGAGTATGGCGCCATCGGCTCCAAGGGTCACAGCGATATACTGCGCGCATCCCTTGCGCACATAGTCCTGCGCCGCCGGTCCGACACTGTCGTGATCGAGCGTCCGGCCGAGGAAGGCTTCGAACTCTCGAAGGCTCGGCTTGACCAGAAACATGCGGGCTCGCGCAAGTGCTGCAGCCAGCGCCGGGCCGGACGTATCGAGCACGAAACGCGCACCATTGGCTGCCGCAAGTTCGGCCAGCCGCACATAGCAGTCATCCGGCACGCCACGGGGAAGGCTGCCGCTGGCAACGATGTACTTGGCATCCGACGTGGCGACGGCCTCGAATACAGGCTCGAGTTCCGCATCACTGACCAGCGGCCCTTCCGGCACGAAACGATATTCCATATTGGTCGACAGCTCATGCACCGCATAGGCAACCCGCACCGGATCGTGGATCGGAAAGGCGCGCGTAGCAATCGCCAGCGGCAGCAACATCGTTTCCAGCAATTGCCCGGTGGCGCCACCGGACAGGAACATCAATTCGCATTTGCCACCGAGCTCGCTGATCACCCGAGCCACATTGACGCCGCCGCCGCCCGGAAACTGCTGCTGGTTGAACGTCCGCGTCTTGTGGGTATGGCGTACCACGTCGGCATCGCTGGAAATATCGATGGCCGGATTGAGGGCAATGCAGAGAATTTTCGTCATGATGCAATCGACCGCTTTTTGAAACAGGAGAAATTCACAGACGATCTATATCGCCTGCCATTTGGCCGCGGCAACCCGGGCGAAAGACGGGTGCCCGCACCAATCTACGGCACTTCATCCCACGCTTGTGCGACAAATACATCTCGACTGTTGAACACTGCGATCGGGAAATGGGGATTGTCTTTGCGCAAAGAGACATTACGTTCCGCACAATCGTCGAAGGAAAGACAGTCATGTATACCGGTATCGTTCAAGCCGTGGCCCCGGTCACCAACATCGTTCGCCATGACGGCTACACGCAGTTCCATGTCGAGTTGCCGGAGCGACTGATGGGAGAGCTCCAGATCGGCGCGAGTGTCTCGATCGAGGGCGTCTGCCTGTCCGTCACCACCATCACCGGCAACCGCGTCACCTTCGACGCCATGGATGCTACGCTTGATCGGACCAATCTGGGCATCCTGAGCATTGGCGACGGCGTCAACGTCGAGCGTTCAGCCAAGCCGACTGACGAGAATGGCGGACACAACATTGCCGGTCACATCGCATCAACGGCAGAACTCGTCGCTTCGAAGATGGACATGCCCGGCGCGTTTATCCGTTTCCGCGTCCCGGAAGAATGGGCGAAATACGTGTTCAAGCGGGGTTACCTGGCCGTCAACGGCGCCAGCCTCACTGTCGCAGAAGCGGAGGGAGACATGTTCACCATCAACCTCATTCCCGAGACACTGCGGCAGACGACATTCCCGCGCTACAAGCCGGGTGACCCTCTGAACATCGAAATCGACCACCAGACGATGGTCATGGTCGATGTCGTGGAGCGTACTCTGGAACGGCTGATGACGAAGGCACAGTGACCTTCCATCAATGCTGGCCCTGCCTTTGCCCTGCTGAACCATGCCCTGGTGAGCCGTCGCCCATCAGGGCCCTGAGCACCTTGCCGTAGTCCGCAGGCTTTGAAGCGCAGAGCGACCTGGGGATGCCGTTTTCCTCAATTTCACGGATCGCCGAACCTGACACGATGCGGAACGGAATGCCCTGGCGGAGCAGACGCTGCACCAGCGGCGTGACCGCACCATCGCGGACCTGGAAGTCGAGGATAGCCCCCGAGATGTGCTCGTGCTCGAGAATGTCGAGCGCATCGCTGACGCTCTCCGTCGTGATTACATTGACACCAGCCCGTGCGACGGCATCGGCGGCATCCATCGATATGAAGACATCGTCCTCGACAATGAGGATTGTATCGATCGCTAAGGCTTGTCCTGCTGGCATCACTGATCTCCTTCGACAACACAACGTGCTGTCGAAGGCTTTGTTCAGATTTTCTTAAAATGCCAAATGACATGGTAAACAAGGCCTTAAGGCCTTTGGCGTCGAAGCACCTCGGCAACGGTGTCAGATGCCATCGAAAAGCTCGATGGAACTCCGGGGCACAGTCTGCGTTTTTCTCCCACGTTTTGCCACGGTGTGTGAAAAGGAGAACAGCCATGCAGATCATTGAAACCCGGGTTCGCGAAGGAAATGGTGTGAAGGCGGGCTTCACAGTCGATTTCATTGGCGATGGCAATGAGCGAATTTCGGTGGAGATGGCGCAGAGCGGCAACAATGCCTTGACCCGCGACAACGCCGTGCAGAAGGCCCGCGTCATCCTGCTGCAGGCGGGTTCTTTCAACCCGACCGAGAAGGGTGGCGAGGGCAAACAGGACAGCGATGCCCCCTCCGAAGCCAGCGAAGCCGTCAAAAGCCTGAACCAGGAACGCAAGGACGACAACCGCAGCGGCAGCGCCTTGCAGGAAGGTCTCGAAGACAGCTTTCCGGCAAGCGATCCGGTATCCGCGACCTACACGTCGACGGCCGCGACTGAACAGAAGCCCGAACAAAACCACTGAAACAGGCAAGGGCGGCGATCATAGCGCATCGCTGCCCATTTTTGGATTGAGGCGTCATGCCAAGCGAACTTTTGTCTTTCGGGACCGAGACCAGTCTTCCTTTGTCGTCCATCGTGCTGCGCCTTTTCGTCGCCATGATATGCGGTGGTGCCATCGGGTTCGAGCGGGAATGGCGCAGCCGTGCCGCCGGGCTTCGCACACACATCCTTGTCTGCCTTTCAGCGGCGATCGTTGCCCTTCTCACCATAGAAATCGTGCACTACGACATCTTCCAGGGTGAGGAAGTCAGAATGGACCCGCTCCGACTGATTGAAGCGGTCACCGCCGGTGTTGCGTTTCTCGCCGCCGGCATGATCGTCTATTCCAAGGGTGAGGTTCAGGGCCTGACGACGGGGGCTGGACTGTGGTTTGCCGGGTCAATCGGACTGGCTTGCGGTCTCGGTTTCTGGCAGATCGGCCTGATCGCCAGCACCTTTGCGCTGGTTGTCCTTTGGCTGCTGCATTTCGTTGGTGCCAAGCTACCCAACAGTGACGACACGTGAACTCCGACTAGCGAAGCAAGCTCTGCCCGCCATCGATCCAGATCGGCGTGCCGGTCACGTGACGAGCACGGTCTGAGGCCAGGAAGGCGATAACTTCCGCAACATCCTCAATCGTGCCGGCTTTGCCACCAGTGAGTGGTATATCCCCGTCCGGAAAGACCACTGGCACCTCCGTCTGCTTGCGCTTGCGCATTTGGGTATTGTCGTCGATTTCCGTCTTGATAGAACCGGGACATACAGCATTGATCCTGATCCCGTGCCGTCCGAGCTCGAGCGAAAGTTGCTGGACCATCGCAAGCTGGGCTGCCTTCGTCGCCGAGTAGGCTGTCGCCCCGGGTGTGGTGAACGACCGGGTACCATTGATCGATGAAACGACGATGATCGAACCGCCGGTGCTTTTCATGCGCGCCACGCCGTAGTGCAGTGTCAGGTAGGTCCCGCGCAGATTGATCGCGATCGTCTGGTCGAACTCCGCGGGTTTCATATCGTCGATCGGAGCCCAGATCCCGTTGATGCCTGCGTTGGCGACAATGATATCAAGCCTCCCGGTTGCCTCGATCAACTCGCCCACCGCCTTGGCCATGTCCGCATCGACACTGACATCAGCAACCAGCACCATGCCGTGGCCGCCTCTTGCCTCAATTTCCCGCAACACCGACAACAGTTCGTCCTCAGTGCGTCCCAGCAACCCGACAAAGGCACCCTCTCGGGCAAGTTTGAGAGCAGCCCCCATTCCGATGCCCGATCCGGCGCCGGTTACAAGCGCGGTCCGCTGCGCGAATTCCTTTTTATCCGCTGCCATCAACGACCACCAACATGCTCGGGCTTGCCCTTGCGTTTGGTCGACGCCAGATCCGTCAGTTCTTTTTCCGTCATGCTCTCAGCCATGCCGCGAGAAGCGCCTTTGAGATCGGACTTGCGAATGTCTCCTCGTTTGGCAGCCAATACAGCGCCCGCTGCTTTCTGCTGTGCTTTCGACTTTGCTGGCATGATCTCAGTCCAAAAATGAGGGCAAGTGCGGCGCCCGATTGGCATGAGCACAAAACCGGCAAGCGTATTGAATGTTCCGCCCCGGGGTCGAGCGTCTGGAACAAAAAACGCGATTGGCGCTTTAAGCAGCGCAACCCCCAGCCATTCGAGGATTTTTGATGGACGCCAGAAGCACGCACTTTTCCATCCAGGCCGGCGATTGGCAGCAACTCGGCGCCTATTTTGATGGGGAGGGCACCAACTTTGCACTCTTTTCCGCCCATGCCGAGCGCGTCGAACTCTGCCTTTACAACGAAAACGGCAGCGCCGAGATCGCGCGGATCGAGCTTCCCGAATACACCAATGAAATCTGGCACGGCTACCTGCCCGGCGTCGGTCCTGGAATGCTGTATGGCTTCCGGGTTCATGGCCCGCATGATCCAGCCAACGGTCATCGCTTCAACGCCAACAAGCTGCTGCTTGATCCCTACGCGCGTGAACTCGTCGGCGACTTCGCCTGGTCGGAGGCGCATTTCGGCTACGACATGAACAGCGATGACAAGGACCTGTCATTCAACACCCTCGACAGCGCTTCCGTCACACCGAAATGCCGGGTGATCGACCCGAGCGCCAGCCGTATCAGCAACGAGTTCAGCAGGATCCCCTGGGCCGACACGATTGTCTACGAGACGCATGTCAAGGGTTTCACCCAGCTGCACCAGGCCATTCCCGAACATCTGCGCGGCACGTTCGAAGGCTTGGGACACAAGGCGGCAGTCGACTATGTCAAGAGCCTTGGCATCACCTCGATCGAGCTTCTGCCCATCCATGCCTTCCCGGACGACAGCCATCTTCTCGATCGGGATCTTCGCAATTACTGGGGCTACAACACAATCGGCTTCTTCTCACCGGCAAGCCGCTACTATGGCCCGAACGGCCTGGCCGGCTTTCGCGACATGGTGCGTGCCTTCCATGACGGTGGCATCGAGGTCATCCTCGACGTGGTGTACAACCATACCGCCGAGGGCAACGAAATGGGGCCAACCCTGTCCTTCAAGGGCATCGACAATTTCTCGTATTATCGCACCCTGCCCGACAATCATCGCTATTACATCAACGATACCGGCACCGGAAACACGGTCAACACATCCCATCCGCGAGTGCTGCAAATGGTGATGGACAGCCTGCGCTACTGGTCGGAAGAGATGCATGTCGACGGTTTCCGCTTCGATCTGGGCACCATTCTGGGACGCGAGCCGGAAGGCTTCGACCAGCGCGGCGGTTACTTTGACGCGGTCTGCCAGGATCCTGTCCTGTCGAAGGTCAAGCTGATCGGTGAGCCTTGGGACATTGGCCCGGGAGGTTATCAGGTCGGCGGCTTTCCGCCCGGATGGGCGGAGTGGAACGACAAGTATCGCGACTCGACCCGCGAATATTGGCTCAACGGTGACAATTGCGCACCCGACTTTGCCGCACGCCTGCTCGGCTCCGGCGACATCTACGACCTTCGAGGTCGTCGTCCCTGGGCCAGTGTCAATTTCATCACCGCGCACGACGGCTTCACGCTGAATGACCTCGTCTCTTATGACGGCAAACACAACGAGGCGAATGGCGAGGACAACAACGACGGCCACAATGACAACCGCAGCCACAACTATGGCACCGAAGGACCGACCGACGACGAAGGCATCATCGCGCTGCGCGAGCGCCAGAAGCGCAATTTCCTGGCGACGCTGTTCTTCTCCCATGGCACGCCGATGTTGTTGGCCGGCGACGAGTTCGGCCGTTCACAAATGGGCAATAACAACGGCTATTGCCAGGACAGCGAGATCAGTTGGCTGCATTGGGACAACCTGCCGCCCACCTGTGACGAGTTGCGCGAATTCACCCGTCGCCTGATCGCGCTTCGAAAGGCTCAACCCCTGTTGCGTCGAGCCAATTGGCGCGACGGGACCGTCATCGACTGGTACAACGTCACGGGCGGTGCCCAGCGCCCGGAGCACTGGCTTGATGGCAACCCCCTCGCCCTGAAGCTCATGCGCGAGGATCTCGCCGAACAGGACAACATTTGGCCAGAAATCCTGCTGCTGTTCAATCCGGTCGACCACGACATCGATTTCACCCTGCCGAAGACTGACGGTCGCGACTGGCGCCTGGAACTGACGACTTTCGATCCGAACCGCGCCGGCGACGTCGCCCAGGAAGGCCAGCCGTTCCTCCTTCAGGCTCGCTCACTGGCCCTCTTGCGCAGAGCATGACGAGACCGGATGGCTGATGCTCAGGCTTCCGCCATCCGGGTCAAAACCTCGAAATCGTAGAATTGGCCTGCCAAGAACAGCCGCCGCGCTGAAATCTGCACCGGAACGATCTCGCCCGCCGCATTGCGAATATCGGCAATCTGGCCCTCATAACCACCATCACAATCAAGCAGCATCAGCCTGTGCGCTCGTGCCTCGCTTCCCACCACTACGCCGGAAGCAACCATTTCATGACCACGAATGTTGTCCCAGCTATGGCCCACGAGGTCGAGATAGGCTTTGTTGACCCTGATATAGCGGGAGGTATTCTGCCCGATGGTCGAGATGGAAAACGCAACCGGAGACAAATCGAAAAGCGCCTGAATGACCGGATCGGACATCGCAACCGCTTCCGCCTGTTGCATGGCCGCAGGAGAGTAGCCGTCGATGTCATCGCGCTGTGCGAGGTCATAATCTGCCGGAAGCGACAACTCGTCGCGCAGGACCGCAACGAGACGCCAGAGATCCACCTCGAGGAACAGCGGCTTGTGGCTCTCGGCGACCTCACGCAGGCTGTCCGGCAATTGAGAGATCAATTTTTGCAGGCGCGCGGCTTCATGCTTGACGGAATCGGCTTGAATGAGAAACTCGAACTGCTTGACCGCGATCTGCCGCGTGAGCAGATAGGCGGCGTCCAGCTTCAGCTTGCGCTGTTCTTCGACCTCTTCGATCGGTGTGACGCCGTCGGATATCGGCAGACTTTCGAGCAGGGACCAGACACGCGCCTCCTCGGGTGAATTCTCAATCTTCGATCCGACCTGTGGCGCATAGCGGATCAATGCCAGGATGGTCTCGACACCGAATTCGTCGACATTGGCCGCATGCCTTGCGCCCAGCGCATCCTGTATGAACGCGGTCAGCCGGGTTGGAGCACGGTTGTCGTCCAGATACAGGCTGACTTCACAGATGTCCTCTGGAAAGCCGAGCCAGGAATATTCACTGCGGAACGCCGCCAGCGCCTCACTATTCAGAACCGCAACGGCATACATGCCTTCTCCTATACAATCGCCTGACGATGAAGCGGAGATGGCCCTGTTGGAGAAATTTGCGGATCGCCACAATGCGATCCATGAATTTCCGCTCGCTCATTTCCCGGACGAGCCCACTCTGCCTCGCGGTTATGCCAAGCATCTCGCCCCACTTCCAAGGGCACGACTGTATAGAATGACGAAATTTATATATATATATTTATGCTGATAGACGCAAGAATGTTACACATCGGCCCCAGAACCCCTGAAAAGAAACTGGTGCCGATTTAGCAACAAATTCAATCTGGGCCTTAGAAGAACGCCTGGATGCCAGTCTGGGCGCGACCAAGAATCAAAGCATGCACATCATGCGTCCCCTCGTAGGTGTTCACCGTCTCGAGATTCTGCGCATGGCGCATGACGTGATACTCGATCTGGATGCCGTTGCCGCCATGCATGTCGCGCGACATGCGGGCGATATCGAGCGCCTTGCCGCAATTGTTGCGCTTGACGATCGAGATCATTTCCGGGGCGAACTTGTGTTCGTCGATCAGACGCCCGACGCGCAGGGACGCGAGCAGACCCAGCGAGATTTCCGTCTGCATGTCGGCGAGTTTCTTCTGGAAGAGCTGCGTGCCGGCCAGCGGCTTGCCGAACTGCTTGCGATCGAGGCCATACTGGCGGGACCGATACCAGCAATCCTCGGCAGCGCCGAGCACGCCCCAGGAAATGCCATAACGGGCGCGGTTGAGGCAGCCGAACGGGCCTTTCAGGCCGGATACATTGGGCAGCAGGGCATCTTCGCCGACTTCGACGCTGTCCATCACGATTTCACCGGTCACCGAAGCGCGCAGCGACAGCTTCCCGCCGATCTTCGGTGCTGACAGGCCCTTCATGCCCTTTTCCAGCACAAAGCCGCGAATTTCTCCGTCATGCGCTTCCGATTTCGCCCAGACAACGAAGACATCGGCGATCGGTGCGTTCGAGATCCACATCTTCGAACCCTTGAGGCGATAGCCCCCTTCGATCTTCTCCGCACGCGTCTTCATGCCACCCGGATCGGAACCGGCATCCGGTTCGGTCAGGCCGAAGCAGCCGATCAGTTCGCCTGAGACGAGACCCGGCAGATACTTGTCCTTCTGTTCTTCCGAGCCGTAGGCATAGATCGGATAGATCACCAGCGAGGACTGCACGCTCATCATCGAGCGATAGCCGGAATCGACCCGCTCGATCTCGCGTGCCACGAGGCCATAGGACACGTAATTGGCATCCGCCGCGCCATATTTTTCCGGCAGCGTCACGCCGAGCAAGCCCGCCTGCCCCATCAGCTTGAACAGCTCGGGCTCTACGGTTTCCCCAAGATAGGCCTCGTTGATGCGCGGTGCGAGTTCCGCCTTGGCGAAAGCTGCGGCTGCATCCTGGATCATCCGCTCGTCTTCGTTGAGCAGATCGGACATCAGGAAGGGATCGCTCCAGGAAAAGGGCTGCATCTCGCTCATGGTTTGGTATCCTTATTCGGTTTTGCAGCATTTTGCTCATAGCTGGCGCAAAAACAAGCCATGTTTACTCATGCAGCTATTAGGTCTAATCATGACGAATGCTCACACATCAACGCCGCTTCCTGCCATCGACCAGCGCGCTTGCCGCCTTCGATTCCGTTGCAAAGCTCGGCAGCTTCTCCGCCGCCGCCAGCGAACTCGCCCTGACGCAAGGCGCGATCAGCCGCCAGATCGGCTTGCTGGAGGACCAGCTCGGCGTCAAGTTGTTCGAGCGCACCAATCGCGGCGTCGAGTTGACTGCCATTGGCCGCAACTATGCCAAGGGCATTGGTGATGCGCTGGCGACCATCCGCACCCTGTCGCTGGAAGCCATGGCCACCCGCGACGATACCCATCTCAGGCTCGCCATCCTGCCGACCTTCGGCACCCGTTGGCTGATGCCGCGCATTCCCGACTTCCTGCAGCGCAACCCCGCCGTCATCATCGACTTCGCCACCCGCATCGGCCAGTTCGAATTCGAGGGATCCGGCCTCGACGCCGCCATCCATATTGGAGAACCGAACTGGCCGGGTACCGATTGCCAATTCCTGATGCAGGAAATGGTGGCGCCTGTCTGCAGTCCGGCCTTCCTGGAACAGAACCCGGTAAAACGCCCGGAAGACCTGCTGGTCAAACCGCTCTTCGACATGGCTTCGCGCCCGCGCGCCTGGCAACAGTGGTTTGCAAGCCTCGACATCGCTGACGGACGGGGCGGCGGCATGCGTTTCGAGCAGTTTTCCAATGTGGTTCAGGCCTGCCTCGCCGGTCTTGGCATCGCCCTTGTCCCAACCTTCCTGATCGAGCCGGAACTGGCGAGTGGCCAGTTGGTGCGCGCCTGGAAACATGAAGTCAAAAGCGCCAGCGCCTATTATCTCGTCAGACCATTGTCGAAGATGGCCTATGCACCGGCAAGTGCCTTTTCCGCATGGATTCTTGAACAGGCAAGGGAGTTTAGCGCAGCGCGCAACGAGGCGCAGAAGATCTAGGAACCTTTGCAGGTGGGATCGCCGGGCTATAGCCAGTGCCGATTGACAAGCCACTGACATGGACCAAGAGTACTTTCGAATAGGCTCGCACAAGCCTTCGGGAGAGAACCATGTTAAAGCACCTTGCAAAGGCCACCCTCGCTCTTGCCTTGGGTATGATTATCCTTGCGCCGACCGCAGGCGCCCAGGATAGCCGCCGCATAGAAACCGTTCAGGACGGCGACTATTTCGGCTTCGATCTTCGCACGGAAAAGAACGTTTCCCTGGACGAATGCGAGGCAAGTTGCATCGCCGACGGCTCATGCCGCGCTTTTACCTACAACCCCAAGGTCCAGTGGTGCTTTCTGAAATCTGACTATGACCAGTTGAACACATTCGTCGGTGCCGTGGCTGGCCGTATCGTCGAAAACGTGGCTGAAGCCGACATCGGCGCGCCGCCGCGCCTGCCGTTCCTCTCGGAACAGCTTTTGACCGATGCACGCGACCAACGCGCCAACCTGACGCTGTCCGACGAACAAAGCGGCTTCGGCCGTGAAAACCTGATCGACACGGCGCGCGCGGCCTTCACGAGTGGCAATATCGACGCGGCCCTAGTTGCCCTGAAAGGCGCGCTGGCGATCGACCCGGATGACGCCGCGACTTGGCTCGAATTGGCCCGTTTCGCCAATTCCGTCACCGGCAACACCAGCTATGCCGGCGAAGCGGTGATGGCGTCGATCAACGGCTACCAACTGACCCGTGGCGCCTCCACACGCGCCGAAGCTTTGGCGTCGATGGCCAGGGGCCTCGACAACTCGGAAAATTACCGCGCCGCTATCAACGCCTACAAGGCCAGCCTCGAACTGGCATCAAGCCCGGCAATCCAGGCGGAGCTCGGCGAGCTGCGCGCCCGCAAAGGGTTTCGTATCGTTGGCAATACGGTCGATTCCGACAGTGCCAATCCGCGTGTCTGCGTCGAATTCTCAGAACAACTGGTCAAGCGGGGCGTCGATTACACGCCGTTCGTGACGCTGGACGGCAAGGCATCGAAAGCCCTCGAAGCGAAGAACAGCCAGATCTGCGTCGAAGGTCTTGAACACGGCGGTCGCTACAAGCTAGCCATTCGTGCCGGCCTGCCCTCGTCCGTCGATGAAAGTCTGGACGCTCCGGTCGAGCTCGATCTCTATGTCCGCGACCGCACATCCACCGTGCGCTTCACCGGCGACAGCTTCGTCCTGCCATCGACCGCCCGTCGCGGCATTCCGCTGGTGTCGGTCAACAGCGACAGTGCCAAGCTCGAACTCTACCGCATCGGCGACCGCAACATCGCCCCGCTTCTGGCCGCGTCGCAGTTCCTCACCCAGCTCGACGGCTATGGCGCAAGCCGCGTGCGCGACGAGACCGGTGAACTCGTCTGGCAGGGCACAATCGACATCGCCAACGACATCAACAAGGAAGTCGTCACCAGCATTCCGGTCGATGAGGCGCTGCCGACCCGCAAGCCCGGCATCTATGTGCTGACCGCCGTCTCCCCGACGTCGACGAGCGAGGACTGGGATAGCCTTGCCACCCAGTGGTTCGTCATCTCCGACATCGGCCTCTCGACTTTTGCCGGCACCGACGCCCTGCATGTGTTTGCCCGCTCGCTGGCATCCGCCGCCCCGCTTGAGGGCGTCGAACTGCAACTGATCGCCAAGAACAACGAGATTTTGGCAACAGCGACGACAGACGCCGACGGCAAGGCCCAGTTCGATGCCGGCCTGATGCGCTCAGGCGCCGCCCTTGCTCCGGCCGTGATTGCCGCACGCAAGGGCGAAGACGACAACGTCTTCCTCGACATGACCCGCGCCGGCTTCGATCTTTCCGATCGTGGCGTTACCGGCCGCCCGGCACCGGGCCCGATCGATATCCTGTCGTGGACCGAGCGCGGCATCTATCGCCCAGGCGAAACCGTGCATGCGGCAGCCCTTGCCCGCGATACCGAAGCCGATGCGATAGGTGGGCTGCCGCTCACCTTCATCTTCGCCCGTCCCGACGGCGTGGAGTTCCGCCGCATGGCCGTGACCAGCGAGACGCTGGGTGGCTATGCCGTGGATCTGCCGCTGCTCGCCAATTCCATGCGCGGCACCTGGACGGTCGCGATCCACACTGATCCGAAGAAGGCTGCGATCGCACAGTCATCGTTCCTGGTCGATGATTTCGTCCCTGATCGGCTCGATTTCGACATGACCAGCGAAGCAACAAGCGTCTCGCCGGACGAGACGTTCACGGTTGCCGTCGACGGCCGATATCTCTACGGCGCTCCGGCTGCCGGCCTGAGCCTGGAAGGCGAAGTCAACATCCGCCCGACCACCAGCAACCCCGCCTATGAGCGCTATGTATTCGGCCTATCCGACGAAGACGAGGTGGAAGACGTTCGCGTACCCCTCGAAGCGCTGGAACCACTCGACGACGACGGCAAGACCGCCATCGACATTGCCCTGTCCGACCTGCCGTCAACCACCAGGATGCTGAACGCCGAAGTGGTTCTGCGCCTGAGTGAAGGCGGCGGCCGGGCGGTCGAACGCAAACTGACCGTGCCGGTCCAGTCGGAGACCGCCCTGATCGGCATCAAGCCGGAATTCACCGGCGAGCTTGCCGAAAACTCCAACGCCGCGTTCAATCTGATCGCCGTTGGCCCCGACGGCCAGAAGCAGGCCATGCCCGGAGCACGCTGGAAGCTGGTCAAGCTCGAACAGAATTACCAATGGTATCGCGAGGGTTCATCCTGGCGCTATGAGCCGATCACCACGACCACACAGGTCGCCGATGGCACGATTGACATCACCGCCGAGGGCACAGCCCTTTCCGTTCCCGTCGCCTGGGGTCGTCATCGCCTCGAAATCGAGCAGGCGGGCGCCAATGGAGCGGCCTCCAGCACCGAGTTCGATGCCGGCTGGTTCGTTTCGGCAAGCTCGACGGAAACCCCGGATGCGCTGGAAATTGGCCTCGACAAGCAGGCCTACACGGTCGGTGACACCGCAAAACTCAAGATTTCACCACGCTTTGCCGGCCAGGTTCTGGTCACCATCGGCACCGACAGCCTCGTCACGTCGCAGACAGCCGATGTCCCGGCTGGCGGCACGGAAATCCAGATCCCGGTCACTGCCGATTTTGGCGTCGGCTCCTATGTCACCGCCACGCTTTTCCGCCCCGGCGACGCCGAGGAAAGCCGCATGCCCGCCCGCGCGATCGGCATCACCTGGCTCAGCGTCGATCCCGGCGCAGACAAACTGGCGGTCAAACTGACACCGCCGGAAAAGACCCTGCCCCGCCAGCCGCTGGACATCCCGATCGAGGTTGCTGGTGCCGGCATCGGCGAGGAAGCCTATGTCATGGTCGCCGCTGTCGATGTCGGCATCCTCAACCTGACCGGCTACAAGGCACCCGATCCGGAAACCTATTATTTCGGCCAGCGCCGCCTCGGCATCGAACTGCGCGACCTCTATGGCCGCCTGATCGACGGCTCGCTTGGCGCAACCGGTCGCCTGCGCACCGGCGGCGACGGCGGCCAGGTTGCCCTCTCGGGCAACCCACCGAAAGAAAAGCTGGTCGCCTTCTTTTCCGGTCCGATCAAGCTCGATGCCGATGGAAAGGCAGTCGTCTCCTTCGACATTCCGCAGTTCAACGGCACGGCCCGTGTGATGGCGGTCGCCTGGTCGAAGGCTGGCGTCGGCCACGCCGAAACCGATGTCGTCATCCGCGATCCGGTCGTCGTCACCGCAAGCATGCCGAAATTCCTCGCACCCGGAGACGACGCCAACCTGCGCCTCGACATCGCGGCAACCGATGCGCCGACCGGTGACTACACCCTGGTCGTCAGCAGCAATGAGCCTGTTGAGGTTAATCCGTCGGGCGCGACGCAGCAGGTTGCACTGACGGCCGGCAAGACCACCACCGTGACCATCCCGCTGACGGCGGGAACGCCGGGCCAGGGCGCGATCGATATCGCGCTGTCCGGTGCTGATGGTATTGCCGTCAGCCAGTCGCTTGACCTGATCGTGCGCCCCTCGACCCTGCCAATCACCGAGCGTCAGGTGGTCGCACTTGCCCCCGGCCAGAGCCTGACGATCAGCGGCGACCTGCTCGCCGACAGCATCCTGCAGGATGCATCCGTCAGCCTCAACGTCTCGCGCGCCAGTTTCGACGTGCCGGCACTCCTGATGGCGCTCGACCGCTATCCCTATGGCTGCGCCGAGCAGACGACCAGCCGCGCCCTGCCGCTGCTCTATTTCGACGAACTCGCCAAGCTTTCCGGCCTGCCGGAAGACGAAGCGATCAACAAGCGCGTGCAGGATGCGATCTACCGCGTGCTCGCCTACCAGTCCTCCAGCGGCTCCTTCGGCCTGTGGGCGCCGGGCTCGGAAAGCCTCTGGCTCGACGCCTATGTCACCGATTTCCTCACTCGCGCCCGCGAAAAGAAATACGACGTGCCGGAAGAAGCCCTGGTTCAGGCGCTGCAGAACCTGCAGAACCGCATCGCCTATGACACCGACATCAAGAGCCGGGGCAACGAGATCGCCTATTCGCTCTATGTGCTGGCCCGCAACCGCAAGGCATCGCTGAGCGACCTGCGCTATTATGCAGACACGATGCTGCAGGACTTCCCGACCCCTCTGTCCAAGGCGCATCTGGCCGCGGCACTGTCGCTCTATGGCGACGCGGAGCGTTCCAGCAGCACCTTCCTCGACGCAGCCGGCATGTCGGAACAGGCGAGGATCTCGAAGGTCAGCTTCGTCCGCTCGGACTACGGCTCGCAACTGCGCGACAGCGCCGGTGTTCTGGCCCTTGCCGCCGAAAGCCGTCCCGTTCCGCCGGTTGTGCCGATCCTCGCCAAGCTCGTGGCCGATGAATGGAACGAAAAGCAGGTGCTCAGCACGCAGGAGCAAACCTGGATGTTGCTCGCGGCGCGCGCGCTGCAGCAGGATGACGCCGGCCTGAAACTTGAGGTCAACGGCGGTGCCCGCGATGGTGCCTATGCGGCGACAATGCCGGGCGAAGCGCTTCTGCAGTCGCCGGTAACACTGACCAACCGCAGCAATGATCCGGTCAGCGCCGCAATCACCACGGTCGCGGCTCCCGTCGCGGCTCCCGCCGCCGGCGGCAACGGCTTCGACATCACGCGGACCTATTACACGTTGGATGGCGAGGAAGCCAACATCACGGAAGCACAGCAGAACGCGCGTTATGTCGTTGTCCTGACGGTAACGGAATCGGATGACTGGCCAGCCCAGTTGATGGTCACCGACCTTTTGCCGGCAGGCTTCGAGATCGACAATCCAAGCCTCGTCGACAGCGCAACGCTCACCAATTTCGAGTGGATCGGACAAACCCAGGCCGCCCATCTCGAATTCCGCAGCGATCGTTTTGTCGCCGCACTCGACCGCCAGGCCGACGACAACAGCGAGATTACCTTGGCTTACGTCGTGCGCGCCGTATCGCCAGGCACATTCGCCCTGCCGGCGGCATCGGTCGAGGATATGTATCGTCCCCAGTTGTCGGCACGCACAGCGGCCGGCAACATGAGCGTATCCGTGGCCGAGTGATGCCGACCTGGCGCGCCTTGACTGTAGGATCGGCCATGACCGTCAGCGTGACGGTCACGGCCCTCTTTGCGCTCGACACCGCCGACCGTCTTTATCCGCCACCGATCGGCCCGGCCCGTCTGGTGTCCACCGAAATCCTCGATCGCAACGGCGAATTGCTGCGTGCCTTTGCTACCAGCGATGGCCTGTGGCGACTGAAGACAACAACCGAAGACGTCGATCCTGCTCTGATCCGCATGCTCCTCGCTTATGAGGATCGGCGTTTCGAAAGCCATGCCGGTGTCGATCCGCTGGCGCTCGGTCGCGCCGCCTGGCAATTGCTGACCAATGGTCGGATCGTCTCCGGTGCCTCGACGCTGTCCATGCAGGTCGCACGCCTGATCGAGCCGCGCCGCGAGCGCTCAGTGACGGCAAAACTCATCCAGATTGCCCGTGCCCTGCAGCTTGAACGACGCCTGTCGAAACAGCAGATCCTCGATCTGTACCTGACCCATGCGCCCTATGGCGGCAATCTCGAGGGTGTGCGTGCCGCAAGCCTCGCCTGGTTCGGCAAGGAGCCGAAACGGTTGACGACGGCGGAAGCGGCTCTTCTGGTCGCCCTGCCCCAGCTTCCCGAACGCCGTCGGCCGGATCGTTTCCCGGATCAGGCCTTGCAGGCCCGCGCTCGCGTCCTTGATCGCGCAGCCGAGGCGAAGGTGCTCGAGCAGAGCGAAGTAGCGCTCGCCGCAAATGCCGAACTGCCGCGGCAGCGCCGGCAATTGCCAGCCTTTGCCGCGCACCTCGCCGAAGCCGCGCGCCGCAAAGCCCCACAAGCCGAAACGCACCAGACGACGATCCTGCGCCCGGTCCAGGCCAAGCTCGAGCAGGTAGCGGTCGAGGCTGTCCGCGAGCTCGACCCGAAGGTCTCCCTCGCCTTGCTGATGGCAGATGCCACGACCGGCGAGATCGTCGCCGAAGTCGGCGCCGCCAACTATTTCGACGCCAGCCGCTCCGGCTGGATCGACATGACCCGGGCCCAGCGCTCGCCTGGTTCGACACTGAAACCTTTCATCTATGGCCTCGCCTTCGAACAAGGACTGGTGGCACAGGAAACCATCGTCGAGGATCGCCCGGCAGATTTCTTCGGCTATCGCCCGAAGAACTTCGACATGCATTACCAGGGTGACGTCAGCATCCGCCAAGCCCTGCAACTGTCGCTGAACGTCCCGGCCGTGCGCCTGCTCGACGGCATCGGCCCGTCGCGACTGATGGTTCGCATGCGCCGCGCGGAAGTCAGGCCGGTGCTGCCGCCAAATGAGGCCCCGGGGCTGGCGATCGCGCTTGGCGGCGTCGGCATCACGTTGAAGGACCTCGTCCAGCTTTACGCCGGTCTCGCCAACAGGAACCAGCCGGTGCAACTGGGCGACGGGATCCGCGAGCAACCCGCTTTGCTGGAAAACCAGCCGCTGTTCGAACCGATGGCAGCGTGGAATATCGCCGACATCCTCGGTGCCGTCCTGCCTCCAGCCGGAAGTCCACCGGCCGGCATCGCCTACAAGACCGGCACGAGCTACGGTTACCGTGACGCGTGGTCGGTCGGCTATGATGGAAAATACGTCCTGGGAGTCTGGATCGGCCGCCCGGACAATGCCGCCGTGCCCGGGATCTCTGGCTATGCCACCGCCGCACCGGTTCTCTTTGAAGCCTTTGCCAAGTCGGGTCTCACTGGCACCGCCTTGCCGCGCGCGCCAGGCGGTGCCGCCCATCTTGCCCAATCCGACTTGCCGGTCAGCCTGCGCCGCTTCTCAACGGGGACAAACGGGCTCGTTGTCACCTCAACCCGCGAGCGACCGCCCCAGATCGTCTACCCTCCGGAAGGGGCCCAGATCGAACTCGGCAGGGACGCAAGTGGGGCCTTCCTTCCGCTGATCGTCAAGATGCAGGCCGGACGCGCGCCTTTTCGCTGGCTGGCCAATGGCAAGCCGATGGAAACATCGACACGCCGTCGCACCGGGGAATGGCAACCGCAAGGAACGGGACAATCCACCCTGACCGTCATCGATGCCGATGGGCGGGCTGCCAGTGTCAATATCTTCATCCGCTCATAGCCGCCGCTGATCCGGTCCCCCGCTGCAAGCGTAATATGTTCAGGCAGCCGGTTCGGACGGGAGATCATCAGATGCAAGGCACGATCCGCACAACCCTCATTGCAATCGCAACGCTGACGCTTGGCGCCACCGGCGCATTCGCCAACGAGCGTTTCACCGACGCCGATATCCGCGACGACATCATCGGCAAGCGCATATATCTCGCCGTGCCGATGGGCGGCGAGTTTCCACTGAACTACCGTCCCAATGGACAGGTCGACGGAACGGGAGAAGCCTTGGGCCTTGGCCGTTTTGCCAAGCCGAAGGACACCGGGAAATGGTGGATCGATGGCGATCGCCTCTGTCAGCAGTTCACCAGCTGGTACAAGGGAGCACCCATGTGCTTCGAACTGCAGCGGATCGATGATACGCAGCTGAAGTGGACGAGAGACAACGGCGAGACCGGAACGGCCCGGATCGGAAGCGAGATCTAACGCAACCCGACTAACGGCATCCGTGTTTTGACATCGGCTCCTGGCATTCTATCCTGACGTCACGACGAAACTCGGAGTGATCAGGTGTCAGGACTGAAGACGCGACCGGTCGGTGCGACCGCAACACTTGGCAAAACCGGCTACCCGCACCTCGTGTCCGACACCGGCGGTACGCTCGACATCGCCACGGGGGCATCCCAACCGGGCTTCAATCCCATTGACCTGCTACACGCCGCCTTGGCCGCATGTCTGACCATGAGCGCACGCATTGCAGTGCGCGAGCTTGGTCTGGCGGATAGTCTCAGTGAAGTCGTGGCCAGGGTAACGGGAGACAAGGCAACCGATGGTCCGTCCCGTATTGCGCGCTTTCACGTCGTCATGCGTTTCAGAGGCAATCTCACGCCACAACAACAGTTACTTGTAGTCAACCGGGCCGAAGAGATCTGCACCGTCAGCAACAGTCTTGCCTCAAAACCGGTGATCGAGATCGGCGAATTCTAGAGCAATTCCAGCAAAAGTGGGAACCGGTTTTGCGTCCGGAATTGCGTAAAAACAAAGAGATAGAGCATTGAAGGCGACTCCGTTTTCGCCGAAAATGCTCTAAAGCGACAGGATTTCCAACGTGCGGTGATCGAGCCTGCCGCCGCAATACTGATCCAGAGCCTGGCGGAATATCGCGCCACGTTCGTCCGGAGCCGCGAGAGAAAACAAGGTCATGCACGACTGGAACTTGCGGTCATCCGGGGAGCCGAAAATCTGCCGCAACGAACGGCCCTCGATCGACAACAAAAGGCCCGTGCAGTCGACAAGCCGCAGGCCAAGCTCGGCATGCCCGAGGTAGCTCTGAGCCTCTTCGACAGAGGCCAGGCTGTAGTGCAGCGACATTGGAGACAGCCCAAGTCCCCGCAACTGTGGGAAGATGAACCACATCCAGTGACTTTGTTTTCGCCCGGCACTGAGCTCAGCCATGACGGTTTCCAGGACCGGCGCCTGGGCGTCGAGGAAACGACTGCTGTCAAACGTCTTCGGATCGCCCATCTGAAGCCTCCAACCCCAGCGAGAAAAGCACAGTCTATCTGTATCAGACCGCGCGCGATATTGTTGATCGTTTGCGATCAGCGCTCTTGTCTTACCAGATGCACGGCCGCCTCAGCACTTGACGTTTAATATATATTCGCAGACAAGAGGCATTGCGCGACGAGGCCTAATGCTCGTCGCCGTCGAACCTGGTGCCGGGCCCCTCTGGCGAGAGTTTACGGCGCTCTCGTGATGTCGGTACCGCCAGCAAGACAAGCCGGCGGATTCAAAACAAATGAACACTTGGATCATGCTCTTTGCGTGTGCGCCATCTGCGCTGCGCGACGCACATTCCCGCTATTCTGACATGCCCCTTTCTCCCGCTCAGGAGGCCCTGGCATGAACGCTCCCCTCTCACTCAAAAGCGGCACCAGCACGCTTGGCTATTTCCGCTGGGCCTTCATCGTCACCTTTCTCGGGCTCGTCCTCGGTGGCGTACTGGGCTGGCAATCGACCGGCACGATCGGTGGCATGGCAACCGTCTTCTTCATCTGCGCGGTACTCGCAGTCCTGGAAATATCGCTGTCCTTCGACAATGCGATCGTCAATGCCAACAAGCTGAAAGACATGACGCCTGTCTGGCAGCATCGCTTCCTGACCTGGGGCATCATCATCGCCGTCTTCGGCATGCGCATCGTGTTCCCGCTGCTGATCGTCGTGATTGCAGCGAAGATCGGGCCGATCGAGGCTGTGATCCTGGCAGCCCGCGAGCCGGCCGAATATGCCCGCATCATGAACGACGCCCATCTGCCGATCGCAGCCTTCGGCGGCACCTTCCTGATGATGGTCGGCCTGACCTATTTCTTCAATCATGAGAAGGACGTGCACTGGATCGAGGTCATCGAGAAGCACATGGCGCGCTCGGCCTCGATCAAGGGCATTGAGATCGCCTTTGTTCTGATCCTGATCCTCGTCTTTTCCAACCTTCTGGAAGGTGAAGATGCGACCACCTTTGTCTATTCGGCCATCTATGGCCTGGTGACATTCCTGGCAGTTGAAGTGCTGGGTGGACTGCTGGATGCCTCGCAAAAGGCCATGAGTGAAGCGGCCAAGGGTGGCCTCGGCGCGTTCATCTATCTCGAAGTGCTCGATGCCAGCTTCTCCTTCGACGGCGTTATCGGCGCCTTCGCCCTGACGCAGAACCTCTTCGTCATCGCGATCGGCCTCGGGATCGGCGCCATGTATGTGCGCTCGATGACCATCATGCTGGTGGAAAAGGGCACGTTGGCGGAATACCGCTATCTGGAACACGGCGCCTTCTATGCCATCCTGATCCTCTCGGTGATCATGTATTTCCAGACGCTGGTACACATCCCCGAAGTGATCACCGGCTTGGGCGGCGCAGGCTTGATCGGTGTCTCGCTCTGGTCCTCGATCCGCTACAACAGGCGGGAACGCGAGGAAGAGGCGCGGATGGCCCATGAAGCAGTTGCCGACAATATCTGATTGTTAGACGACCCAAAACTCGTTCAGGCCGGCGTCACGCGCCGGCCTGAACCATGATCTTGATGCCTGAAAGAGAGTTTCGGTCAATCGGGACCGACATCCACTTCGCGCGTGCCGGAATCGGGCAATGCTCCCGTTCCGGGCGTCTTCATGTCGTCCTGCAAATCCTTGCGCGCATGCGGTCCAGCCACCGGCCCGCTGCTTTTCGTCTGCTTTTCATCCTCCGCGATAGCCCCCTTCCGCTCCCCTGAAGGCTCGCGTTCGGCTGGGGCCTTGCCGCCCTGTTCGGCGCGGTGCGCCTGCGGGCCGGCCACCGGACCACTCGTTGTCGGCGACTGGCTGTTGTGATGTTTTGCTGCTTCAACGTCGGCCATGTTCGATATCTCCTCTGTTGTCATGGGAGAACAACACAGCGACCGCCAAAGAGTTCCTCAAGGGTTCCACTGGCCTGACATGCGTTCCGGCGACATGCGAAGCGGCGACCGTCTCCACGGCGCAACAGCAACCGACCTGCCCCGCCTTGTGTTGACGCCAGCCGATCCTACATGTCCCCCCGCGAAACGAGCAGGAAATGAGATGAGCGACCCTGACATGTCACCGAACAATGACCGCAAGCCCGGCGTCGCTTCTTTGCGATTGGCGATGCTGGTGAGCCATGCGGATACCGCAGGTTCGGTCAGCCTTGACGAATTGCTGGCAGCCATGGGCCGGACCAGCATCGCCTTCGCCATTCTGATCTTGTCCCTGCCCGCGCTGACCCCGATACCCGGTCCCTTCGGCATGGTCTTTGGCACCTGTCTCGCCATCATTTCCGTGCAGGTCATGGCCGGCTTCCAGCGCATATGGCTGCCCGCGTTTCTTGGTCGACGACGCATATCGGCAAAGGTGATAAGCCTGATGGTCCGCTATACCAGCCCGCTGGTCCTGCGCGTTGAAACGCTCCTGCGCCGCAACCGCATGCGCCATTTTGCCGGCCGCACGGCACAAGCGCTGCTGGGCATTCCGGTTTTCCTGCTGGCCATTGCCGTCGCCCTGCCCATTCCGTTCGGCAACTTCCTGCCGGTTGCCGCCCTGGTCATGATCGCCCTCGGGCTGATGGAGCGGGATGGCTTGGTGGCCATGCTCGGAGTTGCGCTTGGCATCATTGCGCTGGCAACCTCCGGCGGCCTGATCTATGGCGCACTGCGCAGCCTTGGTTGGGCAATCGGCGCATAATCGAGCGGGCCAAAATATTTTTGATCATCGGGGAATAAACATCTCCCGGGGTTCGTATACTGAGGCATGAAACCCGGAACGCACCCTTTCAACGTGATTGGACAGCTCGCAGCCTTGCGACGCTATGCACGATCCCTGGCGCGTGATCCGGATGAAGCCGAAGATCTGGTGCACGACACGCTGGTGCGCGCGCTTGAAAAGCAATCGACCTTCCGCACCGGCGCCAATATCCGCAACTGGCTGCTTTCGGTCCTGCACAACACGCATATCGACCGCTTGCGCTACAAGCGCGCCACTGTGAGACGCGATGCGGCTACGCTGGACCTGGTGCCGCAGTCGATACCGGCCGACCAGGAACATTCCGTTCGGCTTAAACAGGTTCGAAATGCGTTTCTGGCTCTGCCGGAAGACCAGCGCGAAGCGCTGCATCTCGTGGCCATGGAAGAACTGTCCTATCAGGAAGCCGCAAATGTGCTCGGCATTCCGGTCGGAACGCTGATGTCGCGCATCTCGCGGGCGAGAGCCCGCCTTCGCGCAATTGAAGACAAGGAAGGGACCGCTCAGGTGACCCACCTACGCATCGTTGGAGGCACCCCCGATGACCAGCAATGATCCCGTAATCGAAGCCGACCTGCACGCCTATGTCGACGATCAGCTCGATGTCGGTCGCCGCATCGAGGTGGAAGCCTATCTGTCGGAGCGCCCTGAAGTAGCCGCCCAGGTGATGGCTGACCTGCGCGTGCGCGACGAACTTCGGCTGTCGCTTGCCGGCCTGCCGAGCGTCAGCAAGATCGAAACCCGCGATGCCGCACGAACGCTTGAAAGAGCGTTCAGCCGTCGCCGGACCTTCGACCTGTTTCGTCGTGCCGCGATGATAACGCTGTTCGTCGGCGCGGGCTGGGCCGCCCACGGCTGGATCGCTCCGCTGGGTGTCGGAGAGGTCGTCGCGTCCGTACCGCCGCCGGCATTTGTCGAGGAAGCCATGCGCGCCCACCAGACCGCGGAACTGCGCCAACAGATGCCGTCGCAGTCAGAGGTAGATGCCTTCGACCCGGCGGACATCCGTTCGGCAACCGCGATCGTGATGCCGGAGATGCCGGCGCACTGGTCGATCCGGAACGCGCAGGTTTTCCCCTCGACCTATGGGCCGAGCGTCGAGCTCGAAGTCGAGGCCGGCAAGGGCGAGCGTCTGTCTCTTTTTGCCGTTCGCCCAGGCACCTTCGCCGTCCAGCAGGTCTTGCTGCAGCAGGAAGGTGAAACGCAGGCAGCCTATTGGCAGATTGGCGAAGTCGCCTACGCGCTGATCTCCGAAACCCGAAACGCGGATGCGCTGGCCGACAAGGCCCGCAAACTCGCACGCACCCTTTATTGAACGCACGTTTACTGAACTCACCAAGGAGGTACTTGACGATGGATCCTATCCAGAACCGCTTCGGCTACGGTAGCCAGGCACAGTCCGCTGCCCTTTTCGACGAGGGCCTGCGCCAGCACATGCTGCGCGTCTACAACTATATGGGGCTTGGCCTGGCCATCACCGGCCTGGTCGCCTACTTCGTCGGCTCGACGCCCGCCCTCTATGTGCCGATCTTCTCGTCCCCATTGAAATGGGTCGTGATGCTTGCGCCGCTTGCCTTCGTCTTCTTCTTCTCGTTCCGCATCCAGACCATGTCGGCTTCGAGCGCACAGATGGCTTTCTGGGCCTTCTGCGCAGTGATGGGCCTCTCGCTGGCATCGGTGTTCCTGGTCTTCACCGGCGCATCGATCGCACGCACCTTCTTCATCACCGCCACCATGTTCGGCGCGACCAGCCTCTATGGCTACACGACCAAGCGTGATCTGGCGAAGATGGGTTCGTTCCTGATGATGGGCCTGATCGGTATTGTGATCGCCTCGGTCGTCAACATCTTCCTCGGCTCGAGCGCCCTGCAGTTCGCAGTCTCGGTCATCGGTGTTGTGGTCTTCGTCGGCCTGACTGCCTACGACACGCAGAACATCAAGGAACAGTATGCCGAGAACGTCGACCAGGAGAGCCAGCAGAAGCTGGCCGTCTTCGGCGCGCTGTCGCTTTATCTGAACTTCGTCAACTTGTTCCAGATGCTGCTGAGCCTGACCGGCCAGCGCGAAGAATAACAGAACGCTCAAAATAGCGTCGGGAGAAGCACCCAAAGAGAGACGCCCGGACCTTGCGGTCCGGGCGTTTTCATTTGCGCCATCGAATGGGACCGCTCAGACGATGCCGCCCGAACCGCCCTTCACTGCCGGACGTTCGGCCGCGACCTTTGCCCGGTAACCGCTGGCGCGATAGGATGCGATCGGATCGATAGCCCCACCGGTGCGACGACGGGCTTCGGCCAGGATCGCTTCGACATCGGTGCGGTAGGCACGCTTCAATGTTTCCGTCGCCATCAGCGCGTCATTGCCGTTCTGGTAACCTTCAAGTGCTGCACGATCGACCAGAAGCGCCTGCGCATAGGCGCGACGGATTTCATTGGCACTCGAGATCAGGCTTTCGATCGGATCGGTCACATTGTGGCTCTGGTCGATCATATGAGCCGGATGGAAGCCCTTTACGCCGCGATACTCGGCGTCGACCAGCTCGTTGAACACCAGGAACAGGCGGTAAGGCTCGACAGAACCGGCATCGAGATCGTCGTCGCCATACTTGGAATCGTTGAAGTGGAAACCACCGAGCTTGCCGAACTGGATCAGTCGGGCAACGATCATTTCGATATTGGTATTGGGCGCATGATGCCCGAGGTCGACGAGGCATTGCGCCTTCGGGCCAAGCGTCTGGGCGATCAGATAGCTCGTGCCCCAGTCCTGCACGACCGTCGAATAGAAAGCGGGCTCGTACATCTTGTGCTCGGAAAACAGCCGCCAGTCATCCGGCAACGCCTTGTAGATATCCGCCATGGCCGCGAGATAGCGCTCGAAGCTCCTGGTGAAATTCGTCTGTCCGGGGAAGTTCGAGCCATCACCAACCCACACGGTCAGCGCCTTCGAGCCGATCGCATTGCCGATCTCGATGCATTCGATGTTATGTTCGACGGCCTGCGCGCGGGTCGCCGCATCCACATGGCTGAGCGAGCCGTATTTGTAGGAATTCGCCTGATCCGGCGCGTCGGAGAATGTATTCGAGTTCATCGCGTCGAAGCCGAGACCGAGCTGGTCGCCCTTGGCCTTCAACTCCTTAGGATCGGTCTTGTCCCACGGTATATGCAGCGAAACCGTCGGTGTCGCGCGGGTCAGTTCGTTGATGACAGAGCAGTCATCGAGCTTGTCGAAGATATGGCGCGGTTCGCCAAGGCCCGGAAAGCGGGCAAATCGGGTGCCCCCGGTACCCACACCCCAGGACGGAACGGCGACGAAGAATTCGGCGACCTTGGCGGTAACCGCGTTGATGTCAATATTGCTACGCGCCAGCTTCTCGCCGAGCGCCGCGTAATCGGATTTGAGCGCAGCTGCGCGCTTGTCATTGTCTTCGGCGATGAAATCGCCCGAAATCTTGCTGTCCGTCATTATTTCCTCCTCCTCACGCGAACGATTTTGTTCCATCCGCGTTTAACTGAACCAATCCAGAGAACCGGAGTCATCATGGACGTTCTACGCATTCTGCTTGCCATTATCCTGCCGCCTGTCGGCGTTTTCCTCCAGGTCGGTATCGGCCTTCAATTCTGGCTGAATATCCTGCTGACACTCTGCGGCTATGTGCCGGGTATAATCCATGCAATCTGGGTTATTCTCAGAAAGTAAGGTCAGTCCCGCAGCGGCATTTGCGCCGCCGCGGGACCCAGGAGGATAGCTTATCGGGTAAAGCTCTGGGCGTTGCCGGCATCGACATTAATGATGTTGCCGGTCGACTTGGCTGAAAGGTCGGACGCCAGGAAGTAGATCGCCTCGGCAATGTCTTCCGGGAACACGTTGAGCTTCAACATCGAGCGCTTGCGGTAGTGCTCCTCGAGATCGTCCACCTCGATCTTCGAGGACGCCGCACGCTGCTCGCGCCATTCGCCGTTCCAGATCTTCGAACCGCGCAAGACGGCATCCGGGTTGACTGTGTTGACGCGGATGCCGGCATCTGCACCTTCCAGTGCCAGGCACCGCGCAAGATGGATTTCCGCAGCTTTGGCCGTGCAATAGGCCGAAGCATTGGGTGACGAAGCAAGACCGTTCTTCGAAGCGACGAAGACGACGTTGCCGCCCAGCCCCTGACGGCGGAACAGGCGGAAGGCTTCGCGCGAAACGAGGAAATAGCCGGTCGCGAGAATGTCGATATTCTTGTTCCACATCGCAAGCGTCGTATCTTCGACCGGAGCCGAGGACGCGATACCGGCATTCGAGACCAGAATGTCGACGCCGCCGAATTCGACCGAAGCTTCGAGGAAGGACTGCAGAACCGCATCTTCCTGGGTCACGTCGAGCGGCACCGAACGCACAGCATCGCCGCCGTGACGCTTGGTAAAGTCTGCCGTCGTATCCGCAAGCGCCTTGGCATCGATATCGGCCAAGACCACGCAGGCGCCTTCCGAGACCAGCCGTTCGGCCGTAGCGCGGCCGATGCCGCCGGCACCGCCGGTGACGAAGGCGACTTTGCCAGCCAGGCTCTTCGGCTTCGGCATGCGCTGGAGTTTCGCTTCTTCCAGCAGCCAGTATTCGATGTCGAAGGCTTCCTGTTCCGGCAGCCCCTGATATTCGGAAACCGTTGAGGCACCCTTCATCACGTTGATCGCATTCACATAGAACTCGCCGGCGATGCGGGCCGTTGCCTTGTCCTTGGCAAAGGACAGCATGCCGACGCCCGGCACCAGGAAGATTACCGGATTGGGATCGCGGATCTTCGGCGAGTTGTCGTGCTTGCAGGCTTCATAATAGCGCGTGTAGTCGGCGCGGTAGTCCTCAAGCGCCTTGTCGAGACCGGCAAGAACGGCATCGACATCCGGCTTGGCCGGATCGAAATCGACGATCAGCGGACGGATCTTGGTGCGCAGGAAATGGTCGGGGCAAGACGTGCCGAGCGCACCGAGCGGCTGCAACTGCTTGGAGTTGACGAATTCGAGCACGGCGTCCTGATCGTCGAAATGGCCGAGCTTGCGCTCCGCCTTGCCGATCCGGCCGCGAATTTCCGGCATCAGCCTGGCCGCGATGGCGCGACGCTCGGCAACCGGCAGGCTCTTAGAAATGGCGCCGCCGAAGATGGTCTTGCCTTCGGTTTCCTTGGCAAACCACTCGATCGCCTTGTTGATGATTTCGAGCGTCAGCAGGTAGCAATCCTTGGCGTCATTCGCCCAGGTGAAGAGACCGTGGCTTTCAAGCACCACACCCTTGGCATTCGGGTTCGCCTTGACGAAGGCTTCGAGATCGAGACCGAGCTGGAAGCCCGGACGGCGCCAAGGCAGCCAACCGATATCGGCACCGAAGATGGCTTGCGTCAGTTCCTTGGAATTCTTGGAGGCCGCGACCGCAATGATCGCGTCCGGATGCATGTGGTCGACATGCGTGAACGGCACGAAACCGTGCAAAGGCGTGTCGATCGATGCCGCGCGCGGGTTCAGGTTGAAGGTGCAATGGGGCAGGAAGCCGACCATGCGATCTTCGTCATGCACGCCCTTGTAGATTCCCTTCAAGGCTTCGAGCTTGTCTTGGTAGAGGGTGGAGAAGCCATCGAGCTTGATCGTCCCGACGTCGCCCCCCGAGCCCTTGACCCAGAGAACCTTGACCTTTTCACCGGTCAGCGGATCGGTTTCCATCACCTTGGCCGAGGTATTGCCACCGCCGTAGTTGGTGATGCGCTTGTCCGCACCGAGCAGGTTCGAACGATAAAGCAGCTTGCCCGGCTCATCGAGCTTGGCAGCATAGGCATCATCCCAACGATTATCGAGAAGGCGGGTTTGGCCCGTCATGACATCCTCCCAGGTAGTTGTTCATGGGCCGAAATGCACGGACCCATCTCCTTCTTGCCGAACGGTATCGCGCATCGAATCGTCGATTGTCAATCAATTTCGCTCATCTCTTTTCATTGTGCGCTGCAATATTATCTTTTTTGATCGTTTCTGATTGACAGGATAAAAACAATACGAATAAATCAGGATTAGGAGGAACCCCATGCACGAACGCGAACGCCACCGCATCATACTCAGCGCGATCCAGGAAAAGCCGGTTGTCACCGTGCAGGATATCGCTGAATTGACCGAGGCATCCGAAGCCACAATCCGCCGGGACATCGCCTCTCTGCATGTGCAGGGAAAGCTTCGTCGTGTCCGCGGGGGCGCCGAGGCCGTGCACCCGCCACAGCTGGGAAATCTGGCCGCGCGCCCCTTCCGGGTTTCCGAATCGGTCAACATCGACAAGAAACGCGCAATTGCGCGCGCCGCCGTCGATTTGTGCGAGGAAGGCGATTCGATCATCATCAATGGCGGCACCACAACATTCCAGATGGTGCACTTCATGTCGGCCCGCCGCCTGCAGGTGATGACCAATTCCTTCGCCATTGCCGAACATCTGGTCAAACATTCGAAATGCAACGTGTCGGTGCCCGGCGGCGCGATCTATCGCGACCAGAGCCTTATCCTGTCGCCTTTCGAAAATGACGCGATCCGCAATTTCTACGCCCGACGCATCTTCATTGGCGCGCAAGGCATCAACGCCCTCGGCGTGATGGAATCCGATGCCCTGGTCATCCAGAGCGAGCAGAAACTGGTTCGCCAGGCGGAAGAGCTGATCGTCATGGTCGACTCGAGCAAGTTCGCCAAGCGGTCCAGCCTCATTCTGTGCCCGCTCGACAAGGTTTCGACCATCATTACCGACGACAGAATTTCCGACGAGGCGGCCAATATGGTCACCGACGCCGGCATCAAGCTGATTACGGTGAGGCCGGCGGCTTCATCGGAAAAGGAGGATACCACGTCAGTCGCCTGACCTTTATCTGGCTGACGCGGGGGAGTTCAGCAGTTCATCAACCTGGGAGGAAAAATATGAAACTGTCTAAGACATTGCTGGCGGGCGTGGTATTTGCCATCGCCTCCATGGGCTCGGCCGTACAGGCCGCCGACATGAAGATCGCACTGGTCGTCAAGTCGCTCGGCAACGGCTTCTTCGAAGCCGCCAACAGGGGCGCAGAGGAAGCCGCCAAGGAGCTCGGCGGCGTCGAGATCATCTATACCGGCCCGACCTCGACCACGGCTGAAGGCCAGATCGAAGTCATCAATTCTCTGATTGCCCAGGGCGTCGACGCGATTGCGATTTCCGCCAACGATCCGGACGCTGTCGTCCCGGCCCTCAAGAAGGCCACCCAGCGCGGCATCAAGGTTATTTCGTGGGACAGCGGTGTTGCCGCCGAAGGCCGCATCATGCACCTGAACCCGTCGTCCAACGAACTGATCGGCAAGATGTGCCTGCAGCTCGCCGCGAACCATCTTGAAGGCGGCAAGGGCGACTTCGCCATCCTGTCCGCCACCACGACCTCGACCAACCAGAATATCTGGATCGAGGAAATGAAGAAGCAGCTGAAGGACTTCAACGGCCTCAACCTCGTCACCACCGTCTATGGCGACGACTTGGCCGACAAGAGCTACCGCGAAGCCCAGGGCCTCCTGACCTCGCAGCCGAGCGTCAAGGTCATCGTTGCTCCGACAACGGTTGGTGTTCTCGCCGCCTCGCAGGCAGTCAAGGATGCCGGCAAGATCGGCCAGGTCTATGTGACCGGCCTCGGCCTGCCATCCGAAATGGCCGGCGCCATCAAGTCCGGCGCGACCAAGGAATTCGCCATCTGGAACCCGATCGACCTCGGCTACTCGGCAACCCAGATCGCCTATCGCCTGGTCAAGGGTGAAACGGACGGCGCTCCCGGTTCTGAAGTGGAAGCGGGCCGCATGGGCAAGATCAAGATCGGCGACAATGGCGAAGCCGCCATGGCCGATCCCTTCGTCTACGACGCGTCGAACATCGACGAATTCTCGAAGATCTTCTGATCGAGACAAAACTGACCACCCGGCGGTCCTAGCCGCCGGGACTTTCCCCATTTTCTGGTGCACGGAATGATGACCGTTCAAGCTTCAAAAATCGGCACGAATGCCGAGCCTGCCGACACGCCCATTCTGGAGATGTGCGGTATCTCGCAGATCTTTCCCGGCGTCAAAGCGCTGGATGGTGTCAACATCGCGCTTTATCCCGGCAAGGTCACGGCACTGATCGGCGAGAACGGTGCCGGCAAGTCGACGCTGGTCAAGATCCTCACCGGCATCTATCGTCCCAATGAAGGCGAAATCCTGATCGACGGCAAGCCGACCGCCTTTGCCAATGCCCAGGATGCAATCGACGCCGGCGTGACCGCCATCCACCAGGAAACCGTCCTGTTCGACGAATTGACCGTCGGCGAAAACATCTTCCTCGGCCACGCGCCGAAAACCCGCCTCGGCCTGATCGACTGGCGCCAGATCAACGAACGCTCCCGCACCCTGATGCAGGCGCTCGAAAGCGACATCGATCCGACGACCAAGCTCAAGGATTTCTCCATCGCCCAGCGCCATCTGGTCGCGATCGCCCGTGCTCTTTCCGTCGAAGCGCGCATCGTCATCATGGACGAGCCGACGGCCGCCCTTTCCCGCAAGGAAATCGACGATCTCTTCCGCATCGTCGAAGGCCTGAAGCGCCAGGGCAAGGCAATCCTCTTCATCAGCCACAAGTTCGACGAACTCTACGAGATCGCCGACAACTACGCCGTCTTCCGCGACGGTCGCATGGTCGGAACCGGTGTGCTGAAGACAACCCCACAAGACGAGATCGTCCGCCTGATGGTCGGGCGCGATGTGCATGACGTTTTCCCGAAGACGCCTGCCGTCATCGGTGCATCCGTGCTCTCCGTCCAGGGCTACAGCCATGAAACCGAATTCCGCAACATCTCCTTCGAACTAAGAAAGGGCGAGATCCTCGGCGTCTACGGCCTGATTGGCGCCGGCCGCTCCGAACTGTGTCAATCGCTCTTTGGCATCACCCGTCCCGCTTCAGGCACCCTGTCGTTGGAGGGCAGCCCGATCATCATCAATTCGCCGGCCGATGCGATCGCCGCCGGCATCGTCTATGTACCGGAAGAGCGCGGCCGCCATGGTCTGGCCCTCGAAATGCCGATCTACCAGAACATATCGCTGCCCTCGCTGGTCCGCACCTCGGTTTCGGGTTTCCTGAAGGCGGCCAATGAATTGAAGCTCGCACGCCGCTATGCAGAGAGGCTGGATCTGCGCGCCGCAGCCCTGTCCGTGCCGGTCGGCACGCTGTCGGGCGGCAACCAGCAAAAGGTCGTCATCGGCAAGTGGCTAGCGACCGCACCCAAGGTCATCATTCTCGACGAACCGACCAAGGGCATCGACATCGGCTCCAAGGCCGCGGTCCATGGCTTCATTTCCGAACTCGCCGGCGAAGGCCTGTCAATCATCATGATTTCGTCCGAACTGCCCGAAATCCTCGGCATGTCCGACCGCGTCATGGTCATGCGCGAAGGTCAGTCCGCCGGCATCTATGAACGCGAGGGACTGTCCGCAGAGACGCTGGTGCGTGCGGCGACAGGCAATGCGTAAGGATAGCATCATGCAAAATCTGCTGAAAAACCGCGAACTGCTGCTGGGCCTGATCATCGTCGGGATGATCCTCGGCTTCTCGACCCGCGCCGACAATTTCGCCAGTCCCGGCAACCTTGCCAATATCTTCAACGATACCTCGATCCTGATCATCCTGGCGCTCGGCCAGATGGTGGTCATCCTGACCAAGTCGATCGACCTGTCAGTGGCAGCAAACCTTGCCTTCACCGGTATGGCGGTTGCCATGCTCGACGCAGCATATCCCGGCCTGCCGCTTGCGCTGCTCATCGTTGTGGCGATCGGCATCGGCGCCATGCTGGGCGCCATCAACGGCTTTCTCGTCTGGGCTCTGCAGATCCCGCCGATCGTCGTGACGCTCGGCACCTTGACCATCTACCGCGGCATGACCTTCGTCCTGTCGGGCGGTGCCTGGGTCAACGCCCACCAGATGCAGCCGGACTTTCTCGGGTTCCCGCGCACGGTGGTTCTCGGTCTGCCGATCCTGTCCTGGGTCGCGATTGCCATTGTCATTCTCGTCTCGTTCATTCTGACCCGCACCAGCTTCGGCCGCTCCACCTATGCCGCCGGTGGCAATCCGGTTGCTGCGATCTATGCCGGCATCGACGTCGGCCGCGCCCGCTTCCTCGCCTTCGTCCTGTCGGGCGCGCTCGCTGGTCTCTCCGGCTATCTCTGGGTCTCGCGCTACGCCGTCGCCTATGTCGATATCGCCGGCGGTTTCGAACTGGACAGCGTCGCGGCAAACGTCATCGGCGGCATCTCGATCGCCGGCGGCATCGGCACCGTCATCGGCACGGTGCTCGGCGCCCTCTTCCTTGGCGTCATCAAGAACGCGCTTCCGGTCATCGGTATCTCGCCTTTCGCCCAGATGGCCATTTCCGGCATCGTCATCGTCCTTGCCGTCGTCTTCAATGCCCGCGCCGAGCGCAAGAAGGGCCGTATCATCCTGCGCGATCGCGCCGCCAAGACCGAGGTGACGGCATGAGCACCACCCCTATCGAAGCTCGCGAAAAGCGCATCATCCCAGACCGGCTCGGAACGCCCTTCCGCCGTATGCTGGCCAGTTGGGAAGTCCTGCTCTTCTGTGTCGCCGTTCTGATCTTCATCGCAAATTCTCTCGCCTCGCCCTACTTTCTCGATGCCTGGAACTTGTCGGATGCGACCTTCAACTTCACCGAAAAGGCAATGATCGCCTTTGCCATGGCGCTGCTGATCATTGCCGGTGAAATCGATCTCTCTGTCGCCGCCATCATCGCATTGGCCTCGACCGCCATGGGCTACGCCGTGCAGATGGGCGTCGGCACGCCGGGTCTCGTCGCCATCGGCATCACCACGGGGCTCGCCTGCGGCGCTTTCAACGGCTTTCTGGTCGCTGCCCTCCGCCTGCCCTCGATCGTCGTCACCATCGGCACGATGAGCCTGTTCCGCGGCATTTCCTACATCGTGCTCGGCGACCAGGCCTTCGGCAAATATCCGGCCGATTTTGCCTATTTCGGCCAAGGTTACGTGTTCTGGGTCTTCTCTTTCGAATTCATCCTGTTCCTCGCGGTGGCGCTTGCATTCGCCATCCTGCTGCACAAGACGAATTTCGGCCGCCATGTCTATGTCATCGGCAACAACCCGCTCGCCGCCCGCTTCTCCGGCATCCCGGTGGAACGGGTGAAATTCATCCTTTTCCTTCTGACCGGCCTGATGAGCGGCATCGCCGCCGTCTGCCTGACCTCCCGTCTTGGCTCCACCCGTCCATCGATTGCGCAAGGCTGGGAACTGGAAGTGGTCACCATGGTGGTGCTCGGCGGCGTCTCCATTCTCGGGGGTGCCGGCACCATCATCGGCGTCGTCATTGCCGCTTTCGTCATGGGCCTCGTCACCTTCGGCCTCGGCCTGCTCAACGTCCCCGGCATCGTCATGTCGATCTTTATCGGCCTGTTGCTGATCATCACCATCGCCCTGCCGATCATCGCCCGTCGGATCAAGCATGCGAGGAAAGCCTGATGGCCCAGCTTGAGAAACATGCGTTCAAGATGAAGCTGAACCCTGGCATGGAAGCCGAATACAGGAAGCGCCATGACGAGATCTGGCCCGAACTCGTCGATCTCCTGCATGACGCGGGCGTCAGCGACTATTCGATCCATCTCGATCCCGAGACCAACATCCTGTTCGGTGTACTGACCCGCCCGAAAAACCATAAAATGGCAGCGCTGCCCGATCATCCGGTGATGAAGCGCTGGTGGGCACACATGGCCGACATCATGGCCTCCAATCCCGACAATTCGCCCATTGCCAAGGATCTGGTCACGGTGTTTCATCTGCCATGATGAAGCCTGCCACCCTGCCGAAATATAGACGTGTCGCCGTCATCGATATCGGCAAGACCAATGCGAAGCTGGTTGTCGTCGATGCAGAGACCGGCAAGGAAATTGCTGTCCGCAAGACCGCCAACTCAGTTCTTGCAGGCCCGCCTTATCCCCATTTCGACATTGAAGCGCTCTGGCAATTCATCCTTGAGACCTTGGCGGACTTCGCCAGGGTGCCGGGTTTTGATGCGCTCTCGATCACCACTCACGGCGCCAGTGCCGCCTTGCTGGATGAAAATGGCGACCTTGCCCTGCCGGTGCTCGACTACGAACATCTCTACCCGCAGGACATCCAGTCCGCCTACGAGACCCTGCGACCGGCTTTCGCCGAGACCTATTCGCCGAAACTTGCCGGCGGGCTGAATGTCGGGGCCCAGTTGCACTATCTGCAGACGGCATTTCCCAACGCTTTCACCCGCGTCGCGACCATCCTCACCTACCCGCAATACTGGGCCTACCGGTTGACCGGCATCGCCGCCAACGAAGGAACATCTCTCGGCTGCCACACCGATCTCTGGCAACCCTTCACGGCCAGCTATTCCAGCCTCGTCGATCGCCTTGGCGTCCGCAAGCAGCTTGCTCCGGTCCGGTCCGCCTTCGATGCGCTCGGCGATATCCAGCCGGAACTGGCCGAGCGCCTCGGCCTGCCAAAGGCGGTACCCGTCTATTGCGGCATCCACGATTCCAACGCCTCGCTCCTGCCTCACTTGCTCGGTTTCGGCTCGCCCTGCTCTGTTATTTCAACCGGCACATGGGTCATCAGCTTTGGCGTTGGAGCCAAGCCGGACCACCTCGACCCGAACCGCGACAACCTCGTCAACGTCGATGCCTATGGCAGCCCGGTTCCCACGGCGCGCTTCATGGGTGGACGCGAATGGGACATGCTGACAAGGGATCTGCCGAAAGCAGCGCCGGGCAAAATGGCAAATGCCCTGAATTCGGTGCTGGACAAGCACATCATGCTTCTCCCGAGCGTCGTTGAAAAGACCGGGCCGTATCCGGACCGCAAGGCAGAATGGATCCTCGAGCCGACAGATCCAGCCGAGCGTCGCGTCGTCGCAAGCCTCTACGAAGCGCTTATGACGGTCACCTGTCTGGAACTGATCGGTGCCGACAGTCCGCTCATCGTCGAGGGACCCTTTGCGTCAAACGACCTCTATCTGGAAGCATTGCACAGCCTGACGGGCCGTCCGGTCTTCGCGTCGGAAGCCACCACCGGTACCGCCATTGGCGCCGCCCTTTTGACCGGCCTTCAGCTCAAGGTGCCCATGCATCCCGTTACCGGCACGATCGAAAAGCTGAAGACCTATGCTGCAATCTGGCGCGAGCGGGCCAACGGCGGACGCACCTCCGTCTAAATTTTATCCATCCGGATTTTTGCATTTCTTTTGTGCAGTGCAGCTTGTCAAACATGCTGCACTGCTCCATCAATGCGCCATGAGCAATACCGACCTCACCATTCTTGTGATCGATGAGAACGCCGTGCGGGCGGCGATCATCGATGAAGGATTGCGCGAAGCGGGCCACACGCATGTCACGGTCGTCCATGAGGTCAACGGCATTGCCCGCATCGTCGAGACACTGGCGCCCGACGTCATCATCATCGATATCGAGAACCCCAACCGCGACATGATGGAGCATTTGTTCCAGCTGACCCGCACAGTTGCGCGTCCGATTGCAATGTTCGTAGACCGGTCGGACACCACCTCGATCGAGGCCGCCGTCGATGCAGGCGTCTCGGCCTATATCGTCGATGGCCTGAAGAAAGAGCGCGTCAAACCCATCCTCGACATGGCCGTCAGCCGCTTCAACGCCTTCAGCCGCTTGCAGCGCGAACTGGCGGAAGCCCGCAGTGCCCTGGAAGAGCGGAAAATCATCGAGCGCGCCAAGGGCATTCTGATGAAAATGCGTGGCTTGAGCGAGGAAGAAGCCTTCGCGCTGCTGCGTCAAACCGCGATGAACGAAAAGAAGAAACTGGCCGACATCGCCCAGAGCGTGGTCACCGCAGCAGGGCTGCTACTTTGACGGATCGCCCGAGAGGACGCCGGAGGAACCGGAGTGCATGACATGACGAGCAGGCGAAACGATAGCGGCGGACTGGCCGCGCCGGGTCTCGGTCCCGGCAAGCAGCAGCGCGTTCTGCGCGCCGGCTTCATCCCACTGATGGACGCCTCGGTTCTGGTCGCCGCTGCCGAATGCGGTTTCGCCGAGCGCGAAGGGCTGACCCTCGATCTTGTGCGCGACGTCTCTTGGGCCAATGTCCGCGATCGCCTCGCCTTTCGCCAGTTCGACATTGCCCATATGCTTTCACCGATGCCTGTCGCCTCGATGCTTGGCCTCGGATCCAACCCGTCACCGACAATCACTCCATTTTCGCTCGGTCGCGGCGGCAATGCGATCACACTGTCGCTGAGGCTCTTCGAACGCATGCAGTCCCTGACCGGTATCGGCGAGGACGCGTCCGCGCTCGACAATGCCAGGGCGCTGGCTTCCGTGCTCGCCGACATGCGCATTCGTGGCGAACAGCCGCCGACCTTGGGCATGACCTATCCATTCTCCTCGCACAACTACGAGTTCCGCTACTGGCTGGCAGCCGGCGGCATAGACCCGGACCGGGATGTAAAGCTCGTTGTCGTGCCGCCACCGCTGACATCGGATGCGTTGGCAGCTGGCGCCATAGACGGCTTCTGTGTCGGCGCGCCATGGAACATGGTTGCCTCCGAGCGCGGCGTCGGGCGGATCGTTGCGGCCAAGCAGGACATATGGCCATCGGCCCCTGAAAAAGTGGTCGGCATACGCCCCGATTGGGCAGCAACCAACAGCGACACCGTCTCACGCCTGATCGTCGCCCTCGACGCCGCAGCCAGATGGTGCGACACCCCCGAAAACCATGACCATCTGGCGGAAATGCTGGCCGACACCCGCTACATCGCGACCGAAGTCAGCATCATTCGCCGCGTTCTGGCCGGCGAATTCAGCCTCGACGCAAAGGGCAATCAGCGGTTGCTGCTGGATTATTTCGTCTTTCACCGCCAGAATGCCAACTATCCGCGCCCGAGCCAGGCGCTGTGGATCTACAGCCAGATGATCCGCTGGGGGCAGGTCGGCTTCAGCGAAAAGGGATCGCAGCAAGCCGCCAGCGCTTTCCGGCCGGACATCTACCGCCAGGCCCTGGGCGATGCCGCGGCGCCCGATGATGGCGACATCCGCATCGAGGGCACCACGGAGGGCGATCGCTTCATGGATGCAATGGTCTTCGACCCTGCCGATATCGATGCCTATGTCGGGGCTTTTCCGGTCGGCAGCCGGCATCATCAAACCTCGACATCGCACGACTTTTAATATTGCACTGCCCAATGCTGCGGCGTCGAAATTTGTGCAATGCGGGCATTCGCACAAGTTTTACGCACCCGCAAGGCAATGCAGGTGTCGATTCGCAGCAACGCAAAATTAGATTTTCGCAATAAGAAACAACGACTAAAGTCACCGAACACGAAACTGGCACGCTGCTTGCTTCGTTAAAAACAATCCGGTCAACGGCGATCGGATATACAAGAGTGCACATAGCGCTCACCAGAGACATCGAAGTCGCTTGGTCTTGCATTCCGGGAATCCTCCTTTCCCGTGAACGCAAAAACCGGGCGGCTTTTTTTTGTTTTTCCGGATCTCCGTCACCACCAGAGGGACACGCACAATGACGAAGACTACAGGAACGGGCATCAGCCGTCGCAATATCCTCAAGACCACCGCCGCGGCCGCATTGGTCAGCGCGGTGCGCTCCGCCTTCCCATCCGGCGCCTTCGCGGCTTCCGCCGGCCCTGAAGTCACCGGGCTGAAGCTCGGCTACATCGCGCTCACCGATGCCGCACCGCTGATCATCGCCAAGGAAAAAGGCTTGTTCGCGAAGCACGGCATGGCCGATGTTGAAGTGCTCAAGCAGGCTTCCTGGGGGGCCACCCGCGACAATCTGGTGCTCGGCGGCGAGGCCAACGGCATAGACGGCGCGCATATCCTCACCCCGATGCCCTACCTGATGGAAACCGGCAAGGTGACGCAGAACAATGTGCCGGTGCCGATGTCGATCGTCGCCCGGCTCAATCTCGACAGCCAGGGCATTTCGGTTGCCCAGGAATATGCCGCAACCGGCGTCCAGCTCGACGCCTCCAAGCTCAAGGAAGCCTTCGCCGCCAAGAAGGCTGCCGGCAACGAGATCAAGGTCGCCATGACCTTCCCCGGTGGCACGCATGATCTCTGGATCCGCTACTGGCTGGCCGCCGGCGGCATCGACCCGGACAAGGATGTCTCCACCATCGTCGTGCCGCCGCCGCAGATGGTCGCCAACATGAAGGTCGGCAATATGGACGCCTTCTGTGTCGGCGAGCCTTGGAACGAGCAGCTCGTCAACCAGGGCATCGGCTTTACCGCCTGCACCACCGGCGAGCTGTGGAAGGGCCATCCGGAAAAGGCGCTCGGTCTGCGCACCGAATGGATCGAGAAGAACCCGAATGCCGCGAAGGCCCTGATGATGGCCGTCATGGAAGCTCAGATCTGGGCCGACAGCATGGACAACAAGGAAGAGATGTCGGCGATCCTCGGCAAGCGCCAGTGGTTCAACGTGCCGCCGAAGGATGTTGCTGGCCGCCTGAAAGGCACGATCAACTACGGCAACGGCCGCCTCGTCGAAAACACCGGGCTCGAAATGAAGTTCTGGAAGGACCACGCGTCCTATCCCTTCAAGAGCCACGACGCCTGGTTCCTGACCGAGAACGTCCGCTGGGGCAAGTTCGCAGCCGACACCGACATCAAGGCGCTGGTCGACAAGGTCAACCGCGAAGACATCTGGCGCGAAGCCGCCAAGGATCTGGGCGTTGCTGCCGCCGATATCCCGGCATCGAGCTCCCGCGGCGTCGAAACCTTCTTCGACGGCAAGGTCTTCGATCCGGAAAACCCGCAGGCCTATCTCGACAGCCTGTCGATCAAGGCCGGCGCGTAAAGGGCCTGCCCCTCACCCGGCTGCCGCCACCCTCTCCCCGCAAGCGGGGCGAGGGGAGATGGAGCCAAGGCCTCGCCAAAATCCCCTTCTCCCCGTTCACGGGGAGAAGGTCCCGGCAGGGGGGATGAGGGGCTACGCTCCACCGCAACGAACACCACTCGAAACAGGATCACACCATGACCGCAACAGCCCGCAAGGCAGACCAGACGGCGACACCGAAAGCGGTGTCCCAAGTGTCGTCTGACAAAAGTGCGACAGTCGTCGTGATGGCGCAGCGCCCGGCCCGCAAGCTTAACATCCAGCCGGCGCTGGCGGCCATCTGTCGCAATGTATTGCCGCCGCTCGTGGTGCTGATCGCGCTGCTGGCCATCTGGCAGATCGCCTGCTCGCATCCTGGCGCCACCCTGCCGCCACCGTCGCAGGTCTGGATCGACAGCTACGACCTGATTGCCTTTCCGTTCTTTGATTATGGCTCGCAGGATATCGGCCTTGCCTGGCGTGTTCTCATCTCGCTGCAGCGTGTCGCGATCGGCTTTGGCCTTGCCGCCGTCGTCGGCGTCTTCCTCGGCGCCGTCGTCGGCCAGTCGGTCTGGGCCATGCGCGGTCTCGATCCGATCTTCCAGATCCTGCGCACGGTACCGCCGCTCGCCTGGCTGCCGCTGTCACTGGCCGCCTTCCAGAATTCCAATCCGTCCGCGATCTTCGTCATCTTCATCACCTCGATCTGGCCAGTGATCATCAACACCGCGGTCGGCGTGCGCAACATTCCGGACGACTACCGCAACATCGCCCGCGTCCTGCGCCTCAACCCGCTGGAATTCTTCATCCGCATCATGGTGCCGGCGGCGGCCCCTTACATCTTCACCGGCCTTCGCATCGGCATCGGCCTCTCCTGGCTCGCGATCGTGGCCGCCGAAATGCTCACCGGCGGGGTCGGCATCGGCTTCTTCATCTGGGATGCCTGGAACTCCTCGCGTCTCTCCGACATCATCGTGGCGCTCGCCTATATTGGCGTGACCGGTTTCGTCCTCGACAAGCTCGTCGGACTGCTCGGCAGTGTCATCACCCGCGGCACCGCGAAGAACTGAGGAGACGATACCCATGAGCGCCTATCTCAAGATCGACCATATCGACAAGAACTTCGAACGTGCCGGCACAAAGACGGAAGTCCTGAAAGACGTCAGCCTGACCATCGACAAGGGTGAATTCGTCTCGATCATCGGCCATTCCGGCTGCGGCAAGTCCACCCTGCTCAACCTGATCGCCGGGCTGACACGGGTTTCTGCGGGGGCCGTCCTGCTCGAAAACGTCGAGGTCAATGCACCGGGCCCGGAACGCGCCGTCGTTTTCCAGAACCATTCGCTCCTGCCCTGGCTGACCGTCTATGAAAACGTCAACCTCGCCGTCTCCAAGGTCTTTGCCGGCCGCAAGACAAAAGCGGAAAAGCATGAATGGGTGATGCGCAATCTGGATCTCGTCCAGATGGGTCACGCCAAGGACAAGCGCCCGGCGGAAATCTCCGGCGGCATGAAGCAGCGTGTCGGCATTGCCCGGGCGCTTGCCATGGAGCCGAAGATCCTGCTGCTCGATGAGCCCTTCGGCGCGCTGGACGCGCTCACCCGCGCCCATCTGCAGGATGCGGTGATGGAGATCCACGCCCGCCTCGGCAACACGATGATCATGATCACCCATGACGTCGATGAAGCCGTGCTGCTCTCCGACCGCATCGTCATGATGACCAACGGCCCGGCCGCGCGCATCGGCGAAGTGCTCGAAGTCCCGATCCCGCGTCCGCGCGACCGCATCGCGCTCGCTGCCGACCGCACCTACCTCAAATCCCGCGAAGCCGTGTTGAAGTTCCTCTACGAACGCCACCGCTTCGTCGAAGCCGCGGAGTGAAATCAATGGCTGAAAAACTCGTCATCATCGGCAATGGCATGGCCCCCGGCCGCATGCTGGAAGAACTGTTCGAAAAGGCACCCGGCCTTTACGATGTCACGATCTTCAACGCCGAGCCGCGCGTCAACTATGACCGCATCATGCTCTCGCCGGTCCTCTCCGGCGAAAAGGCCTACGAAGACATCGTCATCCACAATGACGGCTGGTATGCGGCCAATGGCGTGACCCTGCACAAGGGCGCCAAGGTCACGGAGGTCGATCGCCATGCCAAGACAGTGACCTCGGCCAACGGCATCACCGCTTCCTATGACAAGCTCGTCATCGCCACCGGTTCGCTGCCCTTCATCATTCCCGTTCCCGGCCACCAGCTGCCTGGGGTTCTGGCCTACCGCGATCTCGATGACGTCGACAACATGCTGAAGATCGCCGCAGGCAAGGGCCGCGCCATCGTCATCGGCGCCGGCCTGCTCGGCTTGGAAGCGGCCTATGGCCTGAAGCGCCAAGGCATGGACGTCACGGTCATCCACCTGATGCCGACGATCATGGAGCGTCAGCTCGATCCGGCCGCCGCCTATCTGCTGGAAAAGGCGCTGACCGAACGCGGTATCGACATCATCACCAAGGCCAATACCAAGCAGATCCTCGGAACCGACAAGGTCGAGGGCATCGAGCTGGAAGATGGGCGCGTCATCGCCGGCGACATGGTGATCATGGCCGTCGGCATCCGCCCGGCCTCGAGCCTTGCCAAGGACGCCGGCATCGCCGTCAATCGCGGCATCGTCGTCGACGACGGCATGATGACCTCGGACCCCAATGTCTTTGCGCTCGGCGAATGCGCCGAACACCGCGGCACCTGCTATGGCCTCGTCGCGCCACTCTACGAGGCCGCCCGGGTTCTCGCCGATCGGCTGACCGGTGGTTCGGCCGAATATCATGGCTCCGTCGTCAACACGAAGCTCAAGGTCACCGGCATCAATCTGTTCTCAGCCGGCGACTTCGCCGAAGCGCCGGACCGTGAGGAAATCGTGCTCCGCGATGCCTCTGCCGGCATCTACAAGCGCCTCGTGCTGAAGGACAACAAGATCCTCGGCGCCGTGCTCTATGGCGAAACGGGAGATGGTTCCTGGTTCTTCGACCTGATGAAACGCGGAACCGACATCTCGCAGATGCGCGAAACCCTGATATTCGGCCAGTCCTACCAGGGGGGCACCCCGCTGGACCCTATGGCGGCCGTTGCAGCCTTGCCGGATGATGCAGAAATCTGCGGCTGCAACGGCGTCTGCAAGGGCAAGATCACATCCACGATCTCGTCCAAGGGCCTGACCTCGCTGGATGACGTGCGCGCCCATACCAAGGCATCCGCCTCCTGCGGCTCCTGCACGGGCCTTGTCGAACAGCTTATGACCCTCACTTTGGGCGACAGCTACAACCCGGCCGCGGTCACGCCGATGTGCACCTGCACCGAACTCGGCCATGACGACGTCCGCCGCCTGATCAAGGCCAAGGGCCTGAAGACCATTCCGGCTGTCATGCAGGAACTGGAGTGGAAGACCTCATGCGGCTGCGCCAAATGCCGCCCGGCGCTCAACTACTACCTCGTCTGCGACTGGCCGGACGAATATGCCGACGACTATCAGTCGCGTTACATCAATGAACGCGTGCATGCCAACATCCAGAAGGACGGCACCTATTCGGTCGTGCCGCGCATGTGGGGCGGCGTCACCAATGCAGCCGAACTGCGCGCCATCGCCGATGTTGTCGACAAGTTCGAGATCCCGCTGGTGAAGGTCACCGGTGGCCAGCGCATCGATCTTCTCGGCATCGAGAAGGAAGACCTGCCCGCGGTCTGGTCCGATCTCGGCAAGGCAGGTTTCGTCTCCGGACAGGCCTATGCCAAGGGCCTTCGCACGGTGAAGACCTGCGTCGGCTCCGACTGGTGCCGCTTCGGCACGCAGGACTCGACCGGCCTCGGCATCCGCATCGAAAAATTCATGTGGGGCTCGTGGACGCCGGCCAAACTCAAGCTGGCCGTCTCGGGCTGTCCGCGCAACTGCGCCGAAGCCACCTGCAAGGATATCGGCGTGATCTGTGTGGACAGTGGCTTCGATATCCATTTCGCCGGCGCCGCCGGCCTCGACATCAAGGGCACCGAAGTGCTCGGCCTGGTGAAGACAGAGAACGAAGCCCTCGAGTACATCGTCGCCCTGACCCAGATGTACCGCGAGCAGGCCCGCTATCTCGAGCGCATCTACAAATGGGCCAAGCGCATCGGGCTGGATGAAATCCGCCGCCAAATCATGACCAACGAGGAAAAGCGCAAGGGCTATTACGAGCGCTTCGTCTTCAGCCAGTCCTTCGCCCAGATGGACCCCTGGTCGGAGCGCGTCTCCGGCAAGGACAAGCACGAGTTCAAGCCGATGGCGACCATCGGCTACAGCCAGGCAGCGGAGTAAGATCATGGACCAGAACTGGATCGACATCGGCCATATCGACGATATCCCGTTGCGCGGCGCACGCTGCGTGAAGACCCCGCAAGGCAAGATCGCCGTCTTTCGCACCGCCGACAACGAGGTCTTTGCCATCGAGGACCACTGCCCGCACAAGGGCGGGCCGCTCAGCCAGGGCATCGTCCACGGCAAGGCCGTTACCTGCCCCCTGCACAACTGGGTGATCTCGCTGGAAAGCGGCCGGGCGATGGGCGCTGACGAAGGTGCCGTGCGCACCATTCCCCTGCGCAACATCGATGGCCAACTGTCGATGTCGCTCGAACGGGCGCTGATCGCCGCCGAGTAATCGTCCTGCCGCGCCGGCACCCCGAATGGGGTGCCGGCAACCACTAGCGGAGACACGCATGTCCACTGAAGTCAAAACCACTTGCCCCTATTGCGGCGTCGGCTGCGGCGTCATCGCCAGGGTCGACGACAATGGCGAGGTCAGCGTCAAAGGTGATCCGGAGCATCCGGCCAATTTCGGCCGGCTCTGTTCCAAGGGCTCGGCCCTTGCCGAGACGCTCGACCTCGACGGCCGTGCCCTCCATCCCGAGATCATGAGTAAGAGAACCAGCTGGAACACGGCTCTCAACATAGTGGCGCAGACTTTCCGCCAGACGATCGCGGAGCATGGCCCGGACTCGGTCGCCTTCTATGTCTCCGGTCAATTGCTGACCGAGGACTATTATGTCGCCAACAAGCTGATGAAGGGCTTCATCGGCTCCGCCAATATCGACACCAATTCCCGCCTCTGCATGGCCTCGTCGGTTGCCGGACATCGCCGCGCATTCGGTGCCGATACAGTCCCTGGCACCTATGAAGACCTGGAGCTGGCCGATCTCGTCGTGCTGGTCGGCTCCAACATGGGCTGGTGCCATCCGGTCCTCTATCAACGGCTGGCGGCAGCCAAGGCGGCTCGCCCCGCGCTCAAGGTCGTCGTCATCGATCCGCGCCGCACGGCGACATCCGATATCGCCGATCTCCACCTTTCGGTTCGCCCGGATGGCGATGTTGCGCTGTTCAACGGACTGCTCGCCCATCTCGTCCAGCACAATGCGATCGACCAGAGCTATATCGCCGCCCATACCCACGGCTTCGCCGAGGCTTTTGCCGAAGCGGATATGTCCATGGCCGACCTGATCGAGGCAACCGGCCTGCCGGCCATGCAGATCCGCCAGTTCTTTCACCTGTTCCAGACGACGGAAAAAACCGTCACCTGCTACAGCCAGGGCGTCAATCAGTCATCCGTCGGCTCCGACAAGGTCAATGCGATCATCAATTGCCATCTCTCGACAGGTCGCATCGGCCGTCCCGGCATGGGACCTTTCTCGCTCACCGGCCAGCCGAATGCCATGGGCGGCCGCGAGGTCGGCGGTCTCGCCAACATGCTGGCTGCGCATATGGCGATCGAAAACCCAGACCATCGCGAAAGGGTTCAGCGCTTCTGGCAATCGCCGGTCATCGTCGACAAGGCCGGCCTCAAGGCTGTCGACATGTTCGATGCCGTCGCCGATGGCCGCATCAAGGCGCTGTGGATCATGTCCACCAATCCGGTCGTCTCCATGCCCGATGCCGACCGCGTCAAGGCGGCCATCGAAGCCTGCCCCTTCGTCGTCGTCTCGGATATCCTCAAGGACACCGACACTGCCCGTCTGGCAGACGTTCTTTTGCCGGCGACCGGCTGGGGTGAGAAATCCGGCACGGTCACCAATTCCGAACGCCGCATATCGCGCCAGCGCCCTTTTCTCACTGCACCCGGCGAAGCACGACCCGACTGGTGGCAGCTTGCCGAAGTCGGCAGGCGCATGGGCTTCGACAAGGCATTCGACTACACCTCGCCGAGCGAAATCTTTGCCGAACATGCAGCCTTGTCGGCCTTCGAGAATGATGACGAACGTGACTTCGACATTGGTGCCTACGCCGCGATCGATGAAGACGACTATGACAGCTTGCGCCCCTTCCAATGGCCGCAGCAGGTCGGCAAGCCATCTGGCGACACGCGCTTCTTCGCCGACGGCCATTTCTACCATGCGGATCGCCGCGCACGCTTCATTGCAACGCCGGCAAAACTGCCGGTACGCACCAGCCTCGATTTCCCGCTAATCCTCAATACCGGTCGCGTGCGCGATCATTGGCACACCATGACCCGCACCGGGAAAAGCGCCCGACTTTCGGCCCACATCGCCGAACCCTTTCCGAG
>NZ_AHZC01000012.1 GCF_000247475.1 Rhizobium sp. PDO1-076 | reverse complement strand
ATTGCCTGCCCTTGCAAAAGTGACAAGCTCACAGGTCAGCCATGCAAATTATGCATCATCCAAGTGCGATCAAAGTAAACAGGGCGTGTCGTCCTAGCCGCGAAATCGATCGTACGCCGTGAGGCGCTTCCTCGGCGGATCTGCATCTCCGTAGCGATAGATTTCGCTTCGGAGATAACGGAGTTCATCCTCAAGTGCTTCTTCGCCGATCTCCATCCACCACGACTTGGGACGCCCGTCGCTGCCATCAGACCAACGATAGCCCCGTGCCTTGAGATGGTCCTTCATATCGAAGGGACTGCCTTCGGCATAGATGCGGACACGTGCGCGCTGACTGGATTCATAGAGTTCAGCAAATGCGGGTAGCCGCCCCACCGTCTCGCGCGACAGCACTTCCAAAAGCGCGAAGCAGTCATCGACCGCCCGATGGCCATCATGGAAATATCCGGCCTGATTGATCAAATAGCCAAGCTTGGTGCCTTCAAAGCCGCGCGACGACCAGTCGACTTCAGAATTGGAGCAAGCCCAGGCCTTGGCTGCAAACATCGGCGAGAACGCCTCGCAGAAAGGACGGTCGAAGGCGGCGTTGTGGGCAATGACCAGATCGGCAGGGTCGATCAGCGCATGCAGAGCGGTGAGATCAATCGACTGTCCGGCCACCATCTCATCGGTGATGCCGGTCAGCCTGGTGATTTCGGCAGGTATGGCCACCGTTGGCTGGCGCAAGCCGCCATACACGCCTGTAACATCTCCAATACGTCCGCGGTGATCGTAGGTGAAAGCGATGACGCCGATCTCGATGATTTCGTCCTTGCGCGCATTGAGACCCGTCGTCTCCGTGTCGAGAATGATGCCTCGCAACGGATATTCCGGCCGCGCAACCGCCACGATCTGCCGCGGCTCAAGCCTCTTCAGCAGACGATATCGGCCGGTCTCGGACAGATGTCGAACCATGGCCTCCTCGCTCATGGCGATGGATGGAGGAGGCTTTCTCGGACTGGTCGGATGAACCGTGTCCGGAGCGGAGCGGTGACCGGCGTCTGCCTGCTGGGCGAACATATCAAACTGATTCGTCATGCCCTATTCTATGTGCTGAGGCCGTATCGATGTCATCCCTGCCCCGGAGCCGATCCACTGCCGTGTGGCAAAAGTCATGACAAAGATGCAGCACCCGGAAAGAGCCGCGCCCCAGCGCATATGCCGGCAATACCGGCGCAATGTCCCTGGACTATTGCGTAATCCTGTCCGCCCAGATTGAAACTTCCGTGCCCAGGATATCCATATGGTCGGCAAGCGAGAGGCCAGAAATATTTTTGCGAGGTTTCAGATCGTGATCGCCGTCCTCGAGCCAGAGCAACTCGATCGTGCCCGCTAAATCGTAGCTTTCCACCTCGTCACGCGTTCCAAACGGATCCCGCGTTCCCTGGACGATCAAAGTCGGCGCTTTCAGATTGGCAAGATGGGCGGTACGCAATTGCTGCGGCTTGCCGGTCGGGTGAAAGGGATATCCGAGACACAGCAGCCCTGAAATCCGTTTGGCGACGAAAAGCTCATCTGCAACCATGCTCGCCACGCGGCCGCCCATTGATTTTCCTCCGATAATCAGTGGCCCGCTTGCCTTGAGTTTATCCACTGCGTGGCAGTATTCCGCCATGAGCTTCTCAGCCAGCGGCGGCGGCCGGCGAGCAGCTGAAACCCGCCTCGCCGCCATGTAGTCAAATTCGAAACGGGCAACACGCAATCCAGCGAAAGCCAGCGCCTGAGCGAAGGCACTCATCGACGCCGTATCCATCGGCGCCCCTGCCCCATGGGCAAGCAGAATTGTAACTTTGGCGTCACTCGGCCCATCAAAGAGGAAATTGCTCATCCGTCACCCGACCTGTCCCGACGAAGCGCCGCACCGTGTCGCAGCGCCGGAATGAAGAACTGTATTGATCTGAAAGACCCCGGAAAAAATTGTACCTATGAGTACTTTAATTAGGAATTCGTTAAGGCTTGCGACTTAAAACGAGACTGTTCATCAATGAAGGTTACTCACATGGTCAGCGCAATTTCAAGTTCTGCAACCAGTATTCTGAGTTCAACATCCTCATCCAGCTCCGCGAGCGATCTCGCATCGCTTGAAGCCCAGCTTGCCGAAAAGCAGGCTGCTCTGTCTGAAACGGACGACGAGGAAGAAAAAGCCACGATTGAAAAGGCCATCGCGACATTGCAGTCCAAAATTGCAAAAATCAGCGTGACCGAAAATAGTGATACACAAACCACCACATCGACAAAAACCGAGGAGGAAGCTCCGCAGGAAATGTCTGGTGAAAGCGAACGGATCGGCACCAAGAATTTCGACGAAGCCAGCGCCTTCGGCGATCGCACCGCCTATGTGTGATTGCTCCAGCATCCTGGGACGGCCAAGGTGGCCGTTTAACATGGCTTGATGGCAGCAGGTGCACCTGCTGATTGTCACCGGACCATCGACGTTTGATCAGGCATCTCGTCCCGCGTTCCGGCATTTTCACAATGAAGCAACGAAGTTTGGGGCTCAAAAAACAAGCTCAAATCAAATTCAGAGCCTGAAAATTATCGGTACCATATAGTACCATCCTTATACTGGCTGGATGATTGTCAATCAGATGCTATGACAAGCGTATGAGCGACACTGAAACAACCGCCGTGCAACCCGCTGCAAAACGCAAGCGCGGCAGACCGCAAACGCATTCCGACACGGATCGGCGCTCGGACATTATCGACACGGCGCGCAAGACATTTGTCGAACTTGGGTTTTCCGGCACGACGACGGACATTGTCGCGGCACGATGCCGGATCTCCAAGCAGACGCTCTACCGTCTGTTTCCCTCAAAGTCGGACCTGTTTCTCGCCGTGGTTGCCGCTCATCGCCAAATGATGCTTGATCTCCCGCGCCCTGCCGAAGAAGACGCCCCCGTCGATACCGTCCTGCAGCAGATCTTCATGATAGACATCGACGAAGAGGCCGAGAACGAGCGACAGGCCTTCATCCATATCGTCATGCGCGAAGGCGGACAGTTTCCCGAAATTGCCGAAATACTGAGACGCGATGGCATTGACCGCTCACGGCAGATTCTTGCAGATTGGCTGTCAAACGAGGCCAAGCGGGGAAAGCTGGTGATCGAGGATCCGCTCGGCGGTGCCCGGATGCTGATGGACATGCTGTTTGGAGCAATGGGCCCGCGGCGGGAAGACTTCAACACCAGAGCGGACCGCCGGCGCCATCTTGAACGATGTATTGCCCTTTTTGTTCGCGGAACACGGCCGACCTGACGCGCAGCGACCGAAACCTGCGTTCATCCGGTTTCGAACACGCACCAGTCCCCGGCCAGCATTGGCCGAAAATTTCGCACGATCAAGGCGAATAGCCCCACCCACACTCGAATATGTCTGTCGATAGGGTGGAGAAGAGAGCTCCCTGCGCGCCGACGCAATGGCGCCGTGCGCCGGTCTCCTATAGAATAGCAGCTGGAGCACGCGCTCCGGGAGACGGAGCATGGAGCGCCATCTCGCAGCCATCCTGATTGCCGACGTCGTTGGCTACAGCCGTCTGAGCCAAGTCGACGAGGAAGGAACGCGTGTCCGCTTCCAAAGTGACATGCAGACCATTTTCGAGCCCGAGATCACCCGGCACAACGGCCGGCTCGTCAAAACCATGGGCGACGGACTGCTGGTGGAGTTCCACAGTGTAGTCGATGCAGCGCGTTGCGCGGTCGCTGTTCAGCAGCACAAGGCAAAACAGGAAGCGCTAACATCACCCGGACGTCGGCTCGATTTTCGCATCGGCATCAATCTCGGCGACATCATCGTCGAAGGCACTGACATCCATGGCGACAGCGTCAACATGGCGGCCCGGATCCAGACATTGGCCGAACCGGGGGGCATCGCTATTTCAGGATCGGCCTATGATCAGATCAAGTCCAGACTGTCGGTCGGCTTCACCTCGCTCGGCGAGCGAAAGGTCAAGAATATCGCCGAGCCCATTCGCATCTACCGCGTTGTGCTTGATCCGACGGCTGCAGGAAAGACCGCCGAGACCCGCAAGCAGCTCCGTCTTCGTCTTCGTCCCCATCTGGCGACAGCCGCATTTCTGATCGCGATCGGCATCGCGGGCCTATGGTGGCAACCTTGGACATACGTCCAGACGTCGCAGCTGAGCGATCGCTTTGCCTATCCCCTGCCGGACAAACCTTCGGTTGCCGTCCTGCCCTTCATCAATGTCAGCGGCGACAAGAACCATGACCACCTCGCCTACGGTCTGACGGACGATCTGATCACCGAACTGTCGCGCGTCTCCGGTCTGTTTGTCATCGCACGTCATTCGGTTTTTGCCCTTACGACAACATCGGGCAAGGTCCAGGATGTTGCAGCCGAACTGGGCGTCCAATATGTGCTGGAAGGCACTTTGCAGCAGGCCGGCGCGAGATTGCGGATCAACGCCAAGCTCATCGACGCAGTGACCGGCCTATCGCTTTGGGCTGAACGATATGATCGTGAATATGCCGATATCTTCGCTGTCCAGGATGACGTGATCAGCAAGATCATTTCGGCTCTATCGGTCAAGCTGAGTGAGGGAGAGCGTCATCGGCTCGCACGCATCCCGACAGAGAATCTCGAGGCCTATGATTACTATCTGAGGGCCGAACAGAAGGGAATCACCTATAGCGATGTCGAGACCTATCGCCAGACGCTCTCCTTCTACCAGAAAGCCATCGACCTGGACCCGAAATTCGCCGACGCGCATGCCGGCATCGCTCGGGTGGCTGTCGATGTCTGGCGCAACGACTACAACTATCTCTGGTCCGCGGCGGTTGCGCGAAAAATTGCCTATGACGCTGCGGGCCAGGCATTGAAACTAGACCCCGACAATGCGCGGGCCCTTGCAGTGCTTGCGCTTCTGCAACTGGTCGACGGTCGTAGCGCCGAGGCGACGGCATCCGCAACGCAGGCGGTGATCGCACAGCCAAGCGACGCCGAGGCATTCGGCAACCTGGCCCTGATTCTCGCGCACACGGAGCGGCATGAAGAGGCGATCGACGAAATGGAAAAGGCCTTGCGGCTGGACCCGTCGCCATCACCCAGCTTTCAATTACTGGCGGGCATCGTCTTCTATACGGCCCACGATCTGGACAGAGCGATCCCCCTGATGGAAGCGGCACGAGATGCCTTGCCGAATGCCGAACCTGCACATGAATATCTGGCTGCCGCATACATGGCCAATCATGACGAGCAACGTGGCGCTGAGGCAGCGGCCCGACTGCTCGAGCTATTTCCCGACACCAACCTGACCTATTACAGCTATCTCTATGACTATTGGCAAGATGAGGACCTTCAATATCACCTGGCGGGCCTTCGTGCGGCCGGCATTCCGGAATGGCCCTTTGGTTTTGAAGGACAGCCGTCAGACAGGCTTGGCGAGGCTGATATTCGCAAGCTGGTCACCGACAAGACCTGGATCGGCAAGCATAAGAACGGTACCGACTTCATTCAGCACTTCGACAAGGACGGAAACACCGCCTATCGCACAGCCAACACGAGCATTACCGGCATTGCCGAGATTCGCGATGGCCGACTGTGCGAAACCTTCGGTGGCTCGTTCCTTGACCGGATGGTCTGCGGATATATCTACCGCACCGAAGACCCAGACCTGTCACCCGCGAAGTATATTCATGTTACCCCGCAGGCACTGAAGTTCTTTTCACTCGCCCCTGCGGCCTGAACGAACGTGCTTGAGAAGATCAGTTCGAACCACCCATGCGCCAATCCGTCTGCAACTTTTCCGAAACAAGGGTGTGCTGAACGTCCGCCCAATGCTTCTGCGAATTGGCGAGCTTTGTCGGGTTCTTCTCAAAGCCATCGGCAGCGCCCGGATCATAGCTGATATAGAGCTTGCCCTCGATAATCCGCCAGGCTTTCGGGTCTATGTTGGTTGTCACTGTGCCCAGGGACACGCCGTCTGCACAATAACCACCGTATTGGGGTGCGTATCTGGCTGGATCCTTAATAAAAAGGTTCAGGTGCTCGGCGCTGGCAAAATGCCAGGTCGCGCCCAGCCAGTGATGGGAATAGGTCGCAGACCCTTCCACCGCCTGATTTTGAGTAAAATAGGCAACCGGGTCGTACCCCTTGATAGCGACATCGCCAAAGTAACCCGTGTTGACGACGTCTTCGGCAGCAATCGCCGGGGCAGCCAAGAGTAGAACCGCAGCAACCCCTGCAGCCAACGCGAGGCAGGCCGAGCGTGTTTTGCGTAACATGCCATCCTCCTTGTTCGCACCTCAGCTCAAGTCCTCAAGGAGCAAGGCGCTATTTCCGTTTGATACATTCGCCGTGGAGCCATTCACCGACAACGGCGGCATCCTGACATACTGCCCCAGCGTCCAGCAACAATTGGGCCACGTCCCAATGCTCGCGCCAGCCCGCCTGGCTCAGCGGTGTAATCCCGTTTCTTTCCTTGGCTTCAATGTCTGCCTTGTTTGCCAGCAGGAAAGCGACAACATCTCCATGGCCCTCTTCGGCCGCCGCATGGAGCGGCGACATCCGGTAGAAGTTGCGGTCATCGTTGATCGAGGCTCCTTTGGAAACAAGCAGCATCACCACATCAAGTTTGCCAGCGTAGGCAGCCGCATGCAGGGCAGTCAGACCACCCCTGTTGCGTGTTTCGATGTCGGCACCGCGCTCCAGCAGAAAAGCAGTCACATCGGCGTGCCCAGCAAGTGCAGCCAGAAGCAGTGGTGGTTCGCCTGCGCTGTCGGGCGTTGCCAGATCAATATCTTGGGTCAGTATGCCTTTTACAGCATCCAGATCACCGCTTTTGGCAGCGTCGTGCAATGGCCCAGCCGCAACCGTGGCAACCCACAACGTTGCAACTGGCACAAAAATGTAAAAAAGCCTCATCGCACCCTCCGATCTGTAATCGGCTCGATCAATGCAGACATGAATGACTATACTGCATAACGACCGCTTGGACAATGACGAGAGAAGACGGATGGAAACTTGGTCCCGACAACTGAATACTTCACAAGCGCCTTCGATACGCCAAAGCCGCCAGAAGCAGCGTCTGATCAAACATGGGGTGACTTCGAGACCCTTGTTGTAGGCGCTCTGGACGCGGCGTATAGATTGTCGTGGGCAGTGTATTCAGGCAGGATTTGATCGACGTGACTATGAAACTCTCCGATGCAAACGCTCCTGGCGAACGCCTGAAGATCGGCTTCGTCCTGTCCAAGTCCTTTACACTTTCGGCCTTTTCGCTGTTTGTCGACACGCTTCGGCTTGCAAGCGACGAATTTGACAGGTCTGGGCGGGTGCTCGCCGATTGGGAGGTTCTCGGCAGCACACGCCATCTGATCATGTCCAGTTGCGGCGTCAAAGTCGCGCCGACGTCCGACTTTGTCGATCCGAGCCAGTTTCACTATATCGTGGTCGTTGGTGGCCTGCTGAACAGCGAGACGCCCATTGACCATGAAACCGTGAGTTTCCTGAAAACGGCGGCGGCAAAAAACGTGCGGCTCATCGGCGTCTGCACCGGCTCGTTCATTCTGGCCGAGATCGGCCTGATGAAACAACATCAGACATGCGTAAGCTGGCTGCACTATCAGGCGTTTCGCGACCGGTTCCCCGACCATCAGGTTCGATCCGACCGAATATTCAATCTTGACCGCACGCGCGGCTCCTGTGCCGGCGGCAGCAGCGCGGCCGACATGGCCGCTTCGATTGTCCAGAGACATATTAGTCACGACGCAGCCCGCAACGCGCTTGAAGTCCTCCAGATCGAAAGAGCGCGAACGGCGCTGGAAATCCAGCCGCGCAGACCGCTCGAGATCGCCTCGGAAGATCCGCGCATTCGGGCCGTGCTGATCATGATGGACCGGCATATCGAGGGCACGATAACGATACCGGAACTGGCACGCTCGGTCGGCCTATCGAGACGGCAGCTCGAACGGCTATTCCTCAGCGAAACCAACAGTACACCGGCACTGGTCTATCGTAGGGTTCGGTTGGAGCGGGCCAAGCAGGTGCTTCTGCAGTCAAAAGCGCCACTGATCGAAATCGCGCTCGACACGGGCTTTGAAAACGCGTCGCACTTCTCGCGCGCCTTCAAGCAGACCTTCGGGCAGACCCCGACTCAGCTGCGTGCATCCATGACAGATTAGCCACTGCTCGGATCATATCCAATTTCCGCGCAGCATCGCCCTGCTCCATATTGCCCCTCAGCCGTCACCGCGCTGTGATCTGTTCGATCAGCCGCCTTGCCCCTTCATCTGCCTGTCGTATCAGATGGATTTCAACCTGGTACGCTGTTCGAGCTTTTCCGCCGCTTCTTTCCGCTCGCTGTAGCGATCCGTCAGATAACCCGATACGTCTCGCGTCAGGAGCGTGAACTTCATCAGTTCCTCGCAGACATCCACGACGCGGTCGTAATAGGACGATGGCTTCATCCGACCAGACTCGTCGAACTCCTGATAGGCTTTCGCCACCGACGACTGGTTCGGGATGGTGATCATCCGCATCCAACGGCCGAGAATGCGCATCTGGTTGAGTGCATTGAATGACTGCGACCCACCGGACACCTGCATCAGAGCCAGTGTTTTGCCCTGCGTCGGACGCACGGCACCTATGGAAAGCGGGATCCAGTCGATCTGCGCCTTCATGACACCCGTCATGGCACCATGGCGTTCCGGACTAACCCAGACCTGTCCCTCCGACCAGCCCGACAATTGCCGGAGCTCCTCGACCTTGGGATGTGCAACGGGCGCACCGTCTGGCAACGGCAGGCCATCCGCATCAAAGATGCGAACATCGGCACCGAGATGTTCCAGCAGGCGGCGAGCTTCATGCGCGAGAAGACGGCTGTAGGATAGCGGGCGTAGCGAGCCATAGAGGATGAGAATACGTGGCTTGTGCGTGGACAAACCCCGCCGCAGGGCGTCGCTTTCCGACAGGTGAAAAAGATCCATGGCGGCAGAAGGTAGATCAGACAACGCGCTTCCCCTTCTCGTCCAGCAATGGCGCACCGTCCTCCTTTGAAAAGGGTCCGGAGAATGCATCCTCGGGCAGGATATCCAGGATGATCTCGGAAGGGCGGCACAGCCTTGTGCCCAGCGGCGTCACCACGAAAGGGCGATTTATCAGGATTGGCTGATTGAGCATTGCGTCGATCAGTTGGTCGTCGGTGAGCGCCGGATCGTCCAGGCCGAGCTCCGCATAGGGCGTTCCTTTCTGACGGATCGCGTCGCGGACCCTCAGGCCTGCGTCGGCGATCAACTTTACCAGTTGCTCCCGCGATGGCGTGGCCTTCAGGTAGTCGATCACGATGGGCTCGAACCCGGCATGGTGGATCAGGGCCAGCGTATTACGCGAAGTGCCACATTCGGGATTGTGATAGATGGTCACGTCCATGATCAGATTTTCCTAGTTGCTGCAGCATTGCGGGACACGGCAGGCGCGCTTTCGTACCAGCCCTTGGAGCGGTTCACGATCCACACGACAGAAAGCATGACCGGAACCTCGATGAGAACGCCGACGACCGTTGCCAGCGCCGCACCGGAATTGAAACCGAACAGGCTGATGGCGGCCGCCACCGCGAGTTCGAAGAAATTGGATGCACCGATCAAGGCTGAAGGGCCAGCCACGCAATGCTCCTCGCCCGACCAGCGATTGAGCAAATAGGCCAGACCCGAGTTGAAATAGACCTGAATCAGGATCGGAACGGCGAGCAGCGCAATGATGCCCGGCTGTTCGATGATTTGCTCGCCCTGAAAACCGAAGAGCAGGACAAGTGTCGCCAGAAGGGCTACCAGCGACAGCGGCTGGATACGGGCCAAGAGAACATCCAGGCGAACGAGTGATCCGTCGGACAGCAAAGCCCTGCGAACCATCTGGGAAATGATCACCGGGATAACGATGTAGAGTACGACCGACAGGATCAGTGTGTCCCAGGGAACCGTAATGGCGGAAAGCCCCAGCAGCAGCGCCACGATCGGCGCGAACGCGACGATCATGATGGCATCATTCAGCGCCACCTGACTCAAGGTGAAATGTGGCTCTCCCTTGGTGAGGTTTGACCAGACGAAGACCATGGCGGTACAGGGGGCGGCAGCCAGTATGATAAGGCCAGCGATGTAGGAATCGATCTGTGTCTCGGGCAGATATGGCCTGAAGAGCCAGCCGATGAACAACCATCCGAGAAGTGCCATCGAAAAAGGCTTCACGGCCCAATTGATGAACAGCGTAACGCCGATACCACGCCAATATCGCCCGACATGGCCAAGCGCGGTAAAGTCGATCTTCAGCAGCATCGGGATGATCATCAGCCAGATCAGGACGGCGACGGGCAGATTGACCTTGGCAACTTCCAAGCCGCCTATGGTCTGAAAGACGCCAGGGACTGCGTGACCAAGTCCGATGCCGACGATGATGCAGAGAGCGACCCAGACGGTCAGGTAGCGTTCGAACGTGGACATCTCATGCAACCTTTCCATCGGACGAGGTCGAGCCATCCATACTGCCGATCTGCTTGAGCCTGGTCTCCAGCGCAAGCTTGTCAATCGATGCCAGCGGCAGGCTGAGGAATGCCATGATGCGGTTCTTCAGGAAGCGGGCAACCTGGGAGAAGGCGCGCTGCTTTTCAAAATCGGCGCCTTCGACCGCTGCAGGATCCTCGACGCCCCAGTGGGCCGTCATCGGATGGCCGATCCAGACCGGGCAGGCTTCACCTGCTGCATTGTCGCAGACGGTGAATATGAAATCGAACACGGGCGCATCAGGCCTGGCAAACTCATCCCAGCTCTTCGACCGGAAGCCTTCATGCGGATAGCCGAGCGCAGCCAGTGTCTGGAGCGCCAACGGATGAACTTCCCCCTTGGGGTGACTTCCAGCCGAGAAGGCCTTGAACTGGCCCTTGCCTTCCGTGGCAAGAATGGATTCGGCTAGGATGGAGCGTGCAGAATTGCCCGTGCAAAGGAACAGCACGTTGAAGACCTTGGTCATGGCTCTTTCTCTCGATGTTCAGGTTGTGGAGGGCGCGGCCTCTGGCAGAGGGCAGCACGGTGTCAGATCGGCGATCAGCGGCGCACAAAGAGTGGCATTGCCGCCGCAGCAGTCTTGCAAAAGATAGAGGATCAGGGCGCGAAACGTTTCCAGATCGGCGCGGTAGATGATCGACCGGCTTTGCCGCTCGCTCGTGATCAATCCGGAATTCGCCATGATCGAAAGATGCGCCGACATGGTGTTCTGCGGCACATTGGCCAGGCGCGCCAACTCGCCGGCAGCAACTCCGTTTGGCTCGCTGGCCACAAGCAAGCGAAAGGTCTGCAGCCGCGTCGGCTGAGCGAGCGCGGACAGCGCGTTGATCGTTTTGTTTTCATCCATATATCCAGAATATTGGATATTATGGCTTTGTCAATTGCGATTCTGCCTGAAGGAGCGAAAAGCAATTTGGACTCATTCGACACCTGGTCGTGGATGCGAAGGAGCGAAATTCGAAGGCTATTCGCCAGCGTCTCCGACTTTGTAAAAGCTGTTGTAGAGCGTATTGACGATCTCGCGCGCAGGATCGCTCTCAATCCGGTACCAGACCGTCTGGCCATCCCGACGAGCGGCAATGATCCGGTCGCGCCGGAGCAATGCCAGATGTTGGGACACTGTGGAATCGCGAATTCCGAGGAATTCCGCCAGTTGCCCCACGGAATGCTCGCCGTCCGCGAGACGGCACAATATCAGCAAACGGTAACGGTTAGACAGCGACTTGAGCAATTCGCTCGCAATCTCCGCCCCGGCTTTCATGGCTTCCGGATCAATCTTCATAGATACGAACATACTGACACGCCGCCTAAGTTCAAGTGGATCTGGACGAGGCGGGCTACATCAAACACCGGGGCAAGATCTTGTTATCACGGGGTTCCATTGTCGCTGAACTTAATTTCATTTCCCTATACAAACGTATAACCACATTATTGTCGGTATCGGCATTCTTTGAAGACCAAAGGATGGATCGCGGCGACACCCAATTCCTCAGGGTTCCGCGCAACCTGCGCTAGCCGACATCACGACCCCAGTCGCCTCAATCATCTTCAAAAGAGGCAACACATGAGCATTCGCTGGATCGACCCCAATTTCTACGTCACGGGCCAGATAAAGCCGGCAGCAATGCAGAACGTGGCCAGGCTCGACTAGAAGACCGTCATCTGCGTGCAGCCTGACAAGGGCCACATTGGGTAGGAAACACAGGGCAAAAATGCCGGCGGTGATGAAGCGCATCATGACGATCACACCGTTGGATGACTTTCGCACAGAAAGCCACACCGGATTTTACGCAGACTTTTCTGAACAGCATCGCGGCAGGACAAAAGCCGGCGATCGAAGACTGGATCAGATTGATGTCGACAAAGGCTTTGAGCCAGACGAAGCCGGAATGGACGAAACGGCTGAGAGCCAGAGAGACCAGAACCATGGTGCCGGCAAATGTGAGAACGGCACGATCGATGGACATAGAAAATCTCAATATTTATATTATTCGTATATACGTTTTTATGTATATATAATATCACCTATGTCAATGGCCAATCAGACCACTACAGTTGTCGGCGATGCCGGTAGATGAATGCGGACCACCTGCCAGAGTGAACAGCCAAAGTGCAGCCGCGACGACGGATCCCGACATGTCGTTGAAGGGATGTCAAAATCAGTCACGCCGGATGGATCAATGCAGGGCCACGCGCGTTACCGTCGTTACTCCATGTCGCTAATAACACATGCCTGCAGCGCAAAGGGAAATGTCGTGAAGCTGACGCGTAACGAAACAACGGTTCTGGTTGTTGAAGATGAAGCCCTGCTGCGCATGGATATCGTCATGTCGCTGGAGAGCCAGGGGTTTATCGTGCACGAGGCATCGAACGCCGATGATGCCATTGAAATCCTGGATACCCATGCGGACATTGCCGTGATGTTCACCGATATCGATATGCCGGGCAGCATGGATGGCCTGAAGCTTGCAATCGCAGTGCGCGACCGTTGGCCGCCGATCAAAATCATCGTGACCTCAGGTCACAGCAGCCTCAGCGACGACCTTTTGCCTGTCGAGGGCCGGTTTTTCAGCAAGCCGTATGATCATTCTCGCGTGGCATGCACGATTCTGGAAATGGTCGCCGCCGGTTGAGGTCAGGTGAAGTTTTCGGGCGGGGGGATGCAGTTTCGATCTTTCTCTTTTATAAACTCGTTGAACGCCGAAAATACAATCTCTCACCACTGCGAAACTGAAGATCATTCCAATTGTCGCCGTCCTTGATAACTACCGGATATCATGCAGCGGAGTTCTGATGGAGATCGGCTCTGCCAAGGAGTCAGAACACGGCTTGGCCAACACCTAGCCCTGGATCAATGACACTCCAAGATCCGTGAGAACCATCAATTCTTCGACCGTTTCGACGCCTTCACACAGCGGCGGCACCCCCAGCTCATCGAATATGTGCAAAGTATGCTTGACGGTCGTTCGTCTGACAGGATCGATATCGATCCCGCAACCCAATCCGCTATGGGGAGAGCCCCGCACAGCGCGCCGTGTTGCGGATGTGATTTTCCATCTCCAGACGGGCAGACTGGCCGTCATTTGCTCTCAGCGCTGCGATAATCTTGCGATGCTCCGCGATCGACTCGCGCATGCGTTCCGGATCCGTGATCGGGATAGGCTGGCGTTGTGTTTCGGTTACCTGGTCCCGCACCGTCTGGTAGAGCGCCTTCAACATCGCGTTGGAGCAAGCCGAAACGATCGTGCCATGAAAGTCGAGATCGGCTTCGACATTGGCGAGCAGGTCCTGTTTCGCCCAACACTCCTCCATGGTCTGCGTCGCTTTCTCCATCATCTCCAACTGCAATTGCGTCAACCTCCCGGCCGCAAGCCTTGCAATCTCGCCCTCCAACAAAATGCGGGTCTGAAAGACGTCGAAGACTGAGTAGCTACCGGAATAGCGCCATGGCGCCATGTGTCCGCCCAGGCTTCTTGCTCCCTCCGCGGCGGCAGTCACGAAGGTACCGCGACCGGCCTCGGTCTTCAGAAGCCCCAGCGTTTCCAGCGTCAGCAACGCCTCCCGTAGCGATGCCCGGCTAATGCCAAATTTCAAGGCAAACTCCCGCTGGGACGGAATTTTCTCGCCCGGCTTCAAGGTGCCCGCCTGGATCATCGTCTGGATCTCTCGCGCAACAGATTGCGGAACAAGCGTTTTGTTGAACATGCGACCCCTTCTCCGGCTCAGGCCTTGCGGCGCTGCCAATCTATTTTTTCACAGGCCGTCTTGCCAAGCCGAAAGCGGCATGCTTTTTTTGGTCCTACTGGTCTGACCAGTTAGACCAATGTAGATTGAGTTATGTTCAAATAACAAGGGGAACCCTCATGACACGCGTTTCAAACTTCAACCTCTCGTTTCTGTCCGGCCTATTGGCCGCACTTGGCGTAACGGGCGTTCAGGCCGCAGACCTTACAGTCGGCGCCAACATCGGCAATGTGCCTTGGGAATTCGAGGACGCCAGCGGCAAGGTCACTGGTTTCGAAGTCGATCTCGTTAACGAAATTGCCAAGCGCCTGGGAAAATCGGTCGAATTCGTCAACACGCCGTTCAACGGCCTGTTCCCAGCAGTCCAGTCAGGCCGTATCAACATGGCGGTATCGTCGATCACCATCACGGACAAGCGCCTCGAATCGGTGACTTTCGCCCAGCCATACTATGACAGCGACCAGTCGCTGACCGTCACCGCCGCCTCCGGCATCACGGGTCTCAAAGACATGGGCGACAAGGTCGTCGGCGTTGACACCGGGTCGACCGGCGACATGTGGGCTGAAGCCAACAAGGGCGAATACAAGCTCGGCGAAATCCGCCGCTTCGAAGGCCTGCAGCCCGCCATGCTTGATCTCGTCGCAGGTCGCGTGGATGGCTACATTTCCGATATCCCGGCCCTTCTCTACTACGTCAAGGACAAGCCGGAGCTGAAAGTCGTCGAACGCATCCCGACCGGCGAGAAGTACTCGATCATGTTCAACAAGGACGATCCGTTGGCGGCCGAGGTCAATGCCGTGATCACGACGCTCAAGGGCGAGGGATTCATCGCAAAACTGCACGAAACCTGGTTCGGCGCCAAGGCCGAGGACACGACCTCGACGGTCACGGTTCTCGACATGCCCAAGGGCAAATAAGGCTTGAATTGCATCTGGTGGGACGGAAAGACGTTCCACCGGGTTGCCAAAGGAGCCGATGAGGCATGACACTTATCAATACTTTCTTCAATCTGCAGGTGATGATCGACAG
>NZ_AHZC01000013.1 GCF_000247475.1 Rhizobium sp. PDO1-076 | reverse complement strand
TTAAACGATTGCTTAGTTATTGGCAATCCTCAGAGAGAACAGTCCTGGAGACAAGCCGATGAAACGTATTTTTCGTTGCCTTCGCTCAATCCGCCCTCCTGCTTCTGGTCGCGTGTGTGACGCTGTCCACATCTGCATTTGCAGCGCCAAAGACCACATTCAAGGTTGGCTATTCCATCTATGTCGGCTTCATGCCGATGGGCTATATCAAGGAATCCGGCATCCTGAAAAAATGGGCCGACAAATACGGCATCGAAATCGAGATGGTGCTGGTCAACGACTATGTCGGATCCATCAACCAGTTCATCGCCGGCGATTTCGATGCGGTCGGCGTCGCCGGCATGGATGCGCTGACAATGCCGGCTGCCGGCGGTGTCGATACCTCGATATTTCTGATTACCGACTATTCGAACGGCAATGACGTTCTGATGTCGAAATCCGCGGCTTCCGTTGCCGATCTCAAGGGCAGGGATGTCTATCTCGTCGAGTACAGCGTGTCGCATTACCTGCTCAACCGCGCTCTCGTGATGAACGGGCTGAGCGGTGTCGGCGAGGTGAAGACGGTCAACATTTCTGATGCCGATATTTCCGCTGCCTATCTCGCCAATGACGAAATCCAGACTGCCGCCTCCTGGAAGCCGATGACCGCCGACATGCTGGCCGGATCGAAAGATTCCAAGGTCCTGTTCGACAGCTCGCAGATCCCTGGCGAGATCATGGACGTCTTCATCGGGAATACCGCTGTGATGAAGGAAAACCCGGATTTCGGCAAGGCGATGACCGGGGCATGGTATGAGGCGCTTGCTGCCATCAAGGCAGGCGGCGACGCTGCCAAGCCCGTCAACGATTATATGGCAGGTGCTCTCGGCACGGATGATGCCGGCCTGAAGACGCAAGTCGATACGACCTTCTTCTTCTACACGCCGGCAGACGCGGCAACCTTCCTCACCGCCGCCACGACCAAGACGGCGATGGACGATATCCGCAAATTCTCCTTCGACCGCGGCCTGTTCGGTGAGGGTGCGACCTCAGTGGATGCGATCGGCATCGAGCTCGCCGATGGTTCGCTACTGGGAGATCCGGCGAATGTCAAACTGCGGGTGGATGCATCCTACACCAAGCTGGCCGCCGAAGGCGGGCTCTGAACGACGCAGACACTTGGCAAGCACGCATTGCAGCTGAAGTGAGGTCGAGCCAGGGATGACGAGGCAGGGATGAAGAGGATGAAATCGTGAAGCGCATCATCAACTATCCTCCCTCCAGGGGGCAACGCCTCTTCCTTGGCATTCTGCCTTTTTTGCTGATACTGCTGGTCTATGTCCTCGCATCAGAGGCTAGGCTGTCGGTCAATCCGACCGACAAGCTGATGCCGGCCCTGACCTCGTTCAAGGCGGCGATGGAACGCATGATGTTCACACCCGACAAGGCGAGTGGAACGCTGCTGTTCTGGTGGGACACCTATCTTAGCCTCTGGCGGCTGCTTGTCGGGCTCGGGCTTTGCGCATTGCTCGGCCTGGTTCTTGGAACGCCGATCGGCTTCATTCCCCAGCTGCGTGCGGCCTTCGATCCGGTTCTGGCCGCCATCTCGCTGGTGCCGCCGCTGGCGGTATTGCCGATCCTTTTCATCCTGTTTGGTCTCGGCGAAGTCTCGAAGATCGTGCTGATCGTCTTCGGTGTCGCGCCCTGCCTGATGCGCGACGTTGTTCTGCGCATCGATGCGATTCCGCGCGAACAGATCATCAAGGCGCAGACGCTCGGCGGCTCGACTTGGCAGATGATGATGCATGTCATACTGCCACAGATACTGCCAGGTTTGATCAATGCCGTACGCCTGCAGCTCGGGGCGACCTGGCTCTTCGTCATCGCGGCCGAAGCGATCACCGCTGAAGGGGGTCTCGGTCACCGTGTCTTTCTCGTTCGCCGTTATCTCGCGATGGATGTCATCCTGCCTTACGTCATCTGGATCACGCTGCTCGCTTTCCTCATCGATCTGGCATTGCGCAAACTCTCGGCCCGGCTGTTCCCCTGGTCCGTGCTGAAGGAGGGATGACATGGTCGAGATCGTCATCGACAAGGTCTGGAAGGAATACGGCGACACCGTCATTCTGGAAAATGTCAGCCTGACCCTGAAAGACCATGAATTCCTCTCGATCGTTGGCCCGAGCGGTGTCGGCAAGACGACGATGCTGCGCATGCTGCTCAGCCAGGAAGTGCCGACGCGTGGCCAGATCCTGATCGACGGCGAGCCGATTGCCGGCGAGCCGACCGATGACCGCGGCGTCGTATTCCAGCGATATTCGGTCTTTCCGCACAAGACCGTGCTTGGCAATGTCATGCTCGGTCCGCAATGGCGCGGTTCCGCTTTCCTTGGCATGCTGTTCGGGGATCGCCGCAAGGCCTTGCGCGACCGTGCGATTGCGCTTCTCGAGCGGGTCGGCCTGAAGGATGCGATCAACAAATATCCGCAGCAGCTGTCCGGCGGCATGCAGCAGCGGCTGGCGATTGCCCAGGCACTTATCATGCAGCCCAAGGTTTTGCTGCTCGACGAACCCTTCGGTGCTCTCGATCCGGTCACGCGCAAGAGCATGCATGTGCTGATCCGCGAATTGTGGAACGAGCGGCAGATGACCATCGTCATGGTGACGCATGACATGGGCGAGGCCTTCGAGCTTGGCACCCGCGTCATCGCCATCGACAAGCACCGCAAGGATCCGCATGCGCCGGAGCGTTTTGGCGCCGGCATCATTTCCGATTTCGAGGCCAAGCCCCTGATCGTGCGCGACTCGGCCCGCTTCGAGCTGAGCCGCGCGACCGTTATCCCCCTGCACCAATATCGCTGATCAAGAGGAGTTCCCCATGGCGACCAAACCGATGCACCTCGCCTGGTTCATGAATTTCACCCCCGACGAATGGCGCGAGCCTTTCGGTCAGGGCGGAAGCCCGTGGGATGGGCGCTTCTACATCGAAATGGCCCAGACCCTCGAACGCGCCTGCTTCGATTACATCATGATCGAGGACAAGCTGATGGTACCGCAGACCTATGGCGGCTCGCGCGATATCGCCCTGAAGAACGCGATGATGGTGCCCAAGCATGATCCGGCGCCACTTGCCACCGCCATGGGCATGGCGACCTCCAGGCTCGGCGTCGTGGCCACCATGTCGACCATGGCCTACCCGCCCTTCCTGCTCGCCCGTCTCTGCTCGACGATCGACAGCCTGACGCGCGGTCGTTTCGGTTGGAATATCGTGACCAGCGCCGAGGATCTGGCGGCGAAGAATTTCAACATGGACAAGCTGCCGCTGCGCGAGACGCGCTACGAGATGGCGGACGAATATCTCGAGGTGGTCAACAAGCTGTTTGCCAGCTGGGATACCGACGCCGTGGTGCTCGACCGTGAAAACGGCATTTATGTCGATCCGTCCAAGGTCCGCACAATCGACCATTCCGGCAAGCATTACCAGGTGCGCGGCCCGCTCAACACGGTGCCGTCGCCGCAGCAGAAGCCGCTCTATGTGCAGGCGGGTGCCTCGCCGCGCGGCCGTGACTTTGCTGCCCGCCATGCGGATTCGATCATCTCGGTTGCTTCTGGCGTCAAGGAAATGAAGGCATTCCGAGACGATATCCGTCTGCGGGCGGAAAAGATCGGCCGTGATCCCGATGAGATCAAGGTTCTGTTCTGCATCACGCCGACGCTCGGCGAGACAGAGTTCGAGGCACGGGAAAAATACAAGCGCCAGCTGTCGTCAGAGCATTTCATCATCGACACCCTGTCGTCGCTGTCGGCCATCACAGAGATTGACTTTGCCCAGTTCGAACTCGACCAGCCTCTGCCGGAAAAGCTGGTAACCAATGGTGAATCCGGTACGCTCGACAAGTTCCAGCAATGGGGAAGCGGTAAGACGCTGCGTGAACTGGTCGTCGATGGCGGTGGCGGCCTTGTGTCTTCCGTCGAGCTGATCGGCACGCCGGATCAGGTGGCCGAGCGTATGGGCGAGGTAATGGCGGAAGTCGGCGGCGACGGATTCCTGATCACGACGCCGGTATTGCGCGTCAGCCGCCGCTATCTGGCGGAAGTGGCAGACGGCCTCGTGCCGGCGCTTCAGAAGCGCGGCCTTGCCCGCACCAGCTACAAGCACGAATTGTTACGCGACACTTTGCGCGAATTCTGAGCCTCGACGGCGGGCATCCGTGCCCGCCGTCCCGTTCTGCTGCAAACAGCCCGACGCGGAGGAATTCCATGACGATGATGACAGAACCCCATGCCGAACCTTCAGCGATCGGATCCGTTCTGGTGCCGGTGACGCGGGAAACCTATCGCGACGGTATGGCCTCGTTCGCCGCAGCCGTGAATGTCATTGCCTCCCATGGTCCGGCCGGCCTTGCCGGCTTCACCGCGACGGCAGTGACCAGCGTCACCGATGATCCGCCGACTTTGCTGGTCTGCCTCAATCGCAAAAGTTCGGCGGCACCCGCCGTGCTGGAAAACAGGGTCGTCTCGGTCAATGCCCTAGCGCCCGGCCATGAAGCGGTGTCGGCGCTATTCGGCGGCAAGACGCCGATGGCCGATCGTTTTGCGGCAGCCCGCTGGACTTACGGCAAGTCCGGCGCTCCCCTGCTCGAGGATGCACTCGTCTCCTTCGACTGCACGGTGACCGAGACAGTCGAAGTTGGCACCCATATCATCCTGATGTGCCAGGTCATCGATGTGTGCGCCAGCGACCGGCAGGAGGCACTTGTCTATTTCAAGCGCGCCTATCAGGCAGTTTGCCCCTAGGTCATTTCCACTTGCGGCTCCATCCCCGCCGCGGAAAGTTTCGGGCGTTGTATGGACCATGGAACTCCGGCCAGCTGGCACTTCCCGGTTTTCCTGATGAAAACCGAAGAGCTTCGTTATATGGGGATTTTCGCATTCTTCGATCTCCCGGTCGGCACCAAGATGGGGCGGCGAACCGCCGACACCTACGGCATAGAGACTGTCTGCCGCCTCTGCTCGTTTCTTCCGCTTGCGGGACTTCTGACCTGGTTTCTGCCGAGGATCGATGAGGTAAAAAAGAAGCAAACGTGAAATCTGCGCAATCATTGTGGCCGCAGGACGAACCTGCGGACGATGCGAGCGGGGTGGCTTTTTTTGCAAAACCCGTCGTATAACCTTTCAGGTTCTGTAAAGCATTGTTATCCCACGCGTTCGTTATAGTACGCCGGTTCAGATCTCACTAAGACCCGCAAACTTACGCGCGACGTTATCTCCTGTCTTCACAACGGGGCATGTTTGTCTTACAAGACACCCGCAATCCGGTCGCAGCCCACCCGGTCAAAACAAGGGATCCAACATCGTGAACACCATCGTCATCTGCTCCGGCGGATTGGACTCTGTTTCGCTCGCCCATAAGGTGGCAGCGGAACACCAACTCGTCGGCCTTCTCTCCTTCGATTACGGACAGCGGCATCGAAAGGAACTGGACTTCGCCGCCGCATGCGCCAGGCGGCTGGGCGTTGCCCATCAGATCATCGACATCAGCAATATCGGCGCCCATCTCACCGGCTCGGCCCTGACCGACGATATTGCCGTTCCGGACGGGCACTATGCCGAGGAGACGATGAGAGTGACTGTCGTCCCGAACCGCAACGCGATCATGCTGGCCATTGCCTTCGGGCTTGCGGCGGCGCAAAAAGCAGACGCCGTCGGGGTCGCCGTGCATGGCGGCGATCATTTCATCTACCCCGACTGCCGCCCCGGCTTCATAGACGCATTTGAGGCGATGCAGAGCCAGGCTCTCGACGGTTATGCCAGCGTCTCGCTCTACGCGCCCTATGTTCGTATATCGAAGGCCGATATCGTGACCGACGGGGCGAGCAACGGCACCCCGTTTGCCGAGACCTGGTCTTGCTACAAGGGTGGTGCGCGCCATTGCGGCCGCTGCGGAACCTGCGTCGAGCGTCGGGAGGCGTTTCATCTTGCCGGGGTTGCCGACCCGACCGACTACGAGGATCCGGATTTCTGGGTGGCGGTGACCACCGGCTTCTCCGTCTCGGAGGAGAAGTAGTGTTCCGGATCACCAAGGAATTTCACTTCTCCGCCTCGCATCGACTCACGCGTTTGCCGGCCGAACATCAATGCGCGCGCCTGCACGGCCACAACTACGTTGTCGAGGTGGAACTGTCGGCTATTACCCTGAACGGCGACGGCTTCGTTCGCGACTACCATGAGCTTGGACCGCTCAAGCACTATATCGACGAGAGCTTCGATCACCGACACCTGAATGACACTCTCGGCCATGGCCAGGTCACGGCGGAATATCTCGCAAAGCATTTCTACGACTGGTGCAAGGAGCGGCTGCCGGAAACCTCGGCCGTGCGCGTCAGCGAAACGCCAAAGACGTGGGCGGAATACAGGCCATGACCATTGGGGAGACGCAGATACGTATCAGTGAGATCTTCGGACCTACGATCCAGGGGGAGGGTGTGCTGATGGGCCTCCCGACTGTTTTCGTCCGGACCGGTGGCTGTGACTATCGTTGCTCGTGGTGCGATACGCTGCATGCGGTTGCGAGCGAATATCGCGATCAGTGGCTCCCGATGTCGGTTGACGCGATCTGGCGGGAGGTGACAAGGCTTTCCGGTTCCAGACCGCTTACGGTCTCGCTCTCGGGCGGCAATCCGGCAATCCAGCCGCTTGGCGAACTGATTGAGCACGGACATCGCGACGGCTATCGCTTTGCGCTGGAGACCCAAGGCAGCATTGCCAAGGACTGGTTTGCCAATCTCGACGTTCTGGTGTTGAGCCCGAAGCCGCCGTCAAGCGGTATGGAAACGGACTGGGATGCCTTTGATGCCTGTCTGCGTCTGGCCGGCAAAGGTCCGCGGATCGCATTGAAAATCGTTGTCTTCGATGACGATGATTACGCCTATGCTCGCAACGCCGCGGCCCGCTACACAAGTCTTCCGGTTTACCTCCAGCCCGGCAATCACACACCGCCGCCACCCGATTGCGACACAGCGAAGGTGGATATTGACGGCATCATGGACCGGATGCTCTGGCTCATCGACAGGGTTACGGCCGACCGGTGGTTCGAGGCGCATGTGCTGCCGCAACTGCATGTTCTGCTCTGGGGCAACAGACGCGGCGTCTGAGGCAGCCCGCGTCTCCCCAGCTTCAGGTAAGCATCAGATTGCTTTCTGCAGCGTCAGGGCACATGCACCGCCTCACGGCGTCGCTTGGTACTGGCGCGTCGGCTGTCGCGTGAGTCTAAACCATCATTTTCCATTTCAATGTGATCCGGTCAGGCAGCGAAAAGTTGTTTGTAGGCAATTGATTACAACGAATTGGGTAGGTTGGCGCGAAACGGAAAACGAGTCAAATCCTGCTGTAGCTCAAAAGACGGGCCTATCCGCGCCGACTGCCAATGCCGCACTTGCGGATTTGGAACATTTGGGAAGCCTCGATGAGGTGACCGGCCGCAAACGAGGCGGAGTCAGCGATATCGATCTATCGACCGAGATCACCCGGTCGGTGACTGGCAAGACGGTAACGCGGATCAAATCGGCACGATCTATACGGCCACCAGCGGTGTGTTGCCACGGTTTCTGGTAAAGTTCGACCGGTCGGATCCCGACATCCAGCTGCATATCCAGAGCGGCTCAACCGATAACATCATCCGGGACTGGAGAATGGCCAGAACGATCTCGGCTTCATCCGGCCGGTGGAAAACACGGCAGTCTTCGCTTCATGAGCATGGCAAGCGATAAGTATCTGCTCGCCGTCCCCAACAACAAGCTGGCGGCGAAACGAGGTCTCGATGTCGTCAGTCCTTGATCGGAATGTGAAGGCCCGTCTTGATGTCGCGCAGGACGACATTCGTGTGCATGCGTTTGATCTGCGGGTTTTCCGACATCAGTTGAGCGCTGATGTCGTCGTAGTGTTCTACGTCGCGGGCGGTGATGATGGCGACCAGATCAACCTGGCCGGTGACGTAGTAGACCTGCTGGATGTTGTCCTGTTTGAGCGCCCAGTTCTTGAAGCGGACCAGGGCGTCGTAATTATCACGCTCGATCTCCATGCCGGCAATGAACGTCATCGGGTAATTGGTCGACTTGCGGTCAACCACTGCGATCTCGGCGGTGATGATGCCCTCGGCTCTCAGCCGTTTCAATCGACGCTGAACGGCGGAGGGTGACAAGCCGACCATGGCAGCGATGGTTTCGGCCTTTCGCTGGCAGTCGCGCTGCAGGATATCAAGAATGTTCCTGTCGAATTGATCCATTCGTTCCGTCATGGCGGAATTCCCAGCTTTGAGTGTTCGGCAGCAGCCTTACGACACAGGCTGTCGGATGGCTACGGAATCCGAGCGTCAGAACTAAACTTTTTGCATAATTTTGGCGTCAATTTCGAAAAATGCGCGGGAAATATGTGCAATTGCGCCTTTATGGTCGTGTGGAAGCCTAATTGCCACGGATTGCAATGAACGAACCCGTCACCGCCGCGTTGGACGTAACCGACATCCACAAAAGTTTTGGCGAGACCGAGATCCTCAAGGGTATCTCGCTAAAGGCCATGCGCGGCGATGTCGTTTCGATCATCGGTTCGTCCGGCTCGGGAAAGAGCACCTTCCTTCGCTGCATAAACCTTCTGGATGCCCCCGACCGTGGCCGGATCGTCATTGCTGGTGAGGAAATGCGCCTGAAACCCGGCCGTAGGGGTGGTCTGGAGGCGGTTGATCGACGCCAGCTTGAGCGTTTGAGAACCGGGCTTGGAATGGTGTTCCAGAGCTTCAATCTCTGGGCGCATCGAACCGTGCTGGAAAACGTGATCGAGGCTCCCATACATGTGCTGAAGGTTCCGCGCCGCGAAGCGATCGAAAAGGCGGAGTCCCTGTTGGCCAAGGTTGGGCTCTATGACAAGCGGAATGTCTATCCGGCTTTTCTGTCGGGTGGCCAGCAGCAGCGTGCGGCGATTGCGAGGGCGCTCTGCGTCGATCCTGCCGTGATGTTGTTCGATGAGCCGACATCCGCACTCGATCCCGAACTCGTCGGCGAAGTGCTCAATGTTATTCGCGCGCTCGCCGAGGAGGGACGCACGATGTTGCTCGTAACCCATGAGATGGCCTTTGCCCGCGACGTCTCGAGCCATGTGATGTTCCTCGATCGCGGTCGGGTCGAGGAGGAGGGGCCTCCCGACCAGATCTTCGGAAATCCCAAAAGCGCCCGTTGCAGAGAATTCACCGGCGGACTTTCCGGCCGCAGGTCCGACGCTTGACCTATTGATCCTTAAACCACGAACCAGGGGAAATACGACAATGAAACTGATCTCGCTTTTGCTGGCCGGTGCCGCAGTTGCCGCCACCGCCTTTAGCGCTCAGGCCGAGGTCCGCTTCGGTATCATGAACGAGGCCTATCCGCCCTTTTTCGCCAAGGATGCTGCCGGTACCTGGAACGGCTGGGAAATCGACCTCATGAATGCTGTTTGCGCTGAGATGAAGGAGACCTGCTCGGTCGTGGACGTTTCCTGGGACGGCCTGATTCCGGCGCTCCAGTCGAACAAGTTCGATGTCATCTGGTCGTCCATGTCGATCACCGACGAACGCCTGAAGACGATCGACTTCACCGACAAATACTACAATACGCCGAGCAAACTGATCGGGCCCAAGGATGGCGCGCCTGGGGCGGCGCCAGAAGCGGTTGCCGGAAAGACAATCGGCATTCAGGTTTCGACGGTCCAGTCGGAGTATTTCAAGGCCTATTTTGCCGAGAAGGCGGAGGAACAGACCTATCAGACCCTGGATGAAGCCTTCCAGGACCTGGCTTCAGGTCGTATCGACTATGTCTTCGGCGACGCTATTCCGCTTTCCGACTTTCTCAAGACCGACTTTGGCAAGGATTGCTGCGCCGATATGGGCGATGTCGCGGATGATCCTGCGGTGCTGGGCATCGGTATTGGTGGCGGCCTTCGCAAGGACGATGCCGCACTGAAGGCAAAGCTGAATGCTGCGATCGCCGCCGTCCGCACGTCTGGAAAATATGACGAGATATCGAAGAAGTATTTCACCTTCGACGTCTACGGCAAGTAGACGGCAAGGAAACGGCCGAGGATGGCGGCGAACCCGATGACAGTTTGGCAATTGTTGGCGCTCGAGCCTCCCGGCTGGGGCGGCGCCTTGCTGAGCGGCGCCGCGAGCACTGTCGCCATCTCGGCTTCTGCCTTTGCCATCGGTTTGCTGATTGGGTTTGGCGGAGCGATTGCGAAGCTCGCTGGCAACCGGCCTCTGGCTTTGACACTCAATCTCTATACCGCAATTATCCGTGCCGTGCCCGAGTTGATCCTGATCGTCGGGCTCTACTATGCCGGAACGGACGGTCTAAACCGCCTGCTTGCAGCTTTTGGACTGCCCGCTGTCGAGGTCAACGGTTTTGTCGCAGCGGTTGCCGTTCTCGGGTTTGTTCAGGGCGCCTACATGACCGAGGTTCTGCGGGGGGCGATCCTTGCGATCCCCGTGGGTCAGATCGAGGCGGCGCGCGCCTTCGGCATGTCGCCGCTTCTGCGGTTTCGCCGTGTCACCCTGCCGGCACTTCTGCCCAACGCATTGCCGGGTCTTTCCAATCTGTGGATGTCCGTCACCAAGGACAGCGCTCTGGTGGCCGTCGTCGGATATCAGGAACTGGCGCTGACGACACGCCTGGCAGGTGCCAATACCAAGCAATATTTCCTGTTCTTTCTCGCCGCGGCCATCCTTTATCTGGCGATTACGCTTGTCTCCAATCTTGTCGTTCACTGGCTTGAGCGCCGCCTGCGCCGCAGCCAGCCTGTCGTGGCCTGATCGGAGGCGCTGTCAATGAAATTCGACTGGCTGGCAAAATATTGGCCGCTCCTGATTGACGGGGCTTTCCAGACCGTGGCGCTGCTCGTCATTTCGGTCAGCCTCGGTTTTCTGCTGGCGATCGGCCTTGCCTTTGCCCAGGTCAGCGGGGGATGCGTCTTACGCAGCCTTGCGCGTTGGTTCTCCACGGTGTTTCGCGGCACGCCGTTGTTGATCCAGCTCTGGCTGCTCTACTACGGCATCGGCTCGCTGCTGCCGATGGTTCCGGGCCTGCGCCAGAGTTTTCTCTGGCCGCTTCTGCGTGAAGGTTTCTTCTTCGCTGCCGTGTCCTTTACCCTGAACTACGCAGCCTACGAAGCCGAAGTTCTGCGCGGGGCGCTTCTATCGGTGCCAAAGGGCGAGCTGGAGGCGGGCAGGGCGCTCGGCATGAGCCGCTTGACCGTGGTGCGCCGCATATGGTTGCCCCGTGCCATCCGCATTGCCTTGCCCACCATCGCGGGTGAGGTCGTGCTTCAGCTCAAGGCGACACCCCTCGCTTTCACTGTGACGGTCATGGATCTATACGCGGTCGCCTACAAGATCCGGCAGGACACACTGCTGGTCTATGAGCCACTTCTGGTCGTCACCCTCTTCTATGTCGCACTGACCGCCCTGATCACCCGCGCCTTTGGTGTGGTCGAGGCGCAGGTGCCCATCCGCCGCTGACAGTGCAGGAGAGACTCCCGATGCCGGATAACTTCGTGACCCGTCCGCTTCCTTCAACGCTCAGTGCCGAGACCCTTTCGCTCGACGCAGGCCTCATCGTCGATCCCTCGACTGGGGCGATCGCGCCCAATATGTCGATGTCGGTCAACAACGTCCTGATGCCGGGCGACGGAGCCTTTTCGGCGGACGGTATCGAGGATCTTGCTCAATTGCCCTACCTCTATGCCCGCTGGACAAACCCGACGGTAAGGCAGCTAGAACAGCGTCTTGCGGCTCTTGAGGGCGCGGATGATGCGCTTGCCAGCGCCACCGGAATGGCGTCGATCGCCGGCATGCTGTTCACCTTGCTCAAGGCCGGCGATCATCTTGTCGTCTCGGATGTCTGCTACGCCGGTGCGGTCGAACTCACGCAACGTGTATTGCCCGACTTCGGTATCGAGGTCACGCCGGTCAACATGGCCCGTCTGGACGAGGTCGAGGCTGCGGTCCGACCCAATACACGCCTCATTCATTGCGAGAGCCCCGTCAATCCCATCCTCAGGGTTGTCGATCTTCAGGCCTTGGCAACGCTTGCCCATCGGCACGGGGCGCTGATCTCGGTTGACTCGACCTTTGCCACACCCGTTGCAACCCGGCCATTGGCCCATGGTATCGATCTTGTCCTGCATTCGCTGACCAAGTTCATCAATGGACATGGCGATGTACTCGGTGGCGCGGTCATCGGTCGGCGCGAACTGATCGCCCGCATCCGCGCTCGGGCCGGCGTCTATCTCGGAGCGACCCTTTCGGCCCAGTCCGCCTGGCTCATCATGCGTGGCATCGACACGCTTTATCCCCGCGTGCGCCTCGTATCAGAAACAGCAATGGACGTTGCACGTTTTCTCGAAGCCCATGGCGAGGTCGAGCGGGTGATCTATCCGGGCCTTGAGACGCATCCCCAGCACACATTGGCGAAACGGCAGATGGATGTCTTCGGCGGCATGATCGGCTTTCAGACCCACAATCCCAAGGCCGTTGCTCAACGGTTCGCCGAGCGATTGAGGGTCATTCACTATGCCTTTTCTCTTGGTCATCAACGCAGCCTCGTGGTCCTTCTCGACACCGAGGAGATGATGGCGTCGACCTTCCGTCTCACCGGAAACCAACTGGCTGATTATCGCGCCCATGCCGGCGACGGGCTGTTTCGCCTGTCGATCGGGCTTGAGGCTAAGGCAGATATCCTGGCCGACCTCGATCAGGCACTGACCCCTTGACCGCATCTCACGGAGAACTGACCATGAAAGACATCCTCATCCTCGACGGTGGCGTGAGCCGCGAACTTCTCCGTCTCGGCGCGGAGCTAAAGCAGCCCGAATGGTCCGCTCTCGCCTTGATGAATAGTCCTGAAATTGTTCGTCGCGTGCATGACGAATTTATCGTGGCAGGCGCCGATGTCGTCACCACGAATTCTTATGCGCTGGTTCCCTTCCATATCGGCGAGCAAGCCTTCGAACGGGATGGGGCTTCGCTTGCCGCCTTGTCTGGAAAGCTTGCCCGCGAGGCGGCTGATGCAGCCGGTCGCAAGGTTCTCGTGGCGGGATCGCTCCCGCCGATCTTCGGTTCCTACGAGCCTGAGAATTTCGATCCGGCCCGGGTGCAACACTATCTGAGAGTCCTAGTCGCCAATCTGGCGCCCTATGTCGATGTCTGGCTCGGCGAGACGCTCAGCCTCATCGCTGAGGGCGAGGCGGTTCGCCAGGCGATCAAGGTGTCGCCCAAGCCCTTGTGGATTTCCTTCACTTTGGCCGATGACGCAGCGCAGATGGCAGGGGGGGAGGCGAAACTTCGTTCTGGCGAAACCGTGCGCGCGGCTGCCGAGTGGGCGGCAAGCTCTGGTGCGGAAGGCTTGCTGTTCAATTGCGCCCGCCCGGAAGTCATGAAGACAGCGGTCGAGACAGCGTCAGTCGTTTTTCGCAAAAACGATTCGGTGGTGAAAATCGGGGTCTATGCCAATGCCTTCGAGAGCGATACCGATGACCAGGCGGCCAACCAAGGTCTTCATGACACCCGGGAAGACCTCACCGGTGACGTCTATTCCCGCTTCGCCTGCGAATGGGCCGATGCGGGGGCGTCGATGATTGGTGGTTGTTGCGGTATCGGCGCACACCATATCCACATGCTGGCGGATACCTTGCGCAAGGCCGGTTGAAACCTCGTCATATATTGCTGAGGCCGGGTGATGGCGCGCGACGTAGTTTATTGTCGTTGATGCCGCCGCAAGAGCCGGTCGGCCGTTGTCGGTAGATCAATCCAGGTGTCCGGCGTCCACGCGCTAACGGTGTGTGCAGCCATGACCGGTTTTCGTTGTATCGGTCGCCAGTCCTGGGAGTGACCGTATGTTGCGGGCAATCAGGCAGTCGTTGTGTGATCGGCCGAGGAAGGTTTCCCGCCGACAGGCGCTGTGGGCCCGCGCAGCATCAGATGGACATCTCTTGGCGGAGGTGCCGCCGGATCTCTGCCCTTGATCGATCCATGGTGGTCAGCCATGTACATCTGTATCGGATTGACCAATAGGATGCTTGCAAGTCGGCGACCCTGCCAGTTCGGCTGTGGTTGGTTCAGCGGCAACAGCTAAAGGACGCCATTTCAATACCTTCGATCTCTACTGAAGTGAAGCAGTCACTCCGCCCGAAAGCGTCCGCGCAACCGATTGATTGCGACCGTTCTCTTTCGCTTCATAGAGGGCGCCATCGGCTTCTGAAAGGATACGCGCTGAGCCGAAGTGCAAGCCTTTCCCCGTGGCTGTCGAGATTCCTATACTAGCGGTCATTCGCCCGAACTCGCTCCCCGCATGTGGAATGTACTCGTAGGCCAGGAAACGAGCAAATTCGTCGGCAACGATTGCAGCGCCCTTTTCGTCGGTGTTCGGAAGCAGAACTACGAACTCCTCGCCGCCATAGCACGCAACGAGATCCGCCGCACGCTTCACCGACCTGTCGAGACATCTTCCTACGGCGCGCAGGCAGTCATCACCGGCAAGATGGCCATAGGTGTCGTTGTAGGCTTTGAAGCGGTCGACATCGATTATCAGGACACTGAGCGGCATACCCTTGCTGATACAATGTTCGGTTTGGGTCGCAAAAACCCGATCGAAAGCGCGGCGATTAGTGAGATTGGTCAGTCCATCCGTGTCTGCAAGGGCGCTCAACTGGTTAGCCGATTCCTGGAGAGCGATTTCCGCCTGCTTCGTTGCCGTGATGTGAGACACGACGACCATTGCCGTGCCATCATGGGCGAGCCGGGTTTTAAGTGCGCGCCACTCGCCGTTCTTAAGCTGGATTTCTTCGTCCTTGTTGACAGGAAGGCTTGCTGCCGCCAACTCGATCCATTGCTCTGAAGCCACGTCGGGCATGTCGATACGCTCGCCCGTTTCCGCTACCCTGCGCAATATGTCGCTGATATGCGCACCGACGACCCGGGCGTCGCGAAAAAACGGGAATGCATCCCGATATTGCTCATTGCAAAAGACAAGGGGGTGATGTCAGGTTAGCTGGAGATGAAGTTGTTGGCTGGTAGTTGGCAGCCATGCTCCAGCCCAAAGTCAGTTACAAGCGTCATCGCTACCCATCGTCTGTGATCGCGCACGCGGTCTGGCTTTACATTCGATTTCCGTTGAGCCTGCGGCTGGTGGAAGAGATGCTATTGGAGCGCGGTATCGTCGTTTCTTATGAGACGATCCGGTGTTGGGCGAAGAAGTTCGGTCCAGATTATGCTGGACTTGGACGGGAGC
>NZ_AHZC01000014.1 GCF_000247475.1 Rhizobium sp. PDO1-076 | reverse complement strand
GCTGACCATATCGGCCATGACCCGGTTCAGCGTGGAGACCATGCCCTCCAGTTCGGCAAAACTCGTCTGGCTATCGATCCTGATTTCTTTCGAGGTCGCAGCATTGGGCACGACTGAATTCGCATCCAGCAGATGATAGTCGTAGAGAGCACCGGATCTGGTCATGCCGGAATAGGAACGGGTCAGCGTTCCATCGGCGGCATTCTCGGCAGACACCAGCGTTGATTTTGCCGTGTCGAAATCGATCATGTTGATCGACAGATCGCCCTCGCCGCCGCCGGTAACCGATGCCACCATAGAAGAAACCTTCGGCTGCGACCCAGCCTCCACCTTCAGCCAGTTCTGGCCGTTGAAGGCACTGCTTTCCACAACCGTATTCAACTGGTCCTTCAACTGGCTGATCTCGGAATTGATCGCTTGCTTGTTCGATCCCACGGCCGTGGCGAGCACCAGTTTCGACTGGATCTGCGCGACCAGGCTCGTGGCTTCCCTGATCCCAACGGCTGCCGTATCCGTCAGGGCTGCCGCCAGACCGTTCGCATCCTCGACGCTCGACATCGAAACGCTGCTCGCCTTCATCGTCGTCGCGATCGACCAATAGGCGGCATTGTCCGCCGCCTGCTCGACCTCCCGCCCGTTCGCCGCCTGACGTTGCGTGCGCTCAAGCGCGGATGTGGAACCCGCCGGCATCGCAAGTGCACTTGCGGATGTCGAATTGAAGGATACCGAAGTCATTGAGAACCCTTGTGTCGCATATCATGTCGAGCAATGCCGCATGCATCATGCGCGGCCGTCCTCAAGACACAGAATGCCACCAAGGGTTTGTCGTTCGATTGAGCCAATCATTAGAATTCGAGAGAATAGTCAAATTCCACATTGAACGCGGCTAGTCGGCAGTGGGCAGCCGGCGCATGGTGAACTCGATCTGGTCGCCGTCGAGTTGGCGCCAGCTCTCCACCTCGGTCCAGTAGGCAGCCTTCGGGAAGGCATCGAACCATTCGCGCGCCTTGGCGCGGGCCTCGTCGCGGGTGAGGCAAAAGGTCTCGCGGACAAAATGCCCGCTCCTGCCGCCAGAAGCGGCAGAACGATGGTCGGCGATGCGTTTTTTCAGGCCGTTAAGCGGTGGCGGACCGGGTATTCTCGTCATGTCATACCTCGCATGACATGACATTAGTGCGCCGCACGGCGATTGGCGAGTCGATTTTCCGGGGACGGTTCCGCCTCGATATGGCCGGACCCATCTCAACCTGCTAATCGACGCATGAGCACGCAACGGGGAAAATCATGGAGCGACCGGACCTGCCGAAAGGCCTTCCAGCCGACATAGAGGACAAGAAGAGTGTAGCGCGCGCTTGGTTCGAAAGCCTGCGCGATACGATCTGCTCGTCCTTCGAAGCGATTGAAGACGATCTGTCCGGTCCGCTGTCCGATCGAAAGCCTGGTCGATTCACGCCCAAGGACTGGCTGCGCGACAATGGCGAGGGCGGTGGCGGCCGCATGTCGATGATGGAGGGCCGTGTCTTCGAGAAGGTCGGTGTCCATACGTCCACGGTTCATGGTGAGTTTTCGCCCGAGTTCCGCAAGCAGATGCCAGGCGCTGAAGAGGATCCACGGTTCTGGGCTTCCGGCATTTCGCTGATCGCCCATCCGGTCAATCCCAATGTGCCCGCCGTGCACATGAACACACGCATGGTCGTCACGTCGAGCCAATGGTTCGGCGGCGGCGCCGACCTGACGCCGGTGCTCGACCGGCGGCGTACCCAGGAAGACCAGGACACCCGTCTCTTCCACCGGGCGATGGAAATCGCCTGCCACCGCCACGCCGATATCGCCGACTATGACGCCTACAAGGCCTGGTGCGACGAGTATTTCTTCCTCAAGCATCGCAATGAGCCGCGTGGCGTTGGCGGCATCTTCTTCGACTGGCTCTATCCGCAGGAGGAAAAGGGTGGGTGGGATGCGAATTTTGCTTTTGTCCAGGATGTCGGCCGCGCTTTCAACCTCGTCTACCCCAAGATCGTCCGCAGCAATTTCAATACGCCATGGACGGAAGAAGAGCGCGACGAGCAGTTGATCCGCAGGGGACGTTACGTGGAGTTCAACCTGCTCCACGATCGCGGCACGATCTTCGGTCTGAAAACCGGCGGCAATGTCGAATCGATTCTGTCGTCCATGCCACCGGTGGTCCGCTGGCCCTAGGCAAGACGCGATGGCAAGGCCGTATATAAGTTATCCACTGGTCCTGCAGACGGCAGTGGATAAAGAATACGCTAAAATAACGGAAGCTTAGCTCCGGCATCGCGAATGCTTGACGGAAATCATTGCATTCAACGGGTTCCTTGCTCATTCTGCGGCTTCACGCAGTTTCGAGGAGGAGAATGCGATGGCCCAGTCTGTTACTGCAACCATTCCCGCAGTGAGTGAAACCGCCGCCCGTGCAATTGACGCTCCCGAGTTGATCGATCGCCTGGCCGAGCGCTTGCGGGCATCGAGCGATGTCGATCTTCCACATTCCTATTTCGTCGAGCAGGTCCGACTTGGTTTGGGCGGCATGGATCTGGCGGATCAGATGATCGCCAATGACATCGAGGGTGCCGGTCGCAAGCAGCAGAAGACCGCAGCGCAATCGGTATTCCATGCCTGGGCAATGCCCGACTGACGCGCAGGCGCGACAGACATACAGATAACAACGGACGATCCACCAACCACCGCCTGCATCCGCCCGTGCCCGACACGGGCGGCTTTTTATCACCACGCATGAACAATCGGCCGGCTTGGTCGTTGAACCTCAATCGGCTGGTACCAAAGGGCGAGTGCCCTATGGCTGAAAACGGAGGAGGCTATCATGAAAAGCTTTGAATGTGGAACCCTGGTCCCGGGCTGCAACTGGCACACCCGGGCAGAGGAAGATGCTGAAGTGGTGCGCCGTGCTGTCGAGCATCTGCGCACGGCACATGGCGAGGACATCATACGTCCGGCCATGGTCGACAACATCAAGGCGCGCATCCGAGCCGAACAGAAAGTCGATAGCTGACAGCATGAAAGGCTGAACTGGCGGAACGCTGATCGGGAGGATCAGCCTTTCGCCAGGTCTGCGATGCGGGCCAGCAGTTTTTCACGGTCCAGCGTGAAATTCGACGCGATCCAACCGGCCTCGACCTTGGCAAGGATGTCACCGACGGCTGGACCGGGTGGAACCTGCGCTGCCAGTACGTCACTGCCCTTGACCGGCAGCACAGGTCTTGCGAAACGCTCGGCACGCTGCAGCAGGGCCGAGAGGCGTCCGGTTCGCGCCATCGATTTTGCATCGCCATCGGCCTGCATGCGCGCCGATGCGAGCTCAAGCTTCAGCATCGCGATCATGCCTTCCTTGCCGAAATGATAAAGGTCGCGATCAAAGGCCACGTCGGTCGTCGTCTCGGACGGCTTCGGCGCTTTGGCAAAACGCTCGAGAGCCTGCGCCTCCGCATTGGAGAGCTTCAGCCGCTCCGCCATCGCCGCGACCCGCGCAGCATCTTTCGGCACGATCGCCGACAGCCGCAACAACGGATCGATGGCCCAGCCCAGCGCCTGTTCAGCCGCGATCAGCCCCGGAATGGCGTCGATGCCCCATTTTTCCGTTCTCCGGCAGGATCTCTCCCAAAACGCCCGACTGGCGCATCCACAACAGCGCCCGGCCCGGATCGCGCGCCGAGAGCAGCTTCTTCATCTCGCTCCACACCCGCTCGGCCGACAACGTCTTCAGTTTCTCGCGTGCCCTGGCGCAGGCCTTCAGCCCCGCCGCATCCGGACGGCCATGGCCGTAGTAAGCGAAAAAGCGGAAGAAGCGCAGCACGCGCAGATAGTCCTCGGCGATCCGCTGCTCCGCGTCCCCAATGAAGCGGACGGTGCGCGTCTCGATATCGGCCAGCCCGCCGACCAGGTCGATCACCTGTCCGTCCTGACCGGCATAGAGACCGTTGATCGTCAGGTCACGGCGTTCGGCATCCTCCTGCCAGTCCGCCCCGAACGCCACCTGCGCCCGCCGCCCGTCGGTCTCCACGTCGCGCCGCAAGGTCGTGACTTCATAGCCTTTGCCGTCCAGGACGAGCGTGACCGTGCCATGTTCGATGCCGGTTGGAACGGCCTTGATGCCCGCCGCCTTGGCGCGAGCGATCACCTCTTCCGGCTGAAGTGTCGTTGCCAGATCGATATCGCTGACCGGCAGTCCGAGCAGACCGTTGCGCACGGCGCCGCCCGCGACCCGAACCTCGCCGCCATCGGCATTCAGCAAGGCAAACAGCCGTCCGAGCGCCGGGGTGCGGAACCAGTCCTGCTGTGAAAGATCGGTCATGCATAAAGCCTTTCGTAGAGCGTCCGGATAATACCGGCGGTAATGCCCCAGATCTGGCGTTCGCCATAGGGCATCACGTAAAAATGGCGGACCGCACCCTGCCAGACCCGGCTGTCCTGGCGGTGGTTTCGCGGGTCCATCAGGAAGGATAGCGGTACTTCGAAAACGCTGTCGACTTCGGCCGGATTGGGCGTGATCGTGAAACCGGGCTGCACCACGGCCAGCACCGGCACGATGCGAAACCCGGTGCCCGCCAGATATTGCGGCAGGCGGCCGACGGTTTCGACATAGGCCGGATCGAGGCCGATTTCCTCATGCGCTTCGCGGATCGCAGCCTCTTCCGGCGACACGTCGGTCTCGTCGATGCCGCCGCCCGGAAAGGCGATCTGTCCGGCATGCTTGCGCAGCTTCGTCGTGCGCTTGGTCAGGATCAGCCGCGCCTCGTCGCCATCGTCGATGATCGGCACCAGGACCGCGGCATCCTTGAGCTTCAGGCTTTCGATCTCGATGACGCTGGCGAGGTTCAGGACGTGGTCGCCGTGATCGCGCCATGCCTGATCGACCGGCCCGCCGGCCTGGTTCAGCGCCCGACGGCGGAAATCGGCGGCTGAAAATTCAAACCCGTTCATCGCGACAGCCGTTCGAGTTCATCCGCCGGCATAACCGGAAAGACCGCCCCGCCAGAGCAGACCACGAACATCGCGCGTCCATCAATCTCGCGCACTTCGCCCTTTTCCACCAGCTCATACACCACGGCGCGCGATACCAGGGCTTCGAGCCTGCCGCGCACATGCAGGTAAGGTTTCAATTCGTGGTTCTCGCCATGGATGACAAATTGCAACGGATGTTCGTCTCCTGCCTCGACGACATCGCCGACATTGGTGCGAAAGGTCAGCACCTGCACGCCGTCAATTTCGCTCGCACTCATCTCGACAGCGACGAAATGCGCATCCTGGATGCGGATGCCAACCTTTTCCACAGGCGTGACGAGATAGGTTTTTCCATCCTCGTCCTTGCGCAGAACCGTCGAAAACAGCCGCACCAAGGGCGCTCTGCCGATCGGCGTGCCCATATAGAACCAGGTCCCATCGGCGCGGATTTCCATATCGAGATCGCCGCAAAACGGCGGTTCCCAACGATCCACGGGCGGCAAACTGGCCTTTCCGCCCTCGGTCTGGGCTGCGGCGCGCGAAATCAGCGCCGCCAGTCCGGCCGCGTCCGTCGTCGCTTTCAGCGTGTCACCTGCCATATTCGCGTCCCGGTTTGGTCTCTAACCTATCACAGTCACGAGATAGTCATTCGGAACGTGCTTGTCAGCCGCTTGTTCGCTAATAAGTTAGTTTCAGACGCTGCGGATCGCGTTCGCACCCGATTCGCCGGAATAGGCCGAACCAATTGGAGCTAACCATGGGCATGATGCCAAATCCGGATGCCGCACTGGACGACAAGGCGATCATCGAAGCCGCCGAAAAGGCGCTTGCCGACATCGCCAATATCCGCGCCGAAGTCGGCAAGGTGATCTTCGGCCAGGAAAAAGTCGTCGAAAACACCCTGCTTGCCATCCTGTCTGGCGGCCACGCACTGCTGGTCGGCGTACCTGGCCTCGCGAAAACCAAGCTGGTCAGCACGCTCGGCACGGTTCTCGGCCTCAACGGCAATCGCATCCAGTTCACCCCCGACCTGATGCCCTCCGATATTCTCGGCACGGAAGTGATGGACCAGGACGAGAATGGTCGCCGCTCCTTCCGCTTCGTCAAGGGGCCGGTGTTTGCCCAATTGCTGATGGCTGACGAGATCAACCGCGCCAGCCCGCGCACCCAGTCGGCGCTGCTGCAGTCGATGCAGGAATATCATGTGACGATCGCCGGCCAGGCCTATCAACTGCCGGCCCCCTTCCACGTGCTGGCAACCCAGAACCCGCTGGAACAGGAAGGCACCTATCCCCTGCCCGAAGCCCAGCTCGACCGCTTCCTGCTGCAGGTTGACGTTCTCTACCCGGAACTTGCCGCCGAGCGGCAGATCCTGCTGGAAACCACGGGCGTCAGCGAAAACCGCGCCAGCAGTGTCGTGAATAGCGAGCGTCTGCTGGAAATCCAGAAGCTGATCCGCCAGATGCCGGTTTCCGACACCGTCGTCGATGCCATCCTGTCGCTGGTGCGCTCTGCCCGCCCCGGTCATGGCAATACGGAAACCGATAAGAACGTTGCTTGGGGTCCGGGTCCGCGCGCCGGTCAATCGCTGATGCTCTGCGCCCGCGCCCGAGCCCTCTATGAAGGCCGCCTCGCCCCCTCCATCGACGACGTTCATGCGCTGGCCGAGCCGGTGCTCGAACACCGCATGGCCTTGACCTTCGCCGCCCGCGCCGAGGGCATGACCGTTCGCGACGTGATTGACGGTCTTGTCAAAAGCCTTCGGGCATAAGGAGGCATCGCCAAGGTGGCATCGATCGGCCAGATCGTCGAGCAGACCTCAAGCAGCGAAGTGCTGAAACGCGCGCGCCAGCGTGCTGTTCTCGTGCCCGATTGCATGGTCGAGGCAAAACGCATCGCCAACACGGTGATTGCCGGCTGGCATGGTCGCCGCAAGCGCGGCATTGGTGAAAACTTCTGGCAGTTCCGTCCGTATTCCGATGGCGAAAGCTTCGCCCGCATTGACTGGCGCCGCTCCGCCCGCGACGACCACACCTATATCCGAGACCGCGAATGGGAAGCCGCCCATACCGTCTGGCTCTGGGCCGACATGTCGCCATCGATGATGTACAAATCGAGCTTTGCCTCGGTCTCCAAGGAAAGCCGCGCCGTGGTGCTGATGCTGGCCTTGGCCGAAATCCTGGCACGCTCCGGCGAGCGCATCGGATGTCCGGGCATCATGGAGCCGATTTCCGCCCGCAACGCTGCCGAACGTCTGGCGACGGCCATCATGCACGCACCGCTCACCAGCGGATTGCCCGACACCCGTATGATCCGCGGCGCCAGCGACATCGTCCTGATCGGCGACTTCCTCGATGACGCAGACCGCGTCATGGAACGCATTACGCCGCTCGCCCGTCGCGGCCTGCGCGGCCATGTCGTCGAGATTGCCGACCCGGCCGAGGAAACCTTTCCCTATACCGGCCGCACCGAATTCACCGACCCGGAGACCGGCGAAAAGCTGGTATCCGGCCGCGCCGAAAGCCTTGGCGACGACTATCGCCGCGCCTATATCGCCCGCCGCGACAGCATCAGCGACCAGTTGCGCCGCATGGGCTGGAGCTTTGTACACAACCGCACGGATCGCCTCGCCTCCGAAGCGCTGGTTGCCATCCACATGCATCTGTCGGGCATGACGCCTGCCGTTGCCCGGAGCACCGGCCCATGAACGCCCTCCCGCTCGCCTTCGGCGCTCCCGCGATCCTGATGGCTCTCGCAGCCCTGCCGCTGATCTGGTGGCTGCTGAAGCTCACGCCACCGCGCCCGAAGGCGGAGGTGTTTCCGCCACTGAAAATCCTTGCCGGCGTGCTGAAGCGCGAGGAAACGCCGTCGAAGAGCCCATGGTGGCTGACTTTGTTGCGCATGATGATCGCCGCCCTGGTCATCTTCGCGCTGGCCGATCCCGTGCTCAATCCGCGCAACGCCTCGCTGTCGTCCGATGGCCCGCTCGTACTGGTCGTCGACAACGGCTGGGCAACCACCGCGGACTGGGATCGCCGTGTCGAATCCGCAACCACTCTGATCGGCGACGCTGGTGACCGCAACATTCCGGTGTCGATCGTCTTCACCGCCGACCAGACGCATGACGCCGTGCCCGGTACATCCGCCGCAGCCTTGGAGAAGCTTGGCGCGGCAGCGCCCAGGCCGCTGCGTCCCGACCGGACCCGTGCCATCGACGCCCTGCGCACGGCCCTTGCCGAAGACCGCGCCGGCACGCTGGCCTATATTTCGGATGGCGTAGCACTTCGCGACGACGATCCGTTCCTTGGCGATCTCGCAGCCCTGTCACCGGTCGAGTTTCGCCTGATCGAAGGATCCGGCCTGGCAACGGTCGCCATCACCGGCGCCAACAATGGTGCCGATGCCCTGACTGTGACCCTGTCACGCCTGAAAGGTACCGAGGCGCAGAGCCTGATCGTCGATGCCCAGGACCGCCAGGGACGCGTCATCGCCTCAGGCCCGGTCAACTTTGCAGCCGGCGCGACCGAAGCCAGCGGCGATATCGCAGCGCCATTCGAGCTGCGCAATGATTTCGCCCGCCTGTCGATCGCAGGCTCGGCCAGTGCCGGGGCAACCCACCTGCTCGATGACGGTTTCCGCCGCCGCAAGGTCGCCCTGATCTCCGGCGACAGTGGCGATGGTTTCCAGCCGCTACTCTCACCGCTCTACTATATCGAGCGCGCGCTCGGCCCCTATGCCGATCTTGTCAAGCCCGGCATGACCGACCTTGCTGTCTCCATTCCGGAAATCCTCAAGCAGAACCCATCCGCGATCGTGCTTGCCGATGTCGGTCGGCTGCCGGCCGATGTTTATGAACCGCTCGAGCGCTGGATTGCCCGGGGTGGCACGCTGATCCGCTTTGCCGGCGCCCGCCTCGCCGCAGCCCCCAGCGGCGATCCGCTCGTGCCGGTCATCCTGCGCCAGGGCGAGCGAGCCCTGGGCGGTGCCTTGTCCTGGGCCGAACCGCAACCGCTTGCGGACTTCCCCAGCTTCGGGCCCTTTACCGGCATGGCGCGCGCCGATGGCATTCTGGTCAAGCGCCAGGTTCTGGCCGAGCCGACCCCTGATCTTGCCGAGCGCACCTGGGCGAGCCTTGCCGATGGCACGCCGCTGGTCACCGTCAAGGAAAGCGGCGCCGGCCGCGTCGTGCTCTTCCATGTCAGCGCCGAGGCGACCTGGTCGGACCTGCCGATTTCCGGGACTTTCGTCGAAATGCTGCGCCGGATCGTGCAATTGACCCGCGTTGGCGCCGCAGAAGCCCAGCCCGGCCAGGCAACTGCCCCGACGCTTGCACCCTACCGCCTGCTGACCGAGCGCGGTGCGCTGACCGCAGACGCCGGCAATGCCAAGCCGCTCGATCTTGGCCCGGCGCGACCAGAGGCGGCAACCTTCGACAACCCGCCCGGCCTCTACGGTACCGAGGACGGCTTCGTCGCGCTTAACCTGCTGCCCCCGGACGCGACGATCAGGCCGATCCCAAGCGCGGCAGGCTTGACCGTGACGCGCGAGCCGATGGCGGGCACGGAAGCGAAGCCGCTGAAACCAGGCCTGCTGATCACCGCATTCCTGCTGCTGGTGATCGACAGCCTCGTCGTCCTGTTCATGGGTGGCGCCTTCTCGCAGAGACCGCGCCGCGCGGCGACATCCGCGACCATGGCCGTCTTTGCCGCCCTGCTGCTCTTTGCTCCCGTGTCGCTGCGACAGTCAGAAGCCGCCGATGCCAAGCCCGGCGACGAGCAGATCCTCGGGCGGCTGGACAATACCCATCTCGCCTATGTCGTCACCGGCGAGAGCGACGTCGACCGCCTGTCTGAACAGGGCCTTGCCGGCCTCACCGACTTCCTCACCTATCGCACGACGCTGGAACCGGCCCCGCCCGTTGGCGTCGATATCGCCAAGGACGAATTGTCCTTCTACCCGATCATCTTCTGGCCGATCTCGGCCTCGGCACCCATGCCGTCTGCCGCCGCGATCAGCCGGATCGACGCCTATATGCGCGCGGGCGGTACCGTGCTGTTTGACACCCGCGACCAGTTTTCCTCGCTCGGCGACGACACCGGGCCGAGCGCCAATGGCGAGCGGTTGCAGGCGATCCTTGCCAATATCGACATTCCGCCGCTGGAACCCGTGCCCTCGGACCATGTCCTGACCAGGTCCTTCTATCTGCTCAACGGCTTTCCGGGGCGCTACAATGGCAGCCCGCTCTGGGTCGAGGCGCGCCAGGAAGCGCAGTCGTCGTCCAGCGGCGTTGCCTCCTCCGGCGACGGCGTGACCCCGATCATGATCACCGCCAATGACATGCTCGGCGCCTGGGCCATCGACACCAATGGCGCCAGCGTCATGCCCATGGTCCCGGCCGACGAGTTGCAGCGCGAAATGTCCTTCCGCTCCGGCGTCAACATCATGATGTACATGCTGACCGGCAACTACAAGGCCGACCAGGTGCATGTGCCGGCCCTGCTCGAACGGCTGGGGCAATGACATGACACTTGAATTCGCCCCCTTCATCCCCTGGCTTGCAATCGGCGTGCTCGCTGTTTTGGCGCTTGCGCTTTCGATCCTCGGCATGGTCCGCCATGTTCGCGGTACGCTGATCCGCTTTGCCGCTTCGGCAGCGGTATTGGCTGCCCTTGCCAACCCGTTGTTGCTGCAGGAAGACCGTGAAGCGCTGAGCACCGTGGTTCCGGTCATCGTTGATCGCAGCCAGAGCCAGCAGATCGCCGGCCGTGCCGAGCAGACCGACAGGGCGCTTGAGGGCCTGCGCGACCGCCTGTCGCGCTTCGGCAATATCGAGCCGCGCATAGTCGAAGTGACCGATCCGGCGACATCCGACGCGCCCTCGACCAAACTTTTCGAAGCCCTGAATGCCGCCATCACCGACGTACCGCCGGCCCGTATTGGCGGCGCAATCTTCCTGACCGATGGCCAGGTGCATGATATCCCCGGGGACAACCAACCCCTGCCCTTCAATGCGCCTGTGCATGGACTGGTCACCGGCAAAGCCGACGAATTCGACCGCCGCATCGAGATCCTGCGCGCGCCGCGCTTCGGCATCGTCAACGAGGAACAGGAACTGACCTTCCGCGTCTTCGACGACGGCAAGGCGTCCGATCAGCCCGCCGACGTAACCGTCAAGATGAACGGCGAGGATATCGGCGCGTTGACCGCCGTTCCGGGCACCGAGACGTCCTTCGCCTTCAAGGTCCCGCGCGGCGGCAACAATGTGCTGGAATTCTCCGTCGCCGGCACACCGGGTGAAGTCACCGATGTCAACAACCGTGCCATTCACCTGATCGAGGGCATCCGCGAAAACCTGCGCGTGCTGCTCGTCTCGGGTGAGCCGCATGCCGGCGAGCGCGCATGGCGCAATCTCTTGAAATCTGACGCCTCGGTGGATCTCGTCCACTTCACCATCCTGCGCCCGCCGGAAAAGCAGGACGGCACACCGATCAACGAACTGTCGCTGATCGCATTTCCGACCCGCGAGCTATTCGTCGAGAAGATCAACGACTTCGACCTGATCATCTTCGACCGCTACCAGCATCGCGGCGTGCTGCCGATCCTCTACTACGACTACATTGCCGAATATGTCCGCAATGGCGGTGCTCTGCTGATTGCCGCCGGTCCCGAACATGCCGGCGAGGATTCGATCGCGCTGACCCCGCTCGCCACCGTCCTGCCGGCCTCCCCGACCGGCGACATGCATGAGGCCGGTTTCTATCCGCGCCTGTCGGAACAGGGAAAACGCCATCCGGTGACCCGCGGTCTTGACGGGTCGGCGGTTGAACCGCCGCAATGGGGCCGCTGGTTCCGCAGCGTCGACGTCGACCAGACCACCGGCGAAACCGTGATGACCGCCGATGACGGTCGCCCACTGCTGGTGCTCAACCGCGCCAACGAAGGCCGTGTCGCCATGCTTCTCTCCGACCAGGGCTGGCTCTGGGCCCGCGGCTTCGAGGGCGGCGGGCCGCACGTCTCGCTTTATCGCCGCATCGCCCATTGGCTTATGAAGGAGCCGGAACTCGAGGAAGAGGCGCTGAAGGCCCGCGCCACCGGCAGAACCATGGAAGTCACGCGCCAGACCATCGGCGATGCGCCCGGCCCGGCGACGATCACCACGCCGTCGGGCCAGACGGAGAGCTTGAATCTTGCTGAAATTCAGCCTGGCCTCTATCGCGGCGAACGCCGGATGACCGAGACCGGCCTGTTCACCGTCACCAATGGCGACTTCTCGACACTGGTGCATGTCGGGGCCGTCGATTCGCCAGAATTCCGCGCCATGGTCTCGACCACGGAAACGCTTGCCGGCGTGACCGGCAAAAGCCGCGGTCTGCTCGCCCGCCTCGATGATGGTGAAGGTGGATTGCGTATTCCCGACATTCTGCCGGTGCGGGGCGATATCCGCACCGCCGACAACCGCCGCCTGATGATACGGCTGACCGATGAAACCGTGCTGAAGGGCGTCAATACCCTACCGCTGTTTGCAGGCTTTGCCGGGCTTGGCATCCTGCTGCTGGCCGTGTCTGCCATGTGGTGGCGCGAGGGGCGCTGAACGGATGGACGAACTGGAGCTATCCGACAGTGTCCCGGCGGAGGCCGAGGGTACGATATTGGCGAGCCTCAAGGCGCACAACGACGTCATGCTCGGCCAGACGGACCGCCGGAACCTATTCATTCCACTGACCGACAATCACGGCCACATCGACGGCGGTCTTGTCGGCTATACCGGACGGGGCTGGCTCTATGTCGAAATGCTCTTCGTCCCCGAGCGTCTGCGGCGACAGGGCATGGCCGGCAAACTATTGCAATGCGCAGAGCAGGAAGCCCGCGCCCGGGGCTGCATCGGCGCCTATATCGACACAATCAATCCGGACGCCCGCAGCGCCTACGAGAGGCAGGGTTACGAGGTTTTCGGCCGGATCGACGATTTCACCAGGGGTTTCGATATTACCTGGATGATCAAGCGGTTCTAGACACGGCATCCCGCCGGTTGGGACAACAACCCCGGTTAAGCTCCACGGATTGATCTGAAATACGACCTAACAACCTCTGTCTTGCGTGCTCTGCCCACCATAGATCCAAAGTAAGATAGCATCTTACCAATTCTAACAAACATGGGTTCGGATGAACAAACATCTGACCAGGCGGATGTCAGCAAAACCTGACGATAAAAACGCCGGGCGTCGCGATGCATCCATTTCCAGGAGCTTTGCCATGGCTTCCGACTACCGGTGAAATGCTGAATCGCTGGCTTGGCGACAATAGGCACCAGACCAGTCTGCGTATTCCATCTCGGATCAAGTGCAAGCCAGTTCTCCGCCAAAACTACGTTCAGGACGTCCTGATCCTTGAACGGATAGCGCTCGGGGTCCTTCAGAAAAATCTCACGAGCTTCCTTCAGAACATTGGTTTCGGGCAAAACCGACCAGTCGAACAGCAGGACACCGGCATTAAAATAACGCGCTTCTGCTGCCATTCCGATCCGGGACTTGCGCTCGGACATCTTGTCGGGAAACGCCATGAGGCAGTCGTCTACCGCTCCGACCGGATGCCCCCCCATGTCCAATGAAAACAGCGGAACGATCGACGCGACAGCCAGTGTGTCGGCGTCCAGATAGACAAGGCGGGAAATCGTCTCCGGCACCAGCGTATCCATGTACAATCTGGCAATTGTCGCGACACTCCAATAACCGAAATCATGCCCTTCCAACGAAGGGGGTACGAGATCAATCATCTCGATTGTGATTTGGTGGCGCGCGGCAAATTCGAGGACATCCCTTTTGCCCTTTGCATCCACATCCACGACCAGCAGGAACAACCGCGCCTTGACAGACCCGAGGTTGTTCCACGCAGACAGGAGTGCACAACATGCCGGCCCCAGCATACGCTCGTCGGAGCACACGATCACGGCCGATGACACCGATTGCATGGATGGTTCATCTTGTGTCATTGGGCATGGTCGATCATTTGAAGAGTGATGTCCTGGAAACGAGCAATCGAATGACTGCTTCCCACGTCGTCAGCCAACTTTCAAGCAAAGATGCCCGATTGAGGCGGAAGCCTCGATCTGCGTCTGTCGCCATTCGATGGCACCCCTCAACCGCGCATGCACGTTGGTGCCGATCGGCACGACCAACACCCGGTTGGCATCGACAGGGCCGGGAAATTCCAGTGCCTTGTAGCTGACCTTCTCGAATCCCAGCGGCATGTAATAGGGCGGGTCGCCGACGAGGATCACGGCTTCAGAGCCCTTGCGCCGGGCAGCCTCAATAGCAATCCGGACCAGTTCCCGGCCAATACCCATGCTCTTGTGCGACGGCCGGACAGCAAGCGGTCCGAGCAGGTGCCCCTTGACCGAACCCGCCATCACCGGGGTCATGCGCACGGATGCGATTGTCTCGCCATTGTCGGCGCAGATGAACGACAGCGACAGGTCATGGGGTCCCTGTTCGCGAATGCGCGCAGCGGCACGCGTATGCCGGCCGGGGCCAAAAGCTTCTTCGTTGATGAGTTCGATGGCAGCGTCGTGCGACGCATCCTCGGTGAGGTAGATAAGCCCAGAAGTGTTCATGGATGACCGAAACCCGCAGATAGACAGCAATAATGTTCGCGCAGACGCCTCTTGGCGTTCGTGAGCATCAGCGTCGTCGCAGGGTCCGTACTACGGTCATCGGGGGCTTTCTCGTTTCTTGCGGAATTCCCGATAGCAGCAAAATTATTTTGCGTCCAATGGAAAAACGCAGTGTTCAACCATCCGCCCCTCGCAATCTGCCCTATACGCCGTATTTTCAGGGCAAGTTGGGACCGAACAAGGATAGCACCATGGGAATGCTCGTAGACGGCGTCTGGCAGGACGTCTGGTATGACACGAAAGCGACCTCCGGCCATTTCAAGCGCGGCGCCTCGACCTTCCGCAATTGGGTTACCGCCGACGGATCGGCAGGCCCGACGGGCACCGCCGGCTACAAGGCCGAAGCCGGTCGCTACCACCTGTACGTCTCCTATGCCTGCCCCTGGGCACACCGCACGCTGATCTTCCGAAAGCTGAAGGAGCTCGAAGACCTGATCACGGTATCGGTGGTCGATCCGCTGATGCTGTCCAGCGGCTGGGAATTCCACGACCGCGACGGCGCAACCGTCGACCATCTCTTCGGCTCGAACTTCCTTTGGCAGGTCTATACCCGCGCCGACCCAAAGTTCAGCGGTCGCGTCACGGTCCCGGTTCTTTGGGACAAGCAGACCGACACGATCGTGTC
>NZ_AHZC01000015.1 GCF_000247475.1 Rhizobium sp. PDO1-076 | reverse complement strand
TGATCGGCCACACGCTGACGGCTGCCGGTGCGGTTGAAGCGGTGTTCTCGATCCAGACCATGCTTACGGGTACGCTGCCGCCGACGATCAACTACACCAATCCCGATCCGGCCATCGTGCTGGACGTGGTGCCGAATGTGAAGCGCGATGCTGATGTTTCGGCGGTTGCGTCGAACTCGTTCGGTTTCGGTGGCCAGAACGCAAGCCTTGTCATGACGCGGGAACCGGTCTAATCCGCCTCGCAACCCTGATAGATCTGTACTAACGCCCGCCGGGCGGGGAAAAATCCTATGCGCGCATTGCAACTCGTCGAAGACCGCAAGCTTGAAATCGTCGACCTGCCGGAACCTGATGCTCCCGGTCCGGGCGAAGTGACCTTGCGCGTCAAGGCCGTCGCCCTCAATCACATTGATGTCTGGGGCTGGCGTGGCATGGCATTTGCCAAGCGCAAGATGCCGCTGGTGATCGGTGCGGAAGCCTCGGGCGTCGTCGAAGCCATCGGTCCGGGTGTTGGCAATATCCTGCCGGGCCAGCTCGCGGCCATCTACGGCGCGCGAACCTGTGGCCTGTGCAAGCCCTGTCGCGAAGGTCGCGACAATCTCTGTGAAAACGTCTCCGGCGTGCATGGCTTCCATCTCGACGGCTTTGCCCAGGAAAAGATCAACCTGCCGGCCCGTCTGCTGGTCCCGGCCCCTCCGGGCGTCGATGCGATCGGTGCAGCCCTTGCTCCGGTCACCTTCGGGACCGTCGAACACATGCTGTTCGACAATGCCAAGCTTGAACCGGGCGAAACGATCCTCATTCATGCCGGTGGATCAGGCATTGGAACGGCAGCGATCCAGCTGGCCAAGAAGATCGGTTGCACGGTCATCACCACAGTCGGGTCCGACGACAAGATCGAGCCCGCCAAGGCGTTGGGTGCTGATCACGTTATCAATTATCGCACCGAGCGCTTCGAGGGCGTGGTCCGCAAGATCACCAAGAAGAAGGGCGTTGATGTGGTGTTCGAACATGTCGGCAAGGATACGTTTGCCGCGTCGATGTTCTGCCTGAAGCGCGGCGGCCGTCTGGTCACCTGCGGCTCGACGTCCGGTGTATCCACCGATGTCAACCTGATGATGCTGTTCCAGCAGCAGCTGAAACTGCTCGGCTCGTTCGGCTGCCGGATGGAAAACATGGCCGACGCCATGCAGAAGATGGCGCGTGGTCTCGTGCATCCGGTTATCGATACCGAAGTCACATTCGATGATATCGACAAGGCGCTCGCCCGTATGGAAGGCCGCCAGGTATTCGGCAAGATCCTCCTAAAGATGGATTGATCCATTGCGGATGATCATCACCCGTATCGTGCTCGCCCTGCGTAACCTGTCGCAATGGTTGGTTGCGCAGTCTGCGTTTGGTTTCCTGAACCTGCTGAAGATTTTTCCGGCCGATGCGGCGATCAATTTTGCCGACCGGCTGATGCGTTGGGTCGGGCCGAAGACATCGCGACACAAACTGATGCTGGTCAATCTGCGCAACGCCTTTCCGGAGAAATCCGAGGAAGACCGCGAGACGATCGCGCTGGCAAGCTGGGGCCATATGGGCCGGCTTGCCGCGGAATACGTCTTTCTCGACCGACTGTTCGACTTTGACCCAGAGAAGCCGGGTGAGGGACGGATCGAAGTCTCAGGCGTGCCGATCTTCATGGAACTGCGCAACCAACCGCGGCCGTTCATCGTCTTTACCGCCCATACTGCAAATTTCGAGCTCTTGCCGGTCGCAGGCGCCGCCTTCGGTCTGATGGTGACGGTGCTGTTCCGGCCACCGAATAATCCCTATATCGCCAAGAAGGTTTTCGATTTCCGTGCCAAGCGCATGGGCAAGCTGGTTCCCTCACATGCGGGTTCGTCATTTGCCCTGGCGCGCCAGCTGGAGCAGGGCGGCGGCGTCGGTGTGCTCGTCGACCAGAAATTCACGCGCGGTGTCCAAACGCAGTTCTTCAACAATCCGGTCCAGACCAATCCGCTGCTGGCCAAGCTCGCCCGCCAATTCGGCTGCGACATCTATCCGGCGCGCTGCATCCGTCTGCCCGGCAATCGCTTTCGTCTCGAGATCGAACCGAAGATCGATCTGCCGCAAAACGAGAAGGGTCAACTGGACGTCGCTGCAACCGCGCAATTGCTCAACGACAAGGTGGAATCTTGGGTCCGGGAACACCCCGAGCAGTGGCTCTGGTATCATGATCGCTGGAATATCAAGCACACGATCTGATGTATTTCGGGCCGCCGACAGGTATGTTTCTTGGTCGTCATATACCGTAACATTTTTTGGGCTAGAGCTTGAAGGCTACGCCCAGAGATTGAAGATGATGCAACCTCATGTTATCGCTCAAGTTGGAGTGAGTGTGATGTGGTGGCTTGCCCATGTCACATGAGTGAATGAGGTGAGTGCATGTCTTCAGATCCATCGCGTGACGGCAACCTTCTTCCGCTGTTCGAAGCTGTTTCATTGAAGAATGTGCAATTGCAGCAAGCCATTCGCAGCGGCAACGACCGGCTAGTCGCGGCACTCGATCGCGAGCTTGATCCCCTGATCTGCGAAATGGTGGCGTATCGCGCCAGCGAGGCCGATGAAATCTACCTTCAACTGCATTTGCTGACCAAGCTTTTGCGCGAAGATGCCGATGATCGGTCCTGCGTCCTGCGCCATACCGCCCTGATGAGCATCCTGATCGAGCGGTATTTCGGACCGCGTGGTCTGGCTAGGCCGACAGGTGATGCCGTGGTCTCCATGCTCGATTCCAAGCCGCAGCCCGCCTTTGGCGATGACGACATGCTCAACGAAGTGATCCTCAGCAGTCTGCCCGATCGTATTGCCGTGGTGACCCGGGATTATCGTTACCTGTTTGCCAACCCGGCGATGGCCGATATGCTGCGCACGCGCCCGATCGATATCATTGGTCGCAGTGTATTTGAACTTGGCCTGCAACCGGATGCGTTCGTTGCCATGCGTGATGCGCTGGATCATGCCTTCCGCGGTGAAAGCGGTGATTTCGCCAGTCGCTTCAACGGTGGCAACCATCTGGTGTCGGCGTTCTACGGCCGGTTCACACCATTGCGCAGCAGCCAGGGTGCGATCAATGGTGCCGTGCTGACATTCAGCGATGGCAATGTCGGCGTCAACAATCTCGCTGCCTGAACAGTCTCCGGTAGCTGAACGGTCCAGGGCAGGTCGTTTCGGCCATTGTTGCGGTGTTCAATTCATATCGAAACCACGCGCCTTGTCGCTCACGCCTGCCAGCAGGTGTTCGCGTTCAAAAGCGATATGGCGCCGGATGCCTTCGAAGAAGCCACGCAGCATATAGCCGACCGCCTCCATGTTGACCGCATCGCCCGACCCCAGCTTGAGAAGCGCGTCGGTCAATTCCTCGGCAAAACACTCGTCTTCGAAATGTTCGAATTTCAGTCGCTCGAGTGTCTGTGCGAGATGCGCGGGCGCGCCTTCGCTTGACTGCAACTGCGGGAAGAGCACCGTTTCCTCGTAGTGATGTCCGCCCTTGATCAGCGGGCCCAGCGCCTTTGCCGCATAAATACACTTCTGCCGGTTGATGCTGGACGGCAACGAATCGGCAATCTCCTCCAGCTCCTTGCACAGCGCCAGCTGTTCGCCGTGTGATCTTCCCAGCCAGGTCAGGCTGCTTTCGCCACCGTCTGCAAGTTGTGGCGTGCCGCTGCGGAACTCGTCCGTGCGGGATGAGTACGTAGTCGTTTTTGCTTGCATGTCGATCATCTCCAACGCGCCGTCCACGGCGGCCCCGTCCCGCATCAAGCCACCGATCCGATCCTCCCGATCTTGTGGCCCGATCTTGTGGCGGACAGGCAGCTTCCTCCGGTGTGTTGGCAAGGTTGGCCGATCCCCGCGAGATTGCCTTGACTTGGATCAAGGTGGTTTCGCCGCGTCAATGCGATGTCTGCAGATGATGCGGGAGGATTCTCCGTCTGGCGATAGGCCCGCAATTGGATCAGCAAGCCGTTGGGGGATTCCAACAATGAATTATACAATAGAAACCATGGGGATGGCGTTGCTCGCCTTCGCCGCGCTGCTCGGGGTGGCTTTTGCCCATGACAGCCTGTTTGCGGCCCATATGTGGGTTGCGTTCTTCGTGCTGGCGGTCGGTACGATCATCATGTTGCGGCGGATGAAATTTGCGCCGACGAATGGCGTGGTCACGACGCCTGCCGCACCGAAGTCCGAATATTTCGATGAGGTGGTGCGCTATGGCGTGATCGCCACCGTATTCTGGGGTGTGGTCGGCTTCCTCGTCGGCGTCGTTGCAGCGCTGCAACTGGCCTATCCTGACCTCAACATTGAACCCTGGTTCAATTTCGGCCGGGTCCGCCCGCTGCATACCTCGGCAGTCATCTTCGCCTTCGGTGGCAATGCGCTGATCGCCACCTCCTTCCATGTGGTGCAGCGCACGTCGCGGGCACGTCTGTTTGGCGGCAATCTCGGCTGGTTCGTCTTCTGGGGCTACCAGTTCTTCATCGTCATGGCCGCCACCGGCTATCTGCTGGGCATTACCCAGGGGCGTGAATATGCCGAGCCGGAATGGTATGTCGATCTCTGGCTCACCGTTGTCTGGGTCGCCTATCTGATCACATTCCTGGGCACGCTCCTGACCCGCAAGGAGAGCCACATCTATGTGGCCAACTGGTTCTATCTGGCCTTCATCGTGACGATCGCGATGCTGCATATCGTCAACAACCTCGCGATGCCGGTCTCGTTCCTCGGCGTGAAGAGCTATTCGGCCTTCTCCGGGGTGCAGGATGCGCTGACGCAGTGGTGGTACGGCCACAACGCTGTCGGTTTCTTCCTGACGGCCGGCTTCCTCGGCATGATGTATTATTTCGTGCCGAAGCAGGCCAACCGTCCGGTCTATTCCTACCGCCTGTCGATCATCCACTTCTGGGCGCTGATCTTCATGTATATCTGGGCCGGCCCGCACCACCTGCACTATACCGCTCTACCCGACTGGGCGCAGACACTCGGCATGGTGTTCTCGATCATGCTGTGGATGCCCTCCTGGGGCGGCATGATCAACGGTCTGATGACGCTGTCCGGCGCCTGGGACAAGATCCGTACCGACCCGATCATCCGCATGATGGTCATCGCTATCGCCTTTTACGGCATGTCGACCTTCGAAGGCCCGATGATGTCGATCAAGGCGGTCAACTCGCTGAGCCACTATACCGAATGGACCATCGGTCACGTTCACTCCGGCGCACTCGGCTGGGTCGGCATGATCACCTTCGGGGCGATCTATTACCTCACGCCGAAGCTGTGGAACCGCAACCGTCTGTACTCGATGCGCCTGGTCAACTGGCACTTCTGGCTCGCCACGCTCGGCATCGTCGTCTACGCCGCCGTTCTGTGGGTTGCCGGCATCCAGCAGGGGCTGATGTGGCGCGAATATGATGAACAGGGCTTCCTGGTCTACTCGTTCGCTGAATCGGTCGCGGCCATGCATCCCTATTTCGTGCTGCGTGCCATTGGCGGTGCCATGTACCTGCTCGGTTCGCTGATCATGGCCTACAACGTCCTGATGACCATCCTCGGCTACGAGCGACAGGAAGCACCGATCCCCGGATCCGTCATTCCTGCTGCCGTGCAGCCGGCTGAATAAGAAGGAAGGCTCATATGTCTATTCTTGATAAACATGTCATCTTCGAGAAGAACGGGAGCCTTCTTCTCCTCGGGTCGTTGTTGGTGGTCACCATCGGCGGCATCGTGGAAATCGCGCCGCTGTTCTACCTCGAAAACACGATCGAAAAGGTCGAAGGCATGCGGCCTTACACGCCGCTGGAACTAGCCGGTCGCAACATCTACATCCGCGAAGGATGCTATGTCTGTCACAGCCAGATGATCCGTCCGTTCAAGGATGAGGTCGAGCGCTACGGGCATTATTCGCTGGCGGCTGAATCGATGTACGACCATCCGTTCCAGTGGGGCTCTAAGCGCACCGGTCCGGACCTGGCCCGCGTCGGTGACCGCTATTCCAACGAATGGCACGTTCAGCACCTGAACGAACCGCGCGACGTCGTGCCGGAATCGGTCATGCCTAGCTACTCCTATCTGCAGACGACGGTGCTCAAGGTACCGGATGTCAGTATGGAGCTGGTCGCCAACCGTCGCGTCGGTGTTCCCTATTCTGACGAGATGGTCGAGCAGGCATCCGCCGATCTTGCCGCACAGGCGGATCCGAATGCCGACACCGAGGCACTTCTGGCCCGCTATCCGAAAGCCAAGGTTGGTGATTTCGATGGTGATCCTGCCCGTTTGACGGAGATGGACGCGCTTGTCGCCTATCTCCAGATGCTCGGCACGCTGGTCGATTTCTCCACCTATGACGACGCAACCGGTTATCGCTGAGGAGGGCATCATGGAAACCTATACGGCCTTGCGCCACTTCGCCGACAGCTGGGGGCTGCTTGCAATGGCCCTGTATTTTGTTGGCGTCGTCGCCTTCACGCTGCGTCCGGGCGCCAAGCGGCTGGCGGAAGAAGCAGCCAGCATCCCTCTCAAGGAGGATTAACAAATGGCAGAAAAACACATTGACGAAATCAGTGGCGTCGAAACCACTGGCCATGAATGGGACGGCATCCGGGAACTGAACAACCCCATGCCTCGCTGGTGGGTCTACACCTTCTATGCGACGATCATCTGGGCCATCGGCTACATGGTGGCCTATCCGGCGATCCCGATGCTGACCGGTGCGACCAAGGGTCTGCTCGGTTATTCGAGCCGGGCCGAGGTTGCGGCCGAACTGACCAGCGCAAAGGCTGCTCAGTCGGTCTATCTCGACAAGATCACAACCTTGCCGTTGAACGAAATCGTCGCCGATCCCGGCCTGGCACAGTTTGCGGTTGCCGGTGGCGCTGCGGCCTTCAAGGTCAACTGTGCCCCTTGCCACGGATCGGGTGCTGCCGGTGGTGCGGGTTATCCGAACCTGAATGATGACGACTGGCTGTGGGGTGGTGATCTGGAATCGCTGCACACCACCATTGCCCACGGCATTCGCTACGATGGCGATGCCGACACCCGGATCTCCGAGATGCCGGCTTTTGCCGAGATCATCGAGCCCGAACAGGTTAAGCAGGTTGCCGCCTATGTCGTCAGCCTGACCGGCACGCCGTCCAATCCGGCACTGGTTGAACCCGGTCGTCAGGTGTTTATCGACAATTGCGCAGCCTGCCATGGCGAGGATGCCAAGGGTCTGCGGGATTTCGGTGCCCCGAACCTTGCCGATGCCATCTGGCTGAAGGCGGGAACGGAAGCGGGGATCATCGCCCAGATCAACGCGCCGAAGCACGGCGTCATGCCTGGCTGGGGGACGCGTCTGGGTGACGCAACCGTCAAGCAGCTGACCGTCTATGTTCATTCGCTGGGTGGTGGCGAATAGCGGACCGACCCGAAAGCACAAGTCTGTTGCAAGACTGGCCGCATCCTTGGATGCGGCCATTTTTTTGCGCCTGCCTTGCTCAAACTGAGCAGGCTTGATGCCTTGCGACGCTTCGCCGCTGCTTGACTTAAGTCAAGGCGGATTGCGTCCCCAGGTGGGACAAGCAAGCATCAGAAACAGGCGCGGGTGCCACGAATATGCTTGCCGATCAGAAACAAGTCGCCAATGGCGGCGAGGTCGAGAGACACGAAGCCGAGGCGGTGATGTCGGCCAAGCTGCGTGGTCCGCTGTACCAGGCTCGCAAGAAGATCTTTCCCAAGCGCGCCGAGGGCCAGTTTCGCCGGTTCAAATGGATCGTCATGGCGATCACGCTTGGCATCTACTACCTGACGCCCTGGCTGCGCTGGGATCGCGGCGCTTATGCGCCGGACCAGGCGGTGTTGATCGATCTTGCACACCGCCGCTTCTATTTCTTCTTCATCGAGATCTGGCCGCAGGAGTTCTTCTACGTTGCCGGCCTGCTGGTGATGGCCGGGTTCGGTCTGTTCCTGATCACCTCCGCCGTCGGCCGTGCCTGGTGTGGCTATACCTGTCCGCAGACCGTCTGGGTCGATCTGTTCCTCGTGGTCGAGCGGTTTATCGAGGGCGATCGCAACGCCCGGATCAAGCTGGAAAGTGCGCCCTGGAGCCTGTCGAAGGTCTGGAAACGGGTTTCCAAGCATGCGATCTGGGTGTTGATCGGGGTGCTGACCGGGGGCGCCTGGATCTTCTATTTCGCCGATGCGCCGTCGCTCGCCATGGACTTCGTGGCCGGCCGGGCCGAGCCGGTTGCCTATATGACCGTCGCCGTCCTGACCGCTACGACCTATGTGTTTGGCGGTCTGATGCGCGAACAGGTGTGTATCTACATGTGTCCGTGGCCACGCATCCAGGCGGCCATGCTCGACGAGAAGTCGCTGGTCGTCACCTATAACGACTGGCGCGGCGAACCGCGCACCCGCCACGCCAAGAAGGCGGTGGCCGCCGGCGAGGCGGTTGGCGATTGCGTCGATTGCAATGCCTGCGTCGCCGTCTGTCCCATGGGCATCGATATCAGGGACGGGCAGCAGTTGGAATGCATCACCTGCGCGCTATGCATCGATGCCTGTGACGGCGTGATGGACAAGGTCGGCAAGCCGCTTGGCCTGATCGCCTATGCGACGCTGGAGGAATATCAATCGAACATGGCACTGGCGACGAACGGCGGAACGACGGTGATCGAACCGGCACGGGTGCGCGAAGCGGATGGTTCGTTCAGCGACAAGGTTCGTCATTTCGACTGGCGGGTGATTTTCCGGCCGCGGACGCTGCTCTACATGTTTGTCTGGAGTGCCGTCGGTGTCGGCCTGATCGTCACGCTGCTCGGTCGCGACCGGCTGGAACTCAATGTCCTGCATGACCGGAACCCGCAATTTGTGCTGGAATCCGACGGCTCGATCCGCAACGGTTACACGATCCGGATTCTCAACATGATCGCCCAGCCGCGTGATATCATCGTCTCGCTGGAAGGACTGCCGGACGCCGTGATGAAGATCAATGGCATCAACGAGGCGCCGGGCCGCACGTTTACCGTTTCGGTCGAACCGGACGAGGCGACCACCCTCAAAGTCTTCGTGACCATGCCGGGCGACAAGATCGCCAGCGATGCCGAGAATGTCCAGTTCATCGCCAAGGATACCGCAAGCAGCGAGCAGGATACCTATACCGCCGTCTTCAATGCCCCGGGAGCCAAGAAATGAGCCAGAAAACGATCAAGACCTTCACCTTCACGGGATGGCACATGCTGGCTGCCATGGTGCTTTTCTTCGGCACGATCATCACGGTGAACTTTACCATGGCCTATTTTGCCACCTCCACCTGGAGCGGGCTGGTGGTGAAGAACACCTATGTGGCCAGCCAGCAGTTCAATGGCAAGACGACGGCCATCCGCGAGATGCTGGCCACCGGCATCAAGGGGCAGCTTGAGGTCGAAGGTACGGCCATTCGCTACACGCTGACACTTCCCGGCGAAAAGCCTGTCGTGGCCGACAGTGTCACCGCACATTTCAAACGGCCGGTCGGCGAACACCAGGACTTCCAGTTGGCTCTGACACCGGCCGGCGACGGTCTCTATGTCGCGGAGCATGCGGTTCTTTCCGGCAACTGGATCGTCGAGATGATCGCCATACAGGGCGGCAAGACCATCATGCATGAAGCCAATCGCATCGCGATTGCGGGAGAATAACCATGAGCTGCTGCGCGGCAGGAACAGAAGGTGCGCTCGACATCGAGCGGGCAGGGCATGCCTTGCCCTCGACCGAGGAAATGAAGCTGTCGAGCCGCGCGGTCGGGCCGGGGCTCTTTCAGGTCGATCTCAGCGTTCCCGCCGTGCATTGCGGCACCTGCATCATGACCGTGGAGCGTGCACTCAAGGCTTTGCCTGAAGTTGAGCGGGCGCGGGTCAACCTGTCGACCAAGCGGGTCTCCATTGTCTGGCGCGAGATGGTCGACGGCGTCGAGACCGATCCGGTTCAGCTTGCCCGGGCGATCGCCGCCACCGGCTATGATTCGCACCTGTTCACGGCGGCGGAAGAAGCCTCCGATGCGCTACGCAACCAGTTGATCCGGGCGGTTGCCGTATCGGGTTTTGCGGCGACCAATATCATGCTGCTATCGGTGTCCGTCTGGTCCGGTGCGGATGCTTCGACGCGCGATCTCTTTCACTGGATTTCCGGCCTGATCGCAGCACCTGCGCTGATCTATGCCGGCCGGTTCTTCTATCAGTCGGCCTGGAGCGCGTTGAAACACGGCCGTACGAATATGGACGTGCCAATCGCGATCGGCATTACGCTGTCCTATTTCGCATCGATCTGGGAGACGATCCATCACGGCGAACATGCCTATTTCGATGCGACGGCGTCGCTGCTGTTCTTCCTGCTGATCGGTCGCACGCTTGACCACATCATGCGCGACCGCGCGCGTTCGGCGATCAGTGGTCTGGCGCGGCTCAGCCCGCGCGGTGCCATGGTGATCGATGCCGATGGTGCACGCGACTATCGTCCGGTCGAGGACATCCGGGTGGGTGACCATGTGGCGATTGCCGCCGGCGATCGTATTCCGGTGGATGGCCTGGTCATCTCTGGCGAGACCGATCTCGACATGTCGATCGTCAATGGGGAAAGTGCGCCGGTCTCCATTCGTCCGGGTGCGGCCGTCCAGGCCGGGACATTGAGCTTGACTGGGTCACTGACCATCGAGGCCACGGCGACGGCGCAGAATTCATTCCTGTCGGAAATCATCCAACTGATGGAGGCCGCCGAAGGGGGCAGGGCGCGTTACCGCCGCATTGCCGACCGGGCTGCCCGCTTCTATTCACCGGCCGTCCATTTCCTGGCGATTGCATCCTTCGTTACCTGGGGCCTTTACGACGGCGATTGGAAACATGCGATGATGGTGGCGATTGCCGTACTGATCATCACCTGCCCCTGTGCGCTCGGTCTTGCCGTGCCGGTTGTCCAGGTTGTTGCGGCCGGCCGCCTGTTCAAGGCGGGCATCATGGTCAAGGACGGGTCCGCTATGGAGCGGCTCGCCGAAATCGACATGGTCGCCTTCGACAAGACGGGAACGCTGACGCTCGGCCGACCGCGGTTGATCAATGCAAACCGGATCGAGCCGGGCGTTTTCTCCATTGCCGCCGGCCTTGCCGCGCATTCGCGCCATCCGCTGTCACAGGCGCTGTGCAGCGCCTATGGCGGCCAGTCGCTCGGCTTTGCGTCGGTTCGTGAAGTGCCTGGCTCAGGTGTCGAGGCCCAGAGCCCATCCGGCCTTTACCGGCTGGGCAACCGCCGCTTTGCCTGTGCCGATACCGTTGGGCATGACGAGGCGAATGTCTATTCCGAGGTGGTGCTGTCGTTGAACGGTGCCGAAATCGGGACCTTCCATTTCGAGGACATGCTACGGCCGCGGGCTGAGGCCGCGATCCACAGCCTGAAGGCTTCTGGACTGACGCTCGGCATTTTGTCCGGCGACCGCGCGCCGGTCGTGGCGCAGCTGGCAACCCAGCTCGGCATCGAGCGCTGGCGGGCCGAATTGTCGCCGCGGGAAAAGGCGGAAGTCTGCGCGTTTGCGGCTGACAATGCACACCGCCTGCTGATGGTCGGCGACGGTATCAATGATGCCCCGGCGCTGGCTGCAGCGCATGTCTCGATGGCGCCGGCGACGGCGGCGGATGTCGGACGCCAGGCGGCTGATTTCGTTTTCATGCGCGATGGTCTCGATGCCGTGCCGTTTGCGATCGAGGCTTCTCGCCGTGCTGGCCGGTTGATCCGCGAGAACTTCGTCCTGGCAATCGGCTATAATGTCATTGCCGTGCCGATTGCGCTCCTCGGCTATGCCACGCCGTTGATCGCGTCGATCGCCATGTCGACTTCGTCACTGATCGTCGTTGCCAATGCGCTGCGCCTCAATCGTCTGGCGATGAGCGCGGAGAGCGCTGCGGGCATCGCCGAGACGTTTGGAGAGGTCACTGACCCCGTTGCCGAAACGAGGCTTGCCGCATGAACATGCTGATTTTCCTCATTCCGATCGCATTGTTCCTCGGCGGGCTCGGTCTCTATGCCTTCCTCTGGGCGCTGAAGAGCGGCCAGTACGAGGATCTCGACGGTGCAGCCTGGCGGGTGATTACCGACGATGACGATCATCCCGCAGCCTGACATCATTTTTCCTGATATGAACTGTCAAGTTTACCGATTGATCAAATTTCATCCTTGCCGCTGACGCCGGAGAATGCGAGAAAAGCCCTCCTTAATCGATTTGCATGCGGAGGTCTTTGTCGTGCAGCAGGCGGAAATCGGACTGATCGGTCTCGGAGTCATGGGCTCCAATCTTGCGCTTAACATTGCCGAAAAGGGCAATCGTATCGCGGTCTTCAATCGTACCACGGCACGCACCGACGAATTCCTCGGCGAGGCCGGTCCCTTGGCCGAGCGGATCATCGGTTGCCACACGATCGAAGAATTCGTCGCCGCAATCCGCCCGCCACGCCCGATCATCATCATGATCAAGGCCGGCGAAGCGGTCGACCAGCAGATCGATGCGCTGATGCCGTATCTGTCGAAGAACGACATCATGATCGATGCCGGCAATGCCAATTTCCGCGACACGGTTGCCCGTTTCGCCCGTCTCGATACTACTGATTTCACCTTCATCGGCATGGGCGTTTCCGGCGGTGAAGAAGGCGCGCGCCACGGTCCGTCGATCATGGTGGGTGGCCGGGAAGAAAGCTGGAAGCGCGTCGAACCCGTGCTGACCTCGATCGCTGCAAAGTATGACAACGATCCTTGTGTCGCCTGGCTCGGCACCGACGGCGCCGGTCACTTCGTCAAGACGATCCACAATGGCATCGAATATGCCGACATGCAGATGATCGCTGAAATCTATGGCATCCTGCGCGACGGCCTCGGCAAGAAGGCCGGCGAGATCGGCAACACGTTCGGCGCCTGGAACAAGGGTCGGCTGAATTCTTACTTGATCGAGATCACCGAGAAGGTGCTGGCTGCTGCCGATCCGGAAAGTGGCGCGCCGATCGTTGACGTCATTCTCGACAAGGCCGGGCAGAAGGGCACCGGCAAGTGGTCGGTGATCGAAGCCCAGCAGATGGGCATTCCGGCGACCGCGATCGAAGCCGCCGTTGCCGCCCGCAGCCTGTCTTCCGTCAAGGATGAGCGCGAAGCGGCGCAAAAGATCTTCGGCAACCCGGCCCGCGTGTTCAAGCTTGAGGGCGGCGCGATCGAGACGGATCTCGAGCTTGCGCTGTTTGCCGCCAAGATCGCCGCCTATGCCCAGGGCTTTGCCGTGATGTCGGCAGCATCCAAGGAATTCAACTGGTCGCTACCGATGCCGACGATCGCCAGGATCTGGCGCGCCGGCTGCATCATCCGCTCGCAGTTCCTCGACGAGATTACCCAGGCGTTCACCGCCAATCCCGATGCGGCCAACCTGATTGTGACGCCTGCGTTTTCGGCCATGGTCAAGCAGAGCCTGCCATCGCTGCGCCGCGTCGTGGCCGCCGCTGTTACCGCTGGCCTGCCAGTCCCGGCGCTTGCCTCGGCGCTGACCTATTTCGACGCCTATGCCCAGGCACGCGGCACAGCCAACCTAATCCAGGCGCAGCGTGACTTCTTCGGCGCTCACGGTTTCGACCGTATTGACGGCAAAGATATTCACCATGGCCCGTGGGGCAGCGGCGCCTGAGTCCTTGCAGTCTCTATCCATCGCTGTTCAAAGGCTCGGGAACCCGGGCCTTTTTGCTGCCGAGATCGGCGCGATAGTTGCATTGCATAGCTGCCATGCATTTTATGGGGGCATTATACGCTCGCCCATTATGCCGGGATTAACCGCTCGCTCCTTACGGTCGGACTAGCTGCGGACGTGGGGGTCTTCGGCAGAACTGATCGAGTGTTTGTTCCGTGGCCGCCATTCACCTTCCGACCATAATGCTGGGTAGCTTTGCAGCACTTCTGGTCTTCAGCGTGTTTTTCATCCTGGACTGGCTCCGTGCACGGCATCGCCTTGAGCTTTTGATGTGGTCGCTGTCGTTCTTTACGGCGGCAATCGGTTTCGCCTTGCTGTCCCAGCGGACGCGCGACTACAATTTTTTCACCATCTCGCTTGGCAACAGTCTGGCTCTGGCAGGGCTGGCCTTTGTCTGGGTCGGTCTGAGGCTGTTCGACGGGCGCCGGCTGCATATCGCCGCCGCCTTTGCCGGACCGGTGTTCTGGACCGTGTTGACCGCCGGGGTTCCTGAGATCGGCAGCAGCGTCAATATCCGCCTCTGCGTGTACTCCGTGCTGGTCGCGACCTATTCCATACTGATCGCCCGGGAGGTCTTGAGAGACAAGGTCGGCGAAACGCTGCCAAGCCGGGTTGTGGTCGCCATCTGGTTTTTCCTGCACGGCTCTATCTATCTTCTGAGGATCCCGTTTTCCTTTCTGTGGCCGGTGGTGGCCGGTGGCGATACGCGCGTCTTGCAGCCATTCTGGTACGGTATCATTACCTTCGAACTCTTCGTCCACATCATCGTCGGCGGCTTTTCGTTCTTCGTCCTGATGAAGGAAAGAATGGAATGGGAGCACAGGAAAGCTGCGGAAACGGATGCGCTGACAGGCCTTGCCAATCGGCGGGCATTCTTCTCAAAGCTCGATCGATTGACGTCAGAAGACCTTGGTCGGGGTGCCTTGCTCTACATGGACATCGATCATTTCAAGCGGATCAACGACCAGCATGGGCACTCCGCGGGCGATATGGTTCTGTCTGCCTTCGGTGCGCTGCTGTCGTCGTGCGAGACGGTTGCGGGCTGTGTCGTGGCCCGCCTGGGCGGCGAGGAGTTTGCCGCCTTTCTGCCGGATACCGAAGAAGGCGACGCCATGGCGTTCGGCAATCGCCTGCGTGAGGTGCTCGCCCGGGAAGGTTTCAAGGTCGATGAGGGCGAGATTTCGGTCTCCGTCAGTATCGGTGTTGCCAGCGGCTGCGCCCTGTCATCCGATGAATTGCTCAAGCGGGCCGACATCGCGCTCTATCGGTCGAAGCTCGGAGGGCGCGACCGTGTCACCCTGTGGACACCGGAAGCCATGCCGTTGCCTGTCTAAGTGCAATGGGCCTGAGCAAGATGGGCCTGAGCTCGATTGACCTCAATCGCCCCAGATCGGCTGGCTGACGCTCTGCAGCAATTGCGGCTCAACGCCGTCGATCCGGGCAATCACGGCCTTGGCCAGTTCGCGGCCCGACTGGCGCACGTCCTCATAGGCAGTGATGATT